>CANGOA010000013.1 GCA_947455255.1 Flavobacteriia bacterium | reverse complement strand
GATCAGATAGCACTTTTTTAATCGAACTGAGGTTAATAAAATGAAAAATTATTATGAGATATTAGAAATTTCTTTTTCTGCTACAATTGAAGAAATAAAAAAGGCATATAGACAAAAAGCAATCAAATACCATCCAGATAAACATTTTGGAGATAATTATTTTGTTGAAAAATTTCTGAGTATCAAAGAAGCTTATGATATACTCTCTGATTCAAATAAAAAATCGGAATACGACTTAATGTATAATGCCTATTTTAAGAATGAATCAGACCAGCAAAAAACCACTATAAAGGAACAAAAAACTAAAGAAAAGGAACAAGAAGAACAATATTTCTACGATCCTTTTAAACCTTTTTACTCAGAACAAGATAGAAAAACAAACGAAACGCCACAGTTTGCACCAAAAATCAACCATTGGGGAGAAGAATTGACCGACGATACAGATTTCTTTACTCTTCCTCTGAAAATTGGAAAATTAATCTCAGGATATACAACACTAAAAAAATCCATGAATCCTCCAAAAGGATTTTTCGGTTCTCTATTTAAAAGCTTCAAACATAATGCTTCTTTTATAGGTGTTAACGGATTTGCATTTTTTAAAATCTCAGGCAACAGAGATATTTTAACTGAGGACGTAGAAATCAATTTCAATCAAATTACCGACCTATTAAGTGTGTCAAGGAGACGTAATTTTAATTTTAATTACCAAGACACTCAATACGGTTTTGAATGGAGTTACAATGGCAGAATAATAAAAGACTTTAGTGGAACATATTACGACAAAAATGACAACCCAAATAGAGATGTAGCAATCGAATATTGGACTAATAGGTGGGCAGAAAAATATTGGACCATATATCTTTTAGATAATATGGAAAAAGAACTTGAAGAAAAAGGCTATATTGAATTTAGAATAATTGATGATGAAAAATACAAACCTTATATTAAGTTGGGAGTTGGATTCATTACTTTCTTAGATAAAAAAGGAGATGTTACCTATAATTTCAATGAGATAAAACGATTATATACTAAAGGAACCAATTTATTTATCGAACATTCTAACTACGAGAAAAAGTTCTTGTTTTTTGAAAGTGGTAATAAAAATGGTGTTGAATTGATGCGATTGTCAAATAGACAATTTTTCTTCAAGGCTCTTGAACTCCTTATAGGGTACAAATTCTCATAGTAATATTTAAAATCATGAAAAAATCTGAAATAATAGCAATTGTAGTAGGTCTACTTTTAATATGGGGAGTAACTGGGCTATTTAAAGGAGATGGTTTTTTTGGAGGTATAACAAATAGTATTGATGCAATCGGAGACCTCGTATCTTTAGTAATCAAAGGTGTGCTTGTAATCGGTGTAATTTGGTTTGTTTTCTATTTATTAGACTCAAAACAAAAAAAAGAGAACAAAAAGTAATATCACTCCTTCCACAGGAAAAACCATAATAAAACACTCACTTATTCTGGATTTGAATCAAGTAAAAAACGAACACGTATTATTAACCACGCTTACCATATGTAAATTCTATGTAAATTTGTACATATAAATAAGAGAAAGGCTTTTATTTATTGGGAATACAAGGATAAGATTCCCTGCCTTACAAGCAGGGGGTCGGGGGTTCGAGCCCCTCATCTCCCACAGAAACGAAAGCCTTAGAGAAATCTAAGGCTTTTTTGATTTAATACCTATGCTCCTACCCTACTATCAAGAAAACACCATTGAAGCTGGTTGTGATGAAGCCGGACGAGGATGTCTTGCCGGTCCAGTTGTTGCTGCAGCTGTTATATTACCATTCGATTTCACGCATGAATGGTTAAATGATTCAAAACAACTTTCAGAAAAAAAACGCAAGGAATTACGTGTAATCATTGAAAAAGAAGCAATAGCATATGCTGTTTCTTATGTAGATCATCAAAAAATTGATGAGATAAATATATTAAATGCGAGTTTCCTGGCAATGCATCAAGCTGTTGATCAACTAAAGATAATTCCCGAGTTATTACTAATTGATGGAAATAGATTTAAAAAGCACACAATACCAAACGTATGTATTATTAAAGGCGATGCGAAATACCTATCTATTGCTGCTGCTTCAATTTTAGCAAAAACATATCGTGATGACTTTATGGAAGAATTAGATTTAAAATACCCAGAATATCATTGGAAAAAAAACAAAGGTTACCCTACAAATGATCACAGAAAAGCTATAGAAAACAATGGCTCAACCCCATTTCATCGTAAGACATTCAATGTCAAAGCATCTTTACAAACAAAATTAGATTTGTAAGTAGATTTTTCTTCCTAAATAGGTAGATTTTCTTTATTTTTAAACATTAATTTGATTTTATGTTTGGTCGCGTATTTTTTACTTTTGCAGGGATTATAAGCTTTTGTGTTATACTTTTTTTTGGTTACCAACTTATTCACAATCAACACACTTTATCTCCTGAATCAATTTTTAATAAAAAAGACTCAGAAATACTGATTATAAACAACGTTAGTGAAACGAATCTGACTGAAATTAATTTTAAATATCCAATTAATGAAACTAAACTTATCAATAACCTTGTTTCAAAACAATGTTATTCAGAACGTATTTACATATCAGCTTTTCGTAATCGAATAATGATTGAATTAAAAACTCCTTGGAACTCTGAATTAGTAAAGAAATATTTTAAAATTAAAAACATCTACACGAGACAAAAAGAAAATACATTTATTATTGCAGATGGATTTAACGCCTATTTTTCTGGAAAATATTTAATTATTGGCAAACAAATTATTGAAGAAGAAAACTGGGATAAAATTTCATGGCCTATTTGGGACAAATTAGCAAGTTGTAACTTACTTAATTTCAACAATGAAACAACCTGTGAAGATTACTATTTCCAATCATTAACATTAACAAAATTCCAAAGTAGTACTCATCATACTGAAAAAGTTAAACAAGTAAATGATTTTGAGCTTTTTGCAGCTGTTTTACCTAAAGGTATTACTAATTATCATTTTATTTCTAAAAATTACGCGTTAAAAATTGGTAAACTGACTAAACAAGATTTATTGTATCAATGGTGTGACCAAGGATTTGTTTCTTTTGAAATTGATGGAATTAAGGTTTATGTTTCTGATTTCAATCCAAATATTGATCCATTCAATCTACTAAATGATGAAACTGAAGAAGAAGAACTAGTTTCTGGAAGTAAAAGTGAATATTCAGGTATTAAACTTTTTTCGAGTTTTCCTACAAATGAAAATGGTTCATTTTACATTAAATATATTGAAGATAAAGTAGTTTTTTCTGAAAATCAAGATGCTGTAAATCAGGTTTTAGCCTTTTATGAAACAGGAAGAACACTTGCTTTAACTCCTAAAGCTAAAAAAACGATTTACGAAAACTTACCTTCAACTATATGTGAACGATCCATTAGTGATGAAAAAAAATTCACAACAACAATTGCACACAACAAACTTATAACCGTAAGCAAAATTGAAAACAATACTTTAGCGAATTATAATATTGATAAAAATGAAGAAAAAGATAAAACAATCACTTTTAATACAGATTTAACCATTTCTCATATCATTGGATCGAATGATATTCAGGTATGTTTCGCTGAAGGTCAGTTTTTCGGTATAAAAAACGGAAAAAAACTTTGGAGTAAATCCTTTGATGGTACAATTATTGGAAAACCTGTTTGCCAAGATTTACTGAACAATGGAGATCAACAAGTTTTATTTACTACGAATCGTAAAATATACCTTATCAATCTTGAAGGTAATACATATAAAGGCTTTCCTATTACACTAAATCATTCTCCTAGCTCAGAAGCTATTTTCTTTGATAGTAAAAAAGGTAAACAATTAATTTATTTAAATACTAAAAATGTGATTGTTAAATACAATGGTCAAGGAAAAAAATTAAAAACATTAAAACTGTCGATTTCTCCCTCCAATACCACTCCTTTTATTTTCAAAGATGGGAAGAAAAATTTAGCTGTTATAACTGGTAAAAATGGTGGTCAACTCATTCAGCTTGACAATCTATCTAAAAAGAATTCTTTTGCAACATTGAATGAACAAACTGTATTTTGTGCAACAGATAATATACCAGCTTTCTTTTACCCTGAAAAAGGAAAATTAATTAGAAACGATTTTACGGGCAAAACAACTACTGTAGGCTCGTATGCTAAAATTGATTTACTTCGTAATTTAAATGGTAGCACTCGCCAGTATGTTACTTTTATCTCTGATAAAAAATTCCAAATTTGTGATGGTTCTGGAAAAATAATTAGAACAATCGATCTACCAAGTTCTAACGTTTCCGATTACCAAGTTCTAACACTTGAAGATGGTAGTTCAGTTGTTGTATTTTTAGACTCCATTGAAAACTCAATTTTCTTGTATACTACAAAAGGAAAAAAAATTACACCGAATGCTTTGGAAGGCCAAGAATTAATTTGTCTTTCAGAAACCTCTGATGGAATTTTAATTTCCACCAAAGGAAATAACTTAATTATTCAATACAAAATTGAACGATAAATGATACAGCTATCTAAAAAACAACGTTTTACATTTAGTATTTCAGCAGGATTACTACTGATACTATCCTTCCCTTTTACTGGAAGTATACCATTTTTATCCTTTCTTGGTTTAGTACCTCTTTTACTAATTGAAGATTCAATTTTTAGTAATAATTACAAATCTTCAAAACTTCTAATTCACACCTACATTACATTTTTTCTTTATAATCTAGGTACCACTTGGTGGATTTGGAATGCTAGTCCTGGCGGGGCTATTTTTGCATTTGTCCTCAACTCTTTCATTATGGCGTTAGTCTTTCAACTTTTTCACATCACAAAAAAACGTGTTGGAATTCGTGAGGGTTATATTGCTTTCCTCCTTTTTTGGGTAGGATTTGAATATATCCATTATGAATGGGAATTATCTTGGCCTTGGCTAAATTTCGGAAATGTATTTGCTTCAAGCCCTAAACTTGTTCAATGGTATTCTGTATCTGGTGTTTTAGGTGGTACTTTTTGGATATTACTAGTGAATCTTGTCATTTTCTTTTTAGTTAAACACCTGTATTTTCAGAAAAAATCAATCAAAACTCAACGAAATTTATTGATTTTTTTAGCAACGATTTTAATTTTCCCCATCGTCTACTCCTTAGTTCAGTATTATAGCTACGAAGAAATCGGTAAGAATACAGAAATTATTGTAACACAACCGAATGTAGACCCTTACAACGAAAAATTTACCGGCAGTGTTGAAAGTCAATTGGACAAAGTGTGTGACCTTGCTGATGCATTAATCACTCCTAAAACAGAATTTGTACTAGCTCCTGAAACAGCTCTACCTTTTAATTTCTACGAAGACGAGGTTGAACGCATCATTCACTATCATTATTTGGTTGAACGTAAAGCAAAATGGAATAATTCATCGTTACTCATTGGTGCTTCTACCAGTAAGTTTTTCAAAAACAAACATTCGCGTGCCTCTCGAAAAATTGAAGGGGGACCTGGCTATGAAGAACATTACAACTCATCGATGCTAATTGACCAACACGACAAACCACGTTTCTTACACAAATCTAAATTAGTACTAGGTGTTGAAAAGGTTCCATTTTCAAATATTTTCCCTTCCTTAGAACAACTTTCTATTGATAATGGTGGTGCGAGTGGTACTTTAGGTATTGAAGATTATGCTCAAGTATTTAACACCAAAGGGATTAAAATTGCTCCTGTTGTCTGTTATGAATCTGTATATGGAAGTTTTGTTGCCGAACAAGCTCATAAAGGTGCAGAATTATTATTTGTAATTACAAATGATGGCTGGTGGGGAAATACTCCTGGGTACAAACAACATCGTGCATTTTCACAGTTAAGAGCAATAGAAAATAGAAAATCTGTTGCCCGTTCTGCAAACACAGGAATTTCATGTTTTATTAACCAACGCGGGGATATTCTATCAGAAACATCTTGGTGGAAAGAAACAAGTTTACGAGGAACTTTAAAGCGAAATCAAGAAAAAACATTTTATGCAAATAACGGGGACCTTATCGGAAGAACATTTGGTGCTGGTGCCTTAGTACTATTGGTTGTTACGCTTGGTAAAGTATTTAGAAAATACATGTATAAATCAAGGGAAGAGTAATTTATTTCTCTGTTTGAAATAATATCACAGAACTTAACTCACGCCTTTACTACAATAATATCCTGTAAACGCGTCGTGTACCTTGGAGAAAGTCGTTCTTGCTTCATTTTCCACACCCTTTTTTGATCCTGACTAGCTAATCTAATTTTTTGTTGACCATAACAATGATTAATCACATCCATTGTTTTCATTAATTCAACATGTTTAGGATTGCTATTTTCAAACAAATTCAGCTGAATCTCATTTTCAGGCTTAAAATCCATGATAACTACACCTGCTTTTTTATACTGATATCCTTGTCGAAAAATGCGTTGAAGTCCCTCTGTCGCAAACTTCACCAATTCAATACTCGAGTTCGTCGCAAAAGGAAGTTTTACAACCGTGCTATTATTGTACTGTTCTAATTCTTGTCGATGAGCATTTGTTCTCAAAAACACTAATAACGCTGTGCAACAATCATTTTGTCTACGTAGTTTCTCTGCACACGCAACTGCAAACGTGGTAATTCGTTCTTGAATATCACTAAAATGCACTAGGTTTCGTTCAAACGAGCGTGTTGTCGCGATATTTTTTCGAGGTTTCACTTTTTCTAAATCCAAGGTTGGAATACCTGATAAGTCATGTTTTAAACGTAATTCTACGACACTCATGTTACGACGTACCCAAGCATCATTCAACTGAGTAAAATCATAAGCTGTCCGTATACCATAAGATTTAAGTCGAGCAGCATGCTGCCTACCTATCCCCCACACATCTTCTACGTGTAACCACTTCAAGGCTTTCAATCGTTTTTCTTCCGAATCTATCACATACGAACTACCCGTCCTATCTGGATATTTTTTAGCGATTCGATTCGCTACTTTTGAAAGCGCTTTTGTCGGCGCAATCCCTACACTAATCGGAATGCCCGTCCATTTCGTAACGCGTCGTTGCATATCCTTACCATACGCATCTAAATCTACATAATCAAACCCTTTAAGCTTGAGGAAAGCCTCATCGATACTATATACTTCTATTTCGGGACTGTATTCTTGTAACAAGTTCATCACACGAGCACTCATATCTCCATACAAGGCAAAATTGGCTGAAAAAACATGAATGTGATTTTTCAGAAAAAAAGATTCGTATTCGAAAGCAATCGCCCCCATAGGAACCCCTAAGGTTTTCGCTTCATTACTTCGCGCGATAACTGCTCCGTCGTTATTCGACAGAACAACAATAGGTTTTCCAACGAGTTCGGGTCGGAAGACACGCTCACACGAAGCATAAAAATTGTTACAATCAATCAGAGCAAACATTAAAATGCTTTAATTACATGCGTAACAATTCCCCAGATTAAAAAATCATTTTGACTCGTCACACGAATCGGTTGATAGGCATCGTTCGCCGGAATTAACCAACAAACATCTTGTTCGAACTTAATCTTTTTAATCGTGAATTCACCATCAACATAACAAACTGCAATTTGATCATTTTTAGGTGTGATACTTTTGTCGATGACTAATAAGTCTCCATCCGTAATACCAACATCCTTCATAGACTGACCTTTAACACGACCATAAAAAGTTGAAGAAGGTCTCTTAATCAAATGTTTATTCATATCAATGGATAAATCAATAAAATCCAACGCAGGAGAAGGAAATCCTGCAGAAATAGCTGTTGAAACCACGGGAATCTCCAGCACTGTATCTACAGAAACAGGGAAAATATCCAACGTTCTTGTAGTAATTTTCGATAATAATTTCATTTTGATTAATATTTAAACAAATATAAGATAAATAAATAATCAAATTCAATATTGAAAAATGAAAAATTATGAACAATATTTAAAGCTTCATTAGAAAGCAAAAAAGTCAAACTAAAAAAATAATATTTCTATATTTGTAATAAGTAAAGAACACAGAAATTAATCTTAAAAAAATATGGCAAATTCAACAATTGCAGCAAATAATCCAGCTTTGAAATCTTGGGTAAATGTACCAGCAGGTTCTGACTTCCCAATTCAAAATTTACCTTTTGGAGTTTTTAAAACCTCATCACTAAGCACACGTGTTGGTGTACGCATTGGTGACCATGTATTGGATTTAAAAACACTACACGTACTTGGTTATTTAGACAACTTAGCATTTGATGCTACTGACTTTGATACAGACGCATTAAATCACTTGATGGCAAAGGGAAAACAAGCTACAAGAGAATTAAGAAATCGTATTTCTTACTTATTGGATGCAGCCAATGATGAATTGCAACAAAACACACATCATGCTGAACAGGTATTGATACCAAACAAAAGTGTACTCATGCTAATGCCAGTAAAAATCGGTGACTATACTGATTTCTACTCTAGCCGCGAACATGCTACAAACGTTGGTACTATGTTCCGTGATCCAAATAATGCATTATTACCTAACTGGTTATGGATCCCTGTTGGATACCACGGAAGAGCTAGTTCCGTAATTCTTTCAGGACAAAATATCCATAGACCAAAAGGACAAATCAAACCAGATCCTGAAAAAGATCCAATTTATGCACCTTGTCGTAATTTAGATTTCGAATTAGAGACTGCTTTCATCACATACGAAGGAAAACCATTAGGAGATTCAATCACACCAAACGAGGCTGAGGACTTCATCTTTGGTATGGTATTATTTAACGATTGGTCGGCTCGTGACATCCAAACTTGGGAGTATGTTCCACTAGGACCATTCTTATCTAAAAACTTTGCGTCAAGTATCTCTGCTTGGGTAGTTACGTTAGATGCTCTTCAAGCTTACAAAGTAGTTGGACCTGAGCAACATCCTGAAGTTCTATCTTACTTAGAATTCGAAGGAGAAAAAAGTTATGACATTAATTTAGAAGTTTTGATACAACCAGAAAACGGAACAGAAAACTTAATTTGTGAATCAAACTTTAAGTATATGTACTGGAACATGGCGCAACAATTAGCACACCACACCGTGAACGGATGTAATGTACGTTGTGGAGATTTGATGGGCTCTGGAACAATATCGGGACCAACACCAAATTCTTACGGTTCCATGTTGGAACTTGCATGGAAAGGAACAAAACCATTACAAATGAACGATGGTACTGAACGTAAGTTTATCCAAGATAACGACACCGTTATAATGCGTGGACATTGTGAGAGTAATGGTATTCGCATTGGTTTTGGAGAAGTTGCTGCAAAAATTTTACCTGCAAAATAATTAAAAAGTTGTAACACTAAAAGAGTCTTCTAAATACATTTTGGAAGACTCTTTTTTATTCAATAACAAAAGAAAATAAACCAAAAATGCATGAAACTGCATTAAAATTCGTATATTAAACTGAAATTTAATTTAGAATAAATGTCAACATTACCAGAAGGAATTGATTTAGAGAAGGAAAGAAAAGAAATTCTACAAGCTTTTAAAGGATTATTAAAAACCGCTAAAAATCTTTCAAAAGAAGATTTAAAAATGGTTCGTAAGGCCTTTGACATAGCTGTGGAGGCACACAAGGATATGCGTCGTAAGTCAGGCGAACCATATATCTACCACCCGATTGCTGTTGCCCGTATCGTATCTGAAGAAATGGGACTAGGCGCTACAAGCATTGCTTGTGCTCTATTGCATGACACAGTAGAAGATACATATATTACTTTAGAAGACATCGAGGAATTATTCGGCGATAAATGTAAACGAATCATTGATGGTCTTACAAAAATCCCTGAAATTTTTGACGAGAATTCATCTATCCAAGCGGAAAATTTCCGTAAGATGATCCTGACAATTTCAGACGATATCCGTGTTGTACTTATTAAATTAGCCGATCGTTTACATAACATGCGTACACTTGGAAGTATGCGTGCTGATAAACGTTTAAAAATTGCTTCTGAAACAAAATTCTTATATGCACCATTAGCACACCGTTTAGGTTTACATTCCATCAAAAGTGAATTGGAAGACTTAGGATTCTTACATACAGATCCTGATAATTTCCATTTAGTAGAAAGTAAACTAAAATCAACGAAAGAATCACGTGATCGATTTATCAAATCGTTTGTTAAACCAATCAAAGAATCTTTAGATTTCGAAGGTTATGTATACGAAATAAAAGCACGCACCAAATCCATTTCTTCTATTTGGAGAAAAATGCAAACAAAAAACCTTCCATTCGAAGAGGTATACGACTTATTTGCTATTCGAGTTATTGTTGACACACCTGTCGAACTAGAAAAACCTGACTGTTGGAGAATATACTCCATGGTTACAGACTTTTACCAACCAAGTCCTGAAAGACTTCGCGATTGGATATCAACACCTAGAGCGAATGGATACGAGTCGTTACATACCACAGTCATGTCAGACCAAGGTAAATGGGTAGAAGTACAAATCCGTTCAAAAAGAATGGACGAGATTGCGGAAAAAGGTCTTGCAGCACATTACAAATACAAAGAAAACGATTCAGAGGATTCTAAATTCGATCGTTGGATAGCGGAGATACGTGATTTGATGGAGAATCACAATTTAAGTGCAATGGATTTTGTCAATGAGTTTAAGATGAACTTATTCTCTGATGAAATTTATGTATTTACACCAAAAGGTCAATTACGTGTACTGCCAAACGGAGCGACGATTCTTGATTTTGCGTATGACATCCACACAAGCATTGGTAACAAATGTATTGGCGCAAAAGTAAATACACAACTGGTTCCCCTTAGTTACAAACTATTAAATGGTGATCAAATTGAGATAATAACTTCCGAAAAACAAAAACCAACCGAGGAGTGGTTGAATTATGTTTTTTCTGCACGTGCGAAACAAAAAATCAGAGGGACACTAAACGAACAAAGAAAAATCATTGTTCAGGATGGAAAAGAAATTTTGGAAAGAAAATTAAAGCAATTTAATTTAAATAATACCAAAGAAAACATAGTTGCGATAGAGCGTTACTTTGGAGCAAACAATCAAACAGATTTGTTCATACGAATTGCGAAAGCAAAAATTGATTTAAACAAACTCAGAGAATTAGAAGATGTAAAAGGAAATCTACTTATTGACAAAGCCTTTTTACAAAATGAAACAAGAAAAAAACAAGACTCTGAAGAAGGACGAAATATTGAATTCGACACAGAATATAATGGTTTCGAATACAAACTTGCAAAATGTTGTAATCCTATACCGGGTGATTCCATTTTTGGATACTTGGGTGGACATGAAGAAATTAAAGTTCACCGTAATAACTGTCCAAATGCAGAACACATGCATTCTAAAATGGCATTCCGCTGTTTAAAAGCACATTGGATCAATACTGAATTAATAGAACATTTAGCTTCCCTACGATTAATAGGTATTGATAATGTTGGTATTGTTAATCGTATCACTGAAATTATTTCTAATCAATTAAATGTAGACATGAAATCTATTTCCTTTGAAGCAAATGATGGAATATTTGAAGGATTGATTAAAGTAATGGTTTACGATACTGAACATTTAGACGCACTTAATAGACAATTCGAACAAATCGAAGGTGTGGAACGTATCGAACGTTGGGACTTTGAGGACAGCGAAATAATACACGCAAAATAGTAAATAGGGAGTTTCAATAGAGACTCCTTTTTTCGTTAAAAACTCGTTGATAAATCTTTCTCTCTTATTGAATAACACCAAATAATAATAGTTATTTTCGCTTTTTAATAGATGGAATGCAAGTAGAAGAGTTACAAAATATTGTCAAAAATATTTTTTCAGCATATTTAGAACAACACAGCCATAGAAAAACGCCTGAACGTTTTGCTATTCTTGCAGAAATATATGCTTATCCTGGGCATTTTGATGTAGAAACATTATACAACAAAATGAAAATGCAAAACTACCGTGTTTCTAGAGCTACTTTGTACAATACAATAGAATTATTGTTAGCTTGTAACTTGGTTCGTAAACATCAATTCGGTAAAAACATTGCGCAATTTGAGAAATCTCACGGATCTAAACAACATGATCATGTGGTATTAACGGACACGGGTGAAGTTATAGAATTTTGCGACCCTCGTATTCAACAAATAAAAGCAACGATTGAAGAAGTATTTAATATTGAAATTCAACATCATTCGCTTTATTTTTACGGTATAAAAAAATCTAACAATTAATTAATCGTGAGCATAAAACACACATTACGAAACGAAGCGGAAGTTATCATTATTACTATCCAAGGAAGAATAGTGACAGACAATGACACCGCAGATTTATTAAAAGAAATTCAACTGAATATCGACGAGAACAAAAAAATGTTCTTTTTCGATTTAAGTCAATTAGAATATATAACAAGTTCGGGATTAAATTTCTTTGTTAGAATATTAACTCGAACTAGAAATGTAGGCGCAGAAGTTACCCTATGTGGGATTCAAGGAAACGTTGAAAAACTCTTTGCAATTTCAAAATTAAATGAAATATTCACATTTAGTCCTTCTTTATCGGAAGCACTAAACAACGTTAATGCACAATAGCATGAAAGTAGATGTACTATTAGGTCTTCAATGGGGAGACGAAGGAAAAGGTAAAATTGTTGACGTACTTACTCCTAATTATTCAATTATCGCTCGTTTTCAAGGTGGACCAAATGCAGGACACACACTTGAATTCGAAGGTATCAAACATGTTCTACATACTATTCCTTCTGGAATTTTCCGTAAAGATGTATTAAACGTGATTGGAAATGGAGTGGTGATTGACCCAGTGATTTTTCAAAAAGAAATTGAAAAATTAGCACCCTTCAATATGGACATCAAAAAGAATTTGTTAATCTCTAAAAAAGCTCACCTAATCTTACCGACTCACCGTTTGTTAGATCAAGCTTCTGAAGCTGCGAAAGGAATTAATAAAATTGGTTCTACATTAAAAGGAATTGGTCCAACATACATGGATAAAACAGGTAGAAATGGATTACGTGTAGGAGATATTCTTTCTCCTAAATTCAAAGAAAAATACGATGCATTGGTTGAAAAACACGTAGGGATTTTAAAACACCACGAAGGTTTTGAATATAATCTAACTGAATTAGAAGCTCCATTCTTTGAAGGTATTGAATTACTTCGTTCATTTACATGTATCGACAGTGAACAATTCTTAAACAAAGAATTAAAAGCAGGGAAAAAGATATTAGCAGAAGGAGCACAAGGTACCATGTTAGATATTGACTTTGGTACTTACCCATTTGTAACTTCTTCAAATACAGTTACTGCCGGCACCTGCACTGGACTAGGTGTTGCTCCAACAACCATTGGATCTGTGATTGGTATCTTCAAAGCATATTGTACACGTGTTGGAAGCGGTCCTTTCCCTACTGAACTTTTAGATGAAGATGGTGAAAAAATAAGAAAAGAAGGAAACGAATTTGGATCTACAACCGGTCGACCAAGACGATGTGGATGGATTGATCTTCCTGCATTGAAATACGCAATTATGATCAATGGTGTAACTGAACTTTCTATGATGAAAGCTGACGTTCTAAGTATTTTCGACACAATCAAAGTGTGTACACACTACAAAATCAATGATGAAATTGTGGATTATCTTCCTTTTGATATTGATGGAGTTGAAATTACTCCAATCTACAAAGAATTAGCTGGATGGAATTGTGATTTAACTGGTTTAAACGACTATGCTTCAAGCCCTCAAGCTTTGAAAGACTACGTAACATATTTGGAAAAAGAATTAGAAGTACCAATCACCGTAGTTTCAGTTGGACCCGACAGAAAACAAACGTTAGAAAACAAAAACTAAGCGTGAATTTTTCACTCCATATCATATTAAAAGCGCTTTTTATAAGTGCTTTTTTTGTATTGTATCATGTTTCATTTTCACAGGACAATTTAATGGAGTTAGCTCCAGGAGCAGAAAAATTAATTTACAATAAAGAAACTGGGGAACATCGCTTAATTGGAAATATTCATATCACCTATCAATCAAATGTAATCTATTGTGATTCTGCTTCCTATTTTGAAAAATCTTCTTTATTAAAAATGTATGGAAACGTACATTTAAATAAAAGAGATACACTAAATCTATATTGTGATTCATTGCATTATGACAGTAAATCACGTAAAGCAAAACTTTGGGGAAATGTAAGAATTCGAGATAGAGACTTCAAAATAACGACTGATTCACTTGATTTTGATACAAAAAATGAAGTGGCTACCTATAGAAATGGTGGTCGAATTGAAAGCAAATTAAAAAAAGAAACTCTTCATAGTAAATCAGGTTATTTTTATCCAAAATCCAAAAACATCACTGTCAGCGGAAATGTTCTGTTTAAAAATGAAACATCTACAATGTATTCAGATAGTTTAAGATACAATTACACAACAAAAAAAGTATACTTTTTTGGTGCAACAAAAATATTACGCACCGACAAAACAAAAATTTTCTGTAAAAAAGGTTGGTATAAAACAGATACTGAGGAAGGCGTTTTACAACATAATGCATCTATATCAAAAGAGCATCAATTTGTGTCAGGAGATAGTTTATACATCAACGAATTAAAAGGAATTTCTATAGGAAAAGGTAATGTGTATTTTTCTGACAATCAAAAAGGAATGGGATTTAGAGGGAATAATTTTTATTCATCTAAGAATAAAAACAAAAGTTACCTAACAGGAAAAGCTGTCCTTGAATATAAACTGAAAGAAGACACGCTTTTTATTCATGCTGACACACTTTTCACTTTCACTGATAGTACAAGACAATTGACACTTATAAAAGGCTACCATAAAGCACGTTTTTATAGCCATAAAACACAAGGTGTTTGTGATAGCTTAACGTATAAGCGTCAACAAGGAATACTTGAAATGTATACTCAACCAATCGTCTGGAGTAATAACGCAGAATTAAAAGGTGAAAAAATACATATATATTTAAAAGACAGTATTTTAGATCGTGCTGAAATTGAAACAAAAGCAACTGTAATCACCGAAGTAGATTCCGCAAAATTATACAATCAGGTGGGCGGTAAAAACATCATTGCTTACTTCAATTGTAACAATGAATTAAAGAAAATTGATGTTAATGGAAATGCACAAACAATTTATTTTCCAGAAGAAACAATTAAAAAAGATTCTATCATCGAAATTCAAAGAAAAGGAATGTCTCGATTGTACTCAAGCGATATAAAAATATACGTAGACAGTAATGAATTTTCAAAAGTAGTATACCTAGACCAAGCCGATGGAATGTTCTACCCCATGGAAAAAATTAATAAAGAAGAGCAATTTATTGTAGGCTACAGTTGGAATCCTTTGTTACGTCCAAAAAATAAAAACGATATATTTCCAGTTATTCAAGAAAAATCAAAAAATAAGAACAAATCAATTCCAAAAAATAAGAAAGTAAAACGTAAATAATTAATTATAGATTTTTTTCAACGAAATCAATCAACGAATGAATCACTTTAATGTGAATTTCTTGTGCACGATCAGCAAATTCTGAATGAGGTGCACGAATCTCAACATCACACATTTCTGACATAAATCCTCCAGTTTTACCTGTTAACCCTATCACTTTTATCCCCTTTTCTTTAGCTACTTGAATTGCATTCAAAACATTTTTCGAATTTCCTGATGTGGAAATCCCCACTAATACATCCCCCTCTTTTCCAAAAGCCTCTATGTAACGTGAAAAAACAAAATCATAACCATAATCATTAGACACACAAGATATATGACTCACATCAGAGATTGCCATTGCTGGTATTGCTTTTCGATCTCCACGGTAACGACCTGTCAATTCTTCAGCAAAATGCATTGCATCACACATAGACCCACCATTTCCACACGAAATAACTTTCCCCCCTGAACTTAAACTATCAACTAATATTTCTCCTGCTAGCTGAATTTTTAAAAAATTTTCTTCACTTGAAAATTGAGCAAGAATATGTGCTGCTTCAGTAAAATGAGATGCGATCGAATTAAACTTCATACGGTTGATTTTTATCAAAAATAATTATTTCAAATTGAATAATCACATTTACTACAAACTTAGTATATTTGATATGTATATCTATACTTAAAACATATATGAAAACTACCAAATACATTTTACTTAGTATTATTCTTACGTCATTTTCTCAGTCCTTTGCACAAACTAATGACTGTCTCAAAAAAATGGAATATTTGTTTAACAAAAGAGGAAGCAATCCAATCGAAAACGGAATTCATTACCATGTAATCATTTCATATTCTAAACCTTCAGGAAATGTTTGTTATAACGGAAAAGTTATTGTTGAAAATGGGACTATTACCAAAATTTTTACGGAACTCGAAGATGGAACATTTGAAGAATTAACCAAAAAATTTTCAAATACCAAGAACGAAGCACCCAAAATTGAAAATGGAATTTCAGAATTAATTGTAACAGAAACTGGAACAAAAATTCATGTTATTTTTGTTGATAAATTAAAACCTAAAGCTAAAGCATACAAAGAAGCTGAACTACCAGAAGACATCTGATATATTACTTCAGTTTACTTAATTTGATGTTATAATCATCAAGTATTTTAGTATATATTTCCATCATTTTATCTTTATCTTGAGCGTAAAAATCAAAGGATTGAATATATTGATTTTTAGAAACATGATGATTCTTTAAAATCTTTATCTCAGAAACACTCATTACTTTATGTGTATGTGTATTATTTGAAGATTGAAGAACTACTGTTGATTCCAATAAAATCAAATCACTAAATACAGCTGTAAATTTTTCTTCTGAAAGTAATTGTTCTGGTTTTTCTTTGTAAAAAAACTCTTTTTTAGAATTACAAGATACTAAAAACAGGAATATAACAAACGAAATAAATACTTTGATGTAATTCATTAATTAACGATTAAATAATAAACGCATACCTTTTTCTTCTGAACATATTTCTTCGCCGTTCCAAACCAAATTACCATTAACATAAGTTCCAACTACTTTATTTGAGAATGTAATACCTTCGAAAGGAGACCAACCACAAGCATATAAAATATTAGACCTATTAACCATAATTGTTTTATTCGGATCAATAACAACTAAATCTGCATAGTATCCTTCTCGTATAAATCCTCGCTCAGACAATTGGAAACATTCCGCTGGAGCATGAGACATTTTCTCTACTACCTTTTCTATTGTTAACATACCTTGTTTTACTTTTTCAAGCATAGCAAGTAATGCATGTTGAACTAGCGGTCCTCCAGAAGGTGCTTGTGAATATGGTTTTGATTTCTCATCTAAAGTATGAGGTGCATGATCTGTTGCAATAATATCTATATGATTATCCAAAACACCTTTCCATATTCCTGCACGATCTTGCTCCGTTTTTACGGCAGGATTCCATTTAATAAAATTTCCTTTTTCAACATAATCTTTATCAGAAAACCATAAATGATGTACACAAGCTTCTGAAGTTATTCGTTTTTTAGCCAAAGGTGTAATATTATCAAATAATCCAACTTCTTTTGAGGTAGAAATGTGGAGAATATGAAGTCTCGTATTGTGTTTTTTTGCTAATTCAATTGCCATTGAGGAAGATAAATAACAAGCTTCCTCAGAACGAATTAATGAATGAGCTGTTATTGGAATATTCTCCCCAAATTTTTCTTTATAAATCTCAGTATTCCTTCTAATTGTTGCCTCGTCTTCACAGTGTGTAGCTATCAACATTGGAACTTGAGAAAATAAATTAGTTAATGTTGTCTCATTATCGACCAACATATTACCTGTTGATGACCCCATAAAAATTTTTACGCCACAAACATTTTTTTCATTTGTTTTTAATACTTCCTCCAAATTATCGTTAGAAGCTCCCATAAAAAAAGAATAATTTGCAGGCGAATTATGTTGTGCAATGGTATATTTATCCTCCAGTAATTGTTGTGTTAATGCGTTTGGAACAGTGTTTGGCATTTCCATAAAGGAAGTAATTCCACCTGCAACTGCTGCACGTGATTCAGAAAGTATTGTTCCTTTATGTGTCAATCCAGGCTCTCTAAAATGCACTTGATCATCAATACATCCAGGTAAAATAATTTTCCCATCGAGATTTACCACCTCCATTTCTTGGGTAGAAGTAATATCATTATCAATTTTAAGAATTCGATGATTTTCAATCAAAATATCACCTACGAACGATTTTCCTTCGTTAACGATGGTTGCTCCTTTCAGTAGTTTTTTCATTGTTTTTTTTTAATAGAAACTTATAATTTCATCCCTCGCATTTTCCAAACACCATAAAGCGCTTCTTTGAAAATACTAGCATTCATTTTAGATGTACCGAATTCACGATCAATAAAAGTTATAGGAACTTCAATTAATTTAAACCCGTGTCGTATTGCTGCATATTTCATGCAAATCTGAAAAGCATATCCTTTGAATGGAATGTTATCAAATTTAATTTTTTCTAGAACATCCTTATGATAACATTTGAATCCTGCCGTTGTATCCTTAATGCTAATAAAAAGAACCATTCGAACATATACAGATGCAAAATAAGACATTAATATTCTTCCTAAAGGCCAATTAATTGTTTTACCACCTTTCGTATATCTAGACCCTATACTTAGCTTGTGTGTTCCAGCTTCTAATGGTTCGAGTAATCTAATTAAGTCGTCAGGATTATGTGAAAAATCACAATCCATTTCAAAAACATAAGTATACCCATGTGCTAAACTCCATTTAAATCCATGAATATACGCAGTTCCTAGACCTAACTTTCCTGAGCGTTCCTCCATATATAGACGCTCGGGAAATTCTTTTTGTAATTCTTTCACTTTAATAGATGTCCCGTCTGGTGAACCATCCTCAATAATTAAAATATGAAATGCTTTTTCGTAACTCATTACCTTACGAATCATTTTTTCAATGTTTTCAATTTCGTTGTACGTAGGTATAATTACGATGCTGTCTGACATTTTAGTTTATTTATGATTATAAAAATAGAAATATTTTGTTTACTTAATTTGGTCAAGGTTTTTTTTATTCAACTTTATTTATTCTTACATAAAAATTTGAGTCAATAATAAAATCTGAAAATAAAGCATCTGTCTTTTTCCAATCTGTACTACACTCAAACCATTTTCCATTTTGAAGCTTAAACTTTAATTCAAACCCATCAACACAATTTACCCATCGATATTCTATTTCATTATTCACTTTTTTATATTCTAATATTGGTATTTGTGTAGTTCTTAGATATTGATCAAATACTTTTTGTAATGGTAAACCAGTTAAATCAATAATATACTTTTCCAATTGCTGAGAAGTAAGTGTTTTATGAAAATACTTTTTATTAATACTTAATAGTAAAGATTTAAACTTTTCGTCATTATTGATTAGTTGACGTATCATATGTATCAAATTCGATCCTTTAAAATACATATCGCCACTACCCTCTTTATTTAAGCCGTACTTTCCTATAATTGGAATATCGTTATTTATTCGAGCGCGAATTCCTTGAACGTATTTATCTCCAGCTTCCTTTCCGAAAAGGTATTCTGTATATAATACTTCTGAATAACTTGTGAAAGCTTCATGAATCCACATATCTGCAATATCATAAGAGGTAATGCTATTTCC
This sequence comes from Flavobacteriia bacterium, assembly GCA_947455255.1. Classification (GTDB taxonomy): domain Bacteria; phylum Bacteroidota; class Bacteroidia; order Flavobacteriales_D; family Crocinitomicaceae; genus CANHVK01. Next base: position 15,292 of record CANGOA010000013.1, on the reverse strand, counting down.
AAACCATTCATGACCACTTTCGTGAACAATTATAAAATCCCATTTATCACCATTACCTGTACGTGAAATATCATTTCCTTCATATCCATTTTTAAACTTATTTCCGTATGCAATTGCACTTTGATGTTCCATACCAAGGTGTGGTGATTCTACTAATTTATAACCATCTTCATAAAATGGGTAAGCACCAAACCAATTTTCAAAGCAAGCGAGCATCGATTTCACTTGTAAAAATTGATTCTTTGATTTATCTAGATTCTTTTCTAACACCCAATAATCTAAAGACAAAGTTCCCTTTTCTCCATAATATAAATCTGACCAATGAACGTATTTCCCAATGTATGGAACAATATTGTAAGAGTTTATCGGATTTTTAACTTCCCAATAAAATGTCGTTTTATTTTTGGAATTCTCTTTTTTACCAATAAACCTTCCATTAGAAACAGCTACTAGATTATTTGGAACTTTTACTGCTATTGTAGCCCCTTGATCTGGCTCATCACTTTGATGATCTTTACAAGGATACCAAGAACTTGCACCTAAACCTTGGCAAGCAACGGTAACCCATGGATTTCCTTTTGAATCCTTAGTCCAAATCCAACCTCCGTCCCATGGTGCGTTAACTGCTTTTCGTGGTTTACCTGAAAAATATATTGTAATACTATAAATTTTATCCGCTATAAGTTCATTTTCAAAAGAAACATAATAGAGATTACCATTACGTGTTAGTTCCGTTTTTTCTTCAGAAAAATTTATTGAGTCAATTTCCATAGGTTCTTGCAAATCAATTTGCATACTTTTTCCATGACTTAATGTAAAAAAAGTAATTATGTTTTTCCCTATGATTTTTTGTTTAGAAATAGTAGGTTCAATCTCTAATTCGTATTTTTTTACATCCCACCAAATTCGCTCAGAAGTAATAGTTCCTCGAAGCGAATCCTGATTACTTTTAAATAATTGTGCATAGGTTTTAAATTGTATCAAGATTAAAAAGCAGGAACATATAATAGACTTCATCTGACTATGGATTTAATAACTTTGGATAAGTTCACTTAATTCTTTTGCTGTTTCAAAACGACTAAATTTAGCTACATCTAACAAAGATTGAACTTGTATTACATCTGATTTCATAGTTAACTGAATAAACTGAGAAATTTCTTTTTCTTGAAATTGACTTAATACTATAGAGTTTTCTATTTTCTCAATAATTTTTGCTGCATCAGCCTTATAATCTCCAATACATAAAATTGGATTTCTTGTTGCTAAATATTCAAATAATTTCCCTGTCAACATTATTTGAGAATTCTCCATAAAAGGAAGTAATAGAAGTAATAAGTCAGCATTTTTCATATACTGTATTGCATCATTATGAGATACAGACGGTACATTAATCACTTTATATTTTACACTGTTTTTAATATAATTATAAACAGATTCTTCAATATTACCTATAAATTCTAATTGTATTAAATTAGCTTCAATATCAAGTAAGTTTAGCGCTTCAACAAACGTTTTATAAGGATAATTTTCAGTCAAAGTTCCAACGTATCGAATAGTAAAAACTTGGTTTACTACTTTTACCAATGAATTAAATTTTGATTCATCAAAACCATTATAAATAAAATGAAATTTTGATGCCTGAGACGGTACTTTATTCAAAAGTAATTCTTTCATTGATGGTCCGACAGTTAGAACTAAATCAGCATTTTCTAATACTGAAAGCTCCATCGCAACATCCTTCTTTTCATTACGAGCTGTTCTCTTAAATAAATTATTATAATACACTTCTGTCCATGGATCTCTAAAATCAGCTAACCAAGATATCCCAAATTCTTTCTTTAGTTGTAACCCTACCAAATGAGTAGAGTGAGGCGGACCTGTTGTAATAACAAAATCAAAATGTTCTTTTTGAATTAATGATTTCGCTTTAGAATATGCATACTTATTCCACCCAACACGTGCATCTGGCATAAAATAATTTGCTCTTATATATGTTGCAATCTTATCTAGTACTCCTTTTTTACTTCCTCCGACATTTCCTTGAGGAACCACTTTATTTGACTTGCCACTTTTAAGAAATGAGTAAAACCTTAATGGTTCAAGTGTTTTTGTTTTGTGGACCTCTATCTTAGAGACCAAATCATTAAACGTCAAATCTTTACTTGGATAAGAAGCGTATTTTTCATCAACAGTTATTACAACAGGTGTTATTTCAAATTCAGAAAAATTTTTAGCAAAATACATCCAACGTTGTACTCCTGATCCACCGCTTGGAGGCCAATAATAGGACAGAATTAATACTTTTTTATCTCTAAAAACCATGCACAAACTGTTAACTATATTATCACGAAAAAATGTTAAATGTTTTCTGCAACAACTTCAGTCACCTCAGGCAAATGTTGTTTTAATAAATTCTCTATCCCTCCTTTTAGTGTTGCAGTAGAAGATGGACAGCCAGCACATGAGCCTTTAAGTAAAACTGTAACAACTCCTTGTTCAAAACCTCTAAATTCGATAGCTCCACCATCCGTTTCGACAGCAGGTTTAACATATTCATCTAATAAGTTGCGGATCGCATCATCATACTCAGAAGGTGAATACACTTTTTTTATAACATCATCTGTAGTTTCGGTTACAGGTTTTAATACTGGCATCTGAATCAATACGTCTTTCCCCTCAGCTATCCATGATTTAATAAACTCACGAAGTTCCATTGTAATAAAATCCCAAGGTATATTATCGCTTTTTGTAATTGTAACAAAATTACTAGCCATAAACACACCTCTAACAAAAGGAAATTTAAATAACTCTTCCGCTAAAGGTGAAAAACCCTTTGAATCTTCACTAGAGGTAAATTCAACAGATTCTCCTGTTAATAACAAATATTTATTTGCAACAAACTTCATTGTTGAAGGATTCGGAGTCATTTCCGAATATATATTTACTGGTACTTGCATATTTTTTTTTAAAACAAAAATACAACAATATCAGTAATTGATGAGGTAACACGATGATGTTTTATAAGTTTAATACATATTACACTTCTAATAATTCCAGAGTCTACATTCAAAGTATTTTTCATCTAATTAAATTGAGATGAATAAATTCCATACATTTTTATTACTTTCGTGACAAATTAATTTAAAAAGCAAAAATATGTCTTATTTGTTTACATCAGAATCAGTATCTGAAGGGCATCCAGATAAAATCGCGGATCAAATTTCAGACGCATTGATTGATAATTTTATGGCTTTCGACCCATCGTCTAAAGTTGCATGCGAAACATTAGTAACAACAGGTCAAGTGGTTTTAGCAGGTGAGGTTAAAACAAAAACATATTTAGATGTTCAAAAAATTGCACGTGAAGTAATTTCAAAAATTGGATATACAAAATCTGAATACATGTTTGAAGCTAACTCTTGTGGTATTCTTTCTGCAATTCATGACCAATCGGACGATATCAACCAAGGTGTTGACCGCTCAAATCCAGAAGAACAAGGTGCTGGTGATCAAGGAATGATGTTTGGTTATGCTACAAAAGAAACAGAAAACTACATGCCTTTGGCATTGGATTTAGCACATAAAATATTACAAGAATTATCCTATATCCGTAACAACGAACCAAATTTGATCGGTTATTTACGTCCAGACGCAAAATCACAGGTTACTATTGAATATTCAGACGACAATATTCCTCAACGTATTGATTCTATTGTTGTTTCTACACAGCATGATGATTTTGACGACGAACCAAAAATGTTAGCTAAAATCAAAGAAGATATTATAAATATTGTAATCCCTCGCGTAAAAGCAAAAGTAAAAGGAGATTTACAAGGGTTGTTTACAGATAAAATCACATACCATATCAACCCTACTGGGAAATTTGTTATTGGTGGTCCTCACGGAGATACAGGCTTGACTGGTCGTAAGATTATCGTTGATACATATGGAGGGAAAGGTGCTCACGGTGGAGGAGCTTTTTCGGGAAAAGACCCAAGTAAAGTAGATAGATCCGCTGCTTATGCGACAAGACATATAGCTAAAAACCTAGTTGCTGCTGGACTTTGTGATGAGGTATTAGTACAAGTTTCCTATGCTATTGGCGTTGCAGAACCATGTGGTTTATACATTAACACTTACGGAACAAGTAAAATAAACAAGACAGATGGTGAAATTGCAAAAATAGCTGCTGGTATATTTGACATGCGTCCATACTTTATTGAACAACGATTAAAATTACGTAACCCAATCTATAGCGAAACTGCTGCTTATGGACACATGGGGAGAAAAAATGAAGTCGTTACGAAAAAATTTGTTGGACCAACAGGAGAAGTTATTGAAAAAGAAGTTGAATTATTTACTTGGGAGAAATTAGATTTCGTTGAAAAAGTAAAGTCAGCATTTGGATTGTAAAATTTTATAATTTGGATAAAAAAGGGATCTTAGGATCCCTTTTTTATTTATATAATTAAGCAACCTTACTTTAATTTACGCATCTTATAAATGATAGTATATAAATAAACTCTTACAATTTAAGATTGTTTTGAATTAATAATTTTATGTTAATTTCTTTATTAAATAATTTTATGATTTCTTAACATTTATTTATATTTTTGATCGTTCATTTAAAAATTTAAATTATGAAAATTATTTTACTATTTACGATGTTAGTTTTCGGGCTAGCAGCAAACGCTCAAGCAGTGTTTGAAATTAAATCACCAGCAAGTATCAAAGGTTTTTATAGCTTTGGTTATGGAGATTCAACAAGTTTAACTTGGAACAATGGTGTTTTATCTAAAAAATCTATTACTGGAGATTTAGTTTTAGCTACTGGAGCAGATTCACTTGCTGGCTCAGCGCTAACAGGTAACTATACTGGCAAGATTGCTGTTATTTACCGTGGAACTTATGGTTATTCAGTAAAAGCATTGAATGCTCAAAACGCTGGAGCAATTGCTGTTATTGTTATCAATCATGGTATTAACTCAACAACAAAAGCTGTCGATTCATTAGAAATATTTAATTTATCAGGTATGTTAAATGGTGAAACTACTGCTAATGCTACTGGAAAAAAAGTAACTATTCCTATTATCCTTGTTAGTTTAAAAGATGGGTCAGCAATTAGTAAAGTTTTAAGAAATAAAGAAACAGTAACAGGTTACATTGGTAAAAAACTAATCTACGATAACGATTTAGCATTAAGTTGGAAGTATTCTTTACAACCAAAATATTACACTCGAAATTCTAAATTAACATTAGAAGGAGAGGTAAGTGATACATTTGCTATTAAAATCTTTAACAAAGGAAATTTACCCCAAGACAACATCGTTTGTACAGCTAGAATCACAAATGAAAAAAATGACACTTTATTTTCTGATTATTTTGTTTATTCAACAAAAGATAGTAATAATGTAGTAAAACCAGTAATTATAAACAAAGGAGACACTACAAGTTTATTGTTTTTCAATAAAGGTTTTGCTCCAAAATTTGACTTGAAAGCTGGTCATTACAAATTAACGTATGAAGTTTTAAATTTCAAAAATGATTCATTAATAACTAGCGATGAAGATTTTCCAATCGACAACAAACTTGTTTCCGATTTCTTTGTGTCTGATACATTGTTTTCTACAGTTCCATTAGACAACGTTACAATTAATGACCCTGTTACCAAAGTTGTTAAAGTGTATAACAATGCTGCTGATTTATATAATTTTGAAAAATTAACAAAATCATCAACTTTAAATTTCACAACTTGGACAGCATGTATGGTGTTAAAAGATCCTAATGCAAACCGAGTGCAAGCAACAGGTATGTCTTTTTGGGCACAAGCAGCAGATTCATTAAATAAAAATGCGGTACTTAAAGGACAAAACGTGAGTATTTCATTCTGGGAATGGAATGATGAATTTAACATTAAAGATACATTCATGTTCAACAAAGCTAAAAACGTAGCTTTAATTGATAATCAAAATTTCACATTTAAAGATTCTTTATCTATTATTTATCAAAATGTAAAATTTGATGATGTTATCACATTGGAGGATAATAAAAAATATGCAGTATGTTTTACAAGTTTAAATGATAAAATTAACTTTGGTTATTCTGAGCCAAATTCAGTGTATTACAATTCTTTATTGTACAACACTCCATACACTTTAGCTTTTGTAGACTCTAAAGTATACGGTTCTATTTTAGGAACTAACTATCCATTTGCAATGACTTTAGATTTAGTAAAAAACAACAAGGCTTCAGTTAATGAGTTAGATGAATTAGATCGTACAATGAAAGTTTACCCTAACCCAGCAACAACTTCATTAAACGTATCATTTGAATTGCAAACTGCTTCAGATGTAAATATTACTGTAACAGATTTATCTGGAAAAGTAGTTTACAACAGTAAATCAGTTAAAGCTAATGTAGGTGTTAACAATATGAATATTGATACTAAAGCATTCAATAATGGAATGTATGTATTAAACGTTATTTCTAACAACTCAGTTGTTTCTAAGAAATTTAACGTAATGCAATAATAAAAATATAAATTTGAGATACTCCTCGGCACTAATGTCGAGGAGTTTTTTTTTGATATCAATTTCGCAAACTGTATATTTGCTCACATTAAATTTGAAAATTACTTTACATGAAAGCATACGTTTTTCCAGGTCAAGGTGCTCAATTCTCAGGAATGGGTAAAGACTTATTTGATTCATCTGAAATAGCAAAAGAATTATTCTTAAAAGCGGATGAAATTCTTGGGTTTGAAATTCATAAAATCATGTTTTACGGAACAGATGAAGAATTAAAACAAACCAAAATTACACAACCAGCAATCTTTATACATTCTACTATTTTAGCAGCTTGTTTAGGAGATTCTTTTAAACCAGACATGGTTGCTGGTCATTCGTTAGGTGAAATATCTGCGCTTGTAGCTAATAAAACGTTGCGTTTTGAAGATGGTTTAAACTTAGTTCATAAACGTGCATTAGCGATGCAAAAGGCATGTGAATCTGTTCCTTCCACGATGGCTGCTATAATCGGTTTAGAAGACAAAATAATTGAAGATATTTGTGCTAGTATTAATGGAATTGTAGTAGCTGCTAACTATAATTGTCCAGGACAATTAGTTATTTCAGGTGAAACAACTTCTGTAGAAGAAGCTTGTGCGAAATTGAAAGAAGCAGGAGCTAAAATGGCGGTATTATTACAAGTTGGTGGCGCTTTCCATTCACCTTTAATGGAATCAGCACGTGAAGAATTAGCTAAGGCAATTGAAGCTACAGAATTTGCTACCCCCATTTGTCCAGTCTATCAAAATGTAACTGCTTCAGCTGTGTCTGACCCAAATGAAATTAAAAAGAATTTAATTGAACAATTAACAGCTCCTGTTCGTTGGACACAAACCATGCAACAAATGATTGCTGATGGTGCAACAGAAGTTGTTGAGGTTGGTCCAGGTAAAGTACTACAAGGTTTATTCAAAAAAGTAGATCGTGCTTTCCCAACTTCTTCTGCAAGTTTAGGAACAGTAGAATAGTCTAAATTTTATCTTTATAAAAAGGTTCGAAAGTAGTATTTTCGGACCTTTTTTTTGAATAAATTTTAAATTCAAATGAAGCTTAATTCTTTATCACAAATTTACTTGGTACATTGGATTTAAAAGAAATCACCTTTCCAGATACAGGGTGTTTAAATCCAAGTTCCAACGCATGTAAACCTAAACGACCAATCGGATTCGTTTTAGCGCCATATTTCTTATCTCCCACCACAGGATGACCAATTTCTTCCATGTGTACGCGGATTTGGTTTTTACGACCTGTCTCTAAAACAACTTCTAATAAGGAAGTGTTTTTCTTCGTTCCTATCACTTTATAATGCGTAATGGATTCTTTTCCGTATGTAGCGTTTTTACTTGAATGCACTTTCAACGCTTTGCTTTCACGCAAATACGAAGTAATGGTTCCTGCAGGTGTTTTTACCAATCCTTCAACCAACGCAAGGTATTTACGGTGTTTGGTATCGTCATTCCACGCATTTTGCAACACTTTTTTGATATCCATGGATTTTGCAAACACTAACAATCCGGAAGTTTCACGATCTAAACGGTGAACAATAAATATTTTTGCATTTGGATCTTTCGTTTTCACATAGGTACTCAAGTAAGCATACATGGTTTTACGCTTCTCTTTGTCTGTACCCATGGTCAACAAACCTTCTGGTTTATTTACCACAAGAATAGAAGCATCCTCAAAAAGAATATCCAGTTTAATTGGAATTTCAATCGCTTTTTCTGCTTTCTTACCAAAAGTAACGGTGTCGCCTGCCTTCAACGCAAAATTCACGTGTGTCTGACCAATCCCATTTACCGATATTAACTGATTTTTCAAGATAAGTTTTAACGCAGTACGTGCTTTGTGTGGCATCGCTTCACTCAAAAAAGCAAACAAGGTGTGATCTTTCGAAACTTTAAAATTTTGTATGCTTGGTGCTGCTCCTTTTGGAGTAATCTTTTTACGTATTGCCATAATTTCTATTTCTTATCTTGAAAATGCATACTGGAGAATATTTGCTCCCATTTGCAATGCTTGTGTTCTTTTTTCTGGTGAATCGTTGTGTACCGATTGATTTTCCCAACCATCCCCTAAATCGGTTTCATAGGTGTATAAACAAACTACTTTTCCATTAAAAATAATAGCATACGCCTTTGGTGCTTTATCATCGTGCTCATGTATCTTAGGCAAACCATTGAAATCGTACTTCTGATGAAATATAGGATGCGTAGGTGGTAACTCTACTAATTCATTTTCTGGAAATAATTTCTTTAATTGCGAACGAATGTATGCATCCATTCCATAATTATCATCGATATGTAGAAATCCTCCTCCTTGTAAATAGGTTCGTAAATTTTCTAATTCAGCATTAGAAAAGACAACGTTGCCATGGCCAGTCATGTGGATAAAAGGATATTGAAACAAATCTTTACTTCCCACATCCACGTATGGAACTTCGGGATTGATTTTCATTTTCAAATTCGTATTACAAAAAGAAATCAAGTTAGGTAACGAAGTCGGGTTCGCATAATAATCTCCTCCACCATGGTATTTCAATACCGCCAATTGATAGGTGTATTGTGCTCCGACAAACGAAGTACATAGTAACATGAATACGAAAAAAAACTTACGCATCGGCTATCATTTTAGCTTGTACACATGCGTATAGTCCTGCTGTTTCCGTACGTAAACGTGTATTTCCCAAAACAACAAAATCAAACCCATTTGTTTTCGCTGCAGCTATTTCTTTGGTGGAAAAATCGCCTTCGGGTCCTATGAGAATGGGATAATTACTTGCTTTATATACCGTTGGCAAGGACTTTTTTTCTCCCTCTTCACAATGCGCCAAAGCACCTTGCGTATGTTGTTTCATAAATTCAGAAAACGTAACTACAGCATTTAATTTAGGAATAAACGTTCGTTTCGATTGTTTCATTGCTGAAATCAAAATTTTCTCCAAACGTTCCGTTTTCACGATTTTTCGTTCGGAATGGTCGCAAATTAGCAAGGTTAACTCCGTCATTCCTATTTCCGTTGCCTTCTCTACAAACCATTCTATGCGGTCCATGTTTTTGGTTGGAGCAATCGCAATATGTACTTCGTGGGTTGGTTTTATTTCTTGTGTTACAGCCATAATCTGCAACAAGCATTTTTTCGGATTATCTTCTTCGATACGTGCATGATACACACCGCCTACCCCATCCAACAAACTTACCTCATCGTTCATTTTCAAACGCAAGACACGGCACGCATGTTTGGATTCATCTTCTGATAAATAGATCGATTTTGTCGTTGGAGTTAGTTTTGGAACGTAGAATAAATGCATCTTAATGAATTAATTTAAACATCATTTCTTCCATTAATTGTGCTTCTGTAAAATTCGAATTATTAATTCCTTTCGACTTTAAATCGTATTCGTACAACACGGAAATATTCGCTGCGACTTTTTTCGGATTATACATTCGCGCATTTTTCAGCAATTCGCCTGCCACAAAAGGATGTACTTTCACGGATTGCGCAATTCCATTCTGTGATTTATCTGTTGCGAAATGCACACGCATCAATTGACTAAAAAAGGTGTAACACGATGAAATAACAACCACCAAAGGTCCCGATTTTGGATTATTTTTAAAGTAATGAATGATTTGCATTGCTTTATAAAAATCTTTATCGCCAAGTGCCTTGGTCAACTCAAAAACATTGTAATCTTTAGAAATTCCAATATTCTCTTCGATGTGAACCTCATTGATCGTCGTTCCTTTCTCTAACAGAATGGCCAACTTATCTAATTCATTGGTAATTCTCGCAAGGTCATTTCCTAAAAAATCAGCAAGTAACATACTTGCTTTGGAAGTAATCTTGTAATCGGTCGTAGCTAAGTATTTCGTAATCCAATCGACCAATTGATAGTCGCGGACCTTATCCGAAACGAATACCTCCCCTACTTTAGGTAAGTTTTTTACAAACTTTTTGCGGGCATCCACCTTTTTGTATTTGTGCGCCAACACTAATACCGTCGTAGGATTTGGGTTTTCGAGGTAACTCTCTAACTTATCGATGTCTTTCAAGTCTTGCGCTTCACGGACAATCACCAAGCGACGTTCCGCCATCATGGGATAGCCTTTAGCCTCCGAAATAATTGCTAATACATCCGCATCTTTTCCATACACTACCGTTTCATTAAAGTCACGTTCGTGATCTTCTAACACCTGTAATTGAATCTCTTTGGTTAAGACATCAATATAATACGGTTCTTCCCCATGCAATAAATACACTGGCTTAAAATCCTTATTCTTGATGGCTTGTAAAAGCGACTTGAAATCCATGAATCAAAGATAAGAAAAGAATGTGGAATAAGGAATTAAGGATTTTAGGTTATGGATTATGAGTTATTAAAAATTATTAATTTTAACCTATGAACCTCACCGCCTTAAACCTTCCTCGCGCTCCTTTACGACTTTCGCGTAAAAACGAAGTGATTTCGGTATTTTGTGTGGTTCGTAAAAAGAATTTGGTATTGACCCCTGAGGAATGGGTGCGTCAACACATCATCCATTACCTCATCCATCAACTAGCGACACCAGTAGGACTCATCTCTTCCGAAGCAGGTATTAAGGTAAACACATTAGATCGACGTTGTGATATCTTGGTATATGGTAACGATAAAAAAGTGAAAGTATTGGTAGAATGTAAAGCTCCTGAAATTTCAATAAACGAAAAAGTTCTACATCAAATTGCACAATACAATTCCAAAATACAAGCAAATTATTTATGGTTGAGTAATGGAATACACCATAAATTTTATTTTGTAGACCGAGTCCAACAAAAGATAATTGAACTAGAAGGATTGCCTAAGTATAGCGAGATGTGATTCACCATTAAGAAATTAAGGCCTTTCTTTCGTAAAGATCTATTCAGTATATAACAACAAAAAAGCCACCTTGCGGTGGCTTTGAATTATTCTGCTTTTTTTCCTTTAGCACAACAAGATTTTTTATCTTTCTTGTCACATTTTTTATCGTCTTTATCGCATTTCTTTGCGTCCTTGTCACATTTTTTATCGTCTTTACAACATTTTTTCTTATCGTCATCTTTCTTTTGCTCTTGTTGTTGATCAACAGAAGTAGAAGCGAATACTGGTAAAGAAACTGCTCCTAACATAGCAACAACTGACAAACTTAAAATTATTTTTTTCATAGGTATAGGTTTTAGGTTATATTAAAGATAATTAATCTTTCGATAATTCACCAACTTTTGTGATACGTCCTTTGACAACATCACCAATTTTAACATTTATTGTAGTTCCTAAAGGTAAAAACAAATCGATACGAGATCCAAACTTGATAAAACCATATTCAGAACCTGTTGTTACTTGCTGACCTTCTTCCACATAATAACAAATACGACGAGCAACAGCACCCGCAATTTGACGAAACAAGACTTCTTTTCCAGAAGCGTGTTGTGTTACAACCGTAGAACGTTCATTATCTGTAGAACTCTTAGGGTGCCACGCAACTAAAAACAAACCTTTGTGGTACTTTACATATTTTATAATCCCTGAGATTGGGTTAAAATTCGCATGTACATTTAAAGGCGACATAAAAATAGAAACTTGTATACGACGATCTTTAAAATACTCATTTTCTTCGGTCTCTTCAATAACAACTACTTTTCCATCTGCAGGACAAAGAATATCGTACTCTCCAAAAACAGGAGTAATATTAGGAACTCTAAAAAATTGAACTACTAAATACATCATAACGATTTCTGCAATCGTTAATAAAGCATACAACCAAGTCCATCCTAATGACTGGTATAAAAAATAGTTTCCTACATGAACTCCTGACAACAACACGAATGCAATTGCCATAATCAAATAACCTTCTCTGTGTAATTTCATTTTATAAATTTTGAGCAAAAATAATAAGAATTAAGGAATTAGCGACCTACTACGCATTTTAGTTCTATGCAATCAAGCTCCAAATGGTCCACCAACAAAAGAAAAATGGAATTGTAAACAATGCAGCGTCAAAACGATCGAGTATACCACCATGACCTGGCAGTATATTCCCAGAATCTTTTATGTTTAAACTTCTTTTAAATAAAGACTCCAATAAATCTCCAAATATTGCTCCAGGAACAACAATCATTGCAGCTGGTAACCAAAAATACACACCTCTTTCTTTATCTAAATAACCTAATAATAACCCTATCGCCAATGTCAAAATTACACCGCCAATTGTTCCTTCCCATGTTTTTTTAGGTGAAATACGTTCAAACAATTTTGTTTTTCCGAAAAATCTTCCAGACAAGTATGCAAATGTGTCATTTGACCAAATCAAAATATACATACCTACTAAAGTATATCCACCAAATTCATTATCATTAGAACGTATATAAACTGTTAGGAAAAAAGGAATCACCAAATAGAAAAAACCAAATAATTGAATTCCTAAATTAACCAGTGGATTTGTTTTCTTTCGCCATAATTCGGTCATCATTAACAATAGCAAAATAGGAATAATTAAAGCAACAACAAGTTTATTATTTAAATCCCCTAGTAGGCTACATAATAATAGCATATAAATGATTAGTGAAACTATAACAGGCATCACCCATTTTAGCTGAACAATTTTATTTTCTTTAAATAATTTAAAATATTCTATTAAACCAAGTACTAAAAAGATAGAAAAAACAGCAATTGTAGTGTAATTACCGACTAAAATTGAACCAATGATTAAAGCCACAAAAAAAGCTCCTGTTATAGTTCTTTGTAAAATATTACTCATAGATAAAATAAAAAAACCATACTGATAAAGAGTATGGTTTAATTTAAAAAATATAAATTATTCTGCAGTAGGAGTTTCCTTTTCTTCTGAAATAGAATCTATAGAAACAACTTCTTGTTCATTGGAAGTTTCATCTACTTCTGTAACTTCATTACCTGCCTGTAAAACAACATCATCCGTTTTAATTTCTACCTCTTCTTCTTTCTCCCATTGACGTTTACCAAAAATTTCTTCCAAATCTTCTTTGAAAATCACTTCAAATTCAAGTAATTTATCCGCTAATGCAGTTAATTTGTCTTGATTATCTCTAAGAATTTGTAGCGCACGTTGGTATTGAGTTTCAATGATGATACTTACTTCTTCATCGATTGTTTTGGCTGTTTCTTCAGAATATGGCTTAGTAAATGAATCTCGTCCTTGTGAATCGTAATAAGAAATATTACCTACTTTTTTATTTAAACCATAAATAGTAACCATTGCATAAGCTTGTTTGGTTACTTTTTCTAAATCGCTTAATGCACCTGTTGATATTTTACCAAATATTAATTCTTCAGCAGCTCTACCTCCCAAGGCAGTACAAATTTCATCTGTAATTTGCTCTGTAGTAGTAATACTTCTTTCTTCTGGCAAATACCAAGCAGCACCTAGAGAACGTCCACGAGGAACGATGGTAACTTTTACTAATGGCGAAGCATATTCTAACAACCAAGAAGTTGTAGCATGTCCAGCCTCGTGATAAGCAATCGATTTTTTCTCCGATTTAGTAATGATTTTATTTTTCTTCTCTAAACCTCCAACGATACGATCCACAGCGTCTAAGAAATCTTGTTTCTCCACACTCGTTTTTCCATGACGAGCAGCAATCAACGCTGCTTCGTTACACAAATTAGCTATGTCAGCTCCTGAGAATCCAGGTGTTTGTTTTGCCAAAAATTCGATATCCAAAGCTTCGTGTAATTTCAACGGTTTTAAATGAACATTAAAAATCGCTTTACGCTCATTAATATCTGGCATATCCACATAAATCTGACGATCAAAACGACCTGCACGCATCAATGCACTATCCAATACATCTGCACGGTTGGTTGCAGCCAAAATAATTACCCCAGAATTGGTGCCAAAACCATCCATTTCTGTCAATAATTGGTTAAGTGTGTTTTCACGTTCGTCATTAGAACTAAAGCCATTACTTTTTCCTCTAGCACGACCAATCGCATCAATCTCATCAATAAAAATTATTGCTGGCGCTTTTTCTTTTGCTTGTTTAAACAAATCACGAACACGAGAAGCTCCTACTCCAACAAACATTTCCACGAAATCAGACCCGGACAAAGAGAAGAAAGGAACTTTCGCTTCTCCAGCTACTGCTTTAGCTAACAAAGTCTTACCAGTTCCTGGAGGTCCTACTAATAAAGCACCTTTTGGAATTTTTGCACCTAAATCTGTATATCGTTTTGGATTTTTTAAGAACTCAACAATTTCTTGAATCTCTTCTTTTGCTCCAGTCAATCCTGCAACATCTTCAAACGTAATATTTGTAGACTTACCTTTATCGTACAACTGCGCTCGAGATTTACCAATGTTGAAAATTTGACCGCCACCGCCAGCACCACCGCCCATACGACGCATAACGAACATCCAAATTGCTATTAAAACTATAATCGGTAATAAAAAACCAACGATACTTCCGAAGTAATCTGTTTCTGTTACTGACTGATAGTTTATTGGTGTTTTATGATTAGCTTGTAGATCTTTATTGTTATTAATCAATTGCTGTTCAAATACTCCAGCATCTGAAATTGGAAAAGAAAAGGTTTGCTTACGTTCTGACGAAAACCCATTTCCTGGTCGAGACAATGCTTGATGCATCTTTCTCAAATTTATATTTGTTGCAGTAGCAATAAATTCCTTCCCTTTTTTTGTAATTGTAAAATCAATATGTTCTCTATTTACAAT
>CANGOA010000012.1 GCA_947455255.1 Flavobacteriia bacterium | reverse complement strand
TTTTACCATTAAGAAATTTAGAAATTTAGGATGATAGGGATGTAATAGGTTCATTAAGAATTTTGCTTTGCTTTATGGAGTGTGTTTTACCATTAAGAAATTGAGATTTGAATTAGTTTGATAATTACAAATCAATATCATTACGCATCTTCAATTTCTTATTTTATCCATTGTGAACCAAACAAGATCGAAGGCCTCTCAATGCAACTAAATCAATCTCTACTCATTCCTTAATTTCTCAATAAATCTCAATGGTGAAAAAAAGTATTAAGGTCTCCCCATGTAACTTAATTCAACTAAAATCACCCTCAACTTCAATATTTCTTAATGCTAACAAAAACAATACCTCTCTAATCTACAAGTTGAAAATCATTATATTTACATATCAAAACTTCAACTATGATTCACTATACACTTTCAACTGAAAATCCTTCAGCACAATACATTCAATTCTCGATGCAATTTGAACCCACTAATGCGGTAGAGAAAATACAATTACCTTCTTGGAGACCTGGTCGCTATGAATTAGGTAATTTCGCTAAGAACATCAAAGGATTTCGTGTTGTTAACGAAAATAATGAGTTGTTGAGTTTCAAAAAAGTAACAAAAGATTGCTGGGAAGTTATTACTAATCAAGCAAATATTGTACGTGTAGAATATGCTTATTACGCAACAGATTTAAATGCTGGTTCTACATTTCTTTCGGAAGATCAGTTATATGTAAACCCAGTCAACTGTTGTACATATGTTGTAGGTCGTGAAATGGAAGGAGTTATTGTTGATTTAAAAATTCCTGAAGACTACGCAATTGCTTGTTCTATGGAGATGCAAAAACATACCTTATTTGCACAAAATTTTGATGAGTTAGCTGATTCTCCTTTCATTTGTTCAAATAGCTTACAACACAATTCGTATGTAGTTGACGAAGTAGTTTTTCATGTTTGGTTTCAAGGTGAGGTAAAAGTAGATTGGGAAAAATTAATTCCTGATTTTACTGCATTTACCGAAAAACAAATAGAGAAATTCGGAACCTTTCCCGTGGAAGAATATCATTTTTTGACTCAAATTGTTCCGTTTAGAGCATATCATGGGGTTGAACACTGTCGTTCTACAGTTCTTCTATTAGGTCCAAGTTATTCTATATTTAAAGAGGTATATACAGATTTATTGGGTGTGAGTTCACATGAATTATATCATACTTGGAATGTGAAGGCAATTCGACCAATCGAAATGTTACCTTATGATTTCACCAAAGAAAATTATTCAGAGTTAGGATTGTTATGTGAAGGAGTAACTACCTATATGGGAGATTTGTTTTTGTATAAAAGCGATGTGTTTGATTTGAAGGAATATTTGAGTGAAATGAATGCACAACTTCAAAAACATTTTGATAATCCTGCTCGTTTGAATTATTCGGTTGCCCAATCTTCTTTTGATACCTGGTTAGACGGTTATGTGCCGGGTGCTCCTAATAGAAAGGTTTCAATTTATACGGAAGGCTGTTTATTATCTTTCATTTTTGATGTATTTATAATTAAAAATTCTGAAGGAAAATATTCTCTGGATGACGTCATGCGTTATTTATACGAAGAATTTTATCATAAAAATAAAGGCGTTTCTGAAGCGGATTATAAACAAACTCTTGAGAAATTTGCAGGAACTTCATTCGATGTGTTGTTTGAAAAATATGTTCATGGAACAACTGACTTTACACAAATTCTAAATGAAAGTTTTGAATCGTTAGGGTTGAAAATGAATTCTAAAGCAAATGATAAAATCTCTCAATCTAAACTTGGTATTAAAGCATTGCTTCAAGGTAATTATTTTGTGGTCAAGTCAATATATCTAGATTCACCTGCTGATATTGCTGGAATCATGTTAGAAGACGAACTGATTGCAGTAAATGGGATGGATGCACTAGGAAATATAGATGCTTGGTTAAACTATTTTAAAAATGATGAAATCGAAATTTTAGTAAAACGTAAAAGTGTATTTTTGAGTTTAAAAATAGTATTGGATGATCAGGTATATTATCCCGATTATTTTATTGTTGACCTTGAAAATAAATCTGAAAATCAGAAAAAATGTTTCGAAATTTGGTCTAAGTAAATTGGTTTGCCTTATTTTTACGTATAATCCATATTGAAAATGAATAAAATTCTTTATCTCTTAATGCTTTCAATTGTACTTTTTTCGTGTGAACCGAAAGTTACACCTAAAAAAACAAATTCTGTTTCGTTTTCTACAGTTAAAGATAAATGCGGAAATTCGTATAATGCAATTAGAATAGGTAGTCAAACTTGGATGGTTGATAATTTGAAAACTGTAAGATATTCTGACAATGTTTTTGACAAAAATCACCAACTAGTTTCTGATTCTCTTAGAACACTTTTTCCTCTTGATAGCTCAATTTTATATCGTTCACCTGTGAATAAAGATGGAGTTTCATACTATCCAGATACTTTGGCATATTATTGGCGCTACCAAGGTGGTGCTTCACAAAGAGATTTCGGTAGGTTATATACTGGGTATGTTGTTGAAACGAGAAATGTTTGTCCACAAGGATGGCATGTACCCACAGAAAGTGATTGGGAAAAATTAATGACATTTTTAGGTGGGTATGAAATAGCAGGAGGTAAATTAAAAAGCATGGATTCAACTATGTGGGAAATTCCGAATGTTGGTGCTACTAATTCGACTAATTTTACTGGTGTTGGTGGTGGTTATAAAACGGAATTTGCATCATTTATCGATCAGTTAAAATTTGGGATGTATTGGTCTGCAACTGAAGATCCAGATCACAACGATTGTGCTTTTGGATATGTCTTATTTGCTGGATCGATTAAAACCTATAAAGTTTCTAAATCTAAAAAAGCTGCTCTTTCTATAAGATGTGTTTCTAATAAATAATATGAAAGGTTTCTTTTGTTTTATTCTTATAACTTTTCTTTTTGCTTGTAAAAAGAAAGGTGTAATCATCCTTAAAGATACAAGTTCTACTAAAGTGAATTCTACGATTTTATTTAACCCTTCAATTTCTTACAATGAAGTAACAGATCACGAAGGAAAAGTCTATAAAACCGTCAAAATTGGTAACCAATATTGGATGGCTGAAAACTTAAGTGTTTCTACATTTAAAAACGGAGACTCTATTCCGACAACGACCCCTTACAATAAAGATATAGCTTCCGAATTTAATGCGATTTACCAATGGGTTTATAATGGAAATCAAATTTATCTCCCAAATTATGGTAGACTTTATACTTGGAATGTTGTTAAAGATAAAAGGGGAGTATGCCCCATAGGATGGAGAATGCCTAAAGATGTAGATTGGGATTCCTTAATTCAGTTTGTTGGTGGTGAAAGCGTGGCTGGTGGAAAATTGAAAGAAAAAGATACTCTCCATTGGTATCCGCCAAATAGTTATGCTTCAAATAGCGTTGGATTTACTGGATTACCAGGGTATTATCGTAATGATAAATTAAAAAGACACACAATCGGTCATGAAGCTTATTTCTGGACTTCAACTGAATACGATGCTACAACTTCCTATTGTTATGGCTTATCCAATGAAAGCAGTTATATCGATTACACGCAATTCCCTAAAAACAGAGGATTGTCTATTCGTTGCATTAAAGAATGATTACCATAAACTCCTAAAGATAAAAATAACGTTGTATACTAAATGTATACATTGGATATTGATGTATATAGGATTTGTTTATCAAGTTAAAACCTACCGAAAAATCAATTCTAAGATTAGAATTGATTATGGTTTGTATACCTGGATGAATCTCTAAATAGTTCCCATGTATTAATGTGCTATTGGTTGGGTGGAGTTGTGTTTCGTTTTGATAAATGGTTGCCTTGTCATAGTTTTTACCTACAAACTCTAGGTATATATTCAAATTTGGTTGTGCGTAGTTTTTGTAAATTTTCGGGTATAGTAAATAGCCAAAAGAAAGGGAATAATTTAAAGATTGACCATATTGTATTTGTGTATGCGTTATGGTTGGTTCATTTTCATACTTAACTTGTTCTTCATATTTTCCTGGTTTGTTATATCCAAGTGTTAGAGATGTTGCAAAATGATTTTTTAAATAGGTTGTAATTATGCCTCCTCCAATTCCTTTAGAATCATCCATAAGGGAAGCCTCTGCTTCGTCGTGTGCTTGGTCTATTGTTGAAAATTCACCATAGGCTGCCATTCTAAAATGTTCGTTTTTTTTGTCTATACTCAAAAAACGATATTTTCCATAGAAATAAAAGCCAGCTATATTTAAAGGATAAGTTAACCCCTTTTTTGCATTATTAGTAATATAATTTGTTACTTTTCCTTGATGTGTATGTGTGATTAAATCTAATGGTAAATATCCATTATGATGATTGGAAAGAGTAATAGAGGCTGAGATTGTTAAGCGTGAACTTAAACCATACATTACTTTAAAATTTGACATGAATTTTTGACTTCCAAATTCTTTATAGGTTTGATTGAATGTTCGGAGTCCAATAACTCCTTTAGGTACATTGCTTGCGGGTTCACTTAATGGAAACAATTCTTGTGAAATCACTTTGAATTGGATTGCTATCATTATTAAAATAAACCTATATTTCATCCACATGAATCAAATAAAGTTTAAATTCTGTTTGAAAACAGTCGGATTTTGTGTCAATAATTTTATACTTTTTCCATTCTTTTTTTGAAAGAAAACAAGGGTGAATAATTTGAATAAATTTGGAAGAATCATAAGATAAAAGCTGAAATTGAATGTGATCTATTTCAAAGCATTTTTCCTTTGTAGTGATAGGATCAGTTAATTCAGCTTTCAAAAAACGTATAGAGAATCCTGCATCTTTTACCGCCGAACAAATTTCATCCAACCGAATGGTTTCACTTTCTTTTAGGATTATTTTTCCTTCGGTATTTTCTAAATCCATCTCAACAGAGTAGATAAAACTTAGTTTTCGTAATTTCATCTCTACAGATCTACTGCATGCGGAACATGTAAGTCCATCTATTCCTATTTTTAAATAACGAAATCCAGCATAACTGTAATTTATACTGAAGAATATCAATAAAAATATAAATAGCGACTTCATGTTAATTTATTAAGTTCACATGACCAACCATGTATTTCTTTAATTTATTCCCTGCATTTTCTCGATACTCTATTTTCCAAATGTAGGTGTCAGGCATGCACATTTTATTACCGTAGGTACCATCCCAGCCATAATCTTTATTATGTGATTCAAACAACAATTCACCCCAACGATTAAAAATAAATAGTGTGTAATTTTCATTTGCTATACCACCTGCTATTACAGGAAAAAATGTATTGTTAACTTCGTCTCCATTTGGAGTAAATGAATTTGGAACGTAAATAATTGGTGTTTCAATAATCGTGATTGGTACTATCGTATCGTCTGAACAATTATTATTGAAAGCGGTTAATTTTACGAAATATATATTTGGTGTCCCTGGGAATTCATGAACTGGATTAAGAGCTGAACTTAGTTTAGTACCATCTTCAAAATTCCATTTATATGAAGTAGCATTTGATGAATGATTGGTGAAATTGACAACAGTATTTAAAAGGTTTAATTCAGTTGGTGTATATGTAAATGATGCTTTTGGAATAATCGGTTGAGCGTTTATTGTAAAAACCGATTTTGAAACACAATTATTGGCATCTTTTGTATAAACAGAATATTTACCGGTTGCTAAAGAATCAAAGTCAACACTTGACTGAAAAGTCAAACTATCTAAACTATAGCTAAATCCTGCACCCAAAGGAGATAATATGGATATCTCTCCAGTTTTAGTAATACAATCTGGTTGTTTTGGTATAACAAATGGTGCTGCTGGTGGATTGGGAGGAACATTGATAGTTATTAAACTATTTGCAGTACAACCATCACTATTTTTAACGGTTAAAGTGTATCCGTTTGGAACAAGTCCAGTAAAGGAAGTTCCTGCTTTATAAGTTAAACCATCTATGGAATATAAATTTCCTCCAGCTAAAGGAGTTGTAACAATAAAACTTCCAGTTGCGGAAGTACAACTTGCATGTGTAATCGTCGCTGTAGGTGTGGATGGTAATGCTAATGATGGTTTGACAGTTGCTTGTGCTGTAGAGGTACATCCCCCTGCATCTTTTACTGTAATCATGTATGTAGCATTTGGTGGTAAAGCATTGAAAAAAGTGTTTGCCTGAAAAGTCACTCCATCTTTACTATAGGTATATGCTCCAAGTGGTGAAGTTATAAAAATGGTACCTGTATTTATTTGACAAGTTGGCTGAGTTACAGTTAATGTAGGATTAACTGGATTAGTAGGTATTGCGTTTATTGTAAAATTACTAGTAGAGGTACATCCAATAGCATCTTTTGCCGTTACTGTATAATTTCCACTTACTAATCCTGAAAAGAGTAGACCTGCTTGAAATGTCACTCCGTTGATACTATAGGTGTATGCTCCGATTGGTGCAGTTACAGTCAGGCTCCCTGATGGTGTCAAACAAGTTGGATGTTGCAATGTGGCAGTTGGGTTTGCAGGTCCTGATGGAACAGGAAGGATTGTTTCGGTATTAGTAGAGGTACAATTACTCGCATTTTTAACTGTAATGGTATAGGTTTTAGGAGTAAGTCCACTAAAAACAAGTCCAGCTTGGAAAGTAACTCCATCAATACTATACGTGTAAGCCCCAATTGGAGATGTGATTGTAATTGTTCCTGTTGCCAAAAGACAGTTAGGTTGAGTTAGCGTACTAGTCTCTATTGCTGGAGTAAGAGGTGCTGAATTGATCGTTGCTGTATTTGTAGAAGTACAACCGGAACCATCTTTAACGGTAATAGTATAAGAGTTTGGTGCTAAGCCCGAAAATGTTGTTCCTGCTTGAAAAGTTAAGCCGTCCATACTATAAGTGAATGCTCCAAAGGGGGCAGTTACAGTAATATTTCCTGTTGCTCCTCCACATGTTGGATTTGTTACAACTAAAGTAGGGATTGCAGGAGCTCCAGGTGCTACTGTTATTGTTACGTTTGTTGTAGAAGTACATCCAATACCATCTTTAACGGAAACGGTGTAAGTGTTAGGGGCAAGACCACTAAATATTGATCCTGCTTGAAAAGTTACTCCATCAATACTATAGGTGTAAGCACCTAAAGGCGCTGTTACCGTAATAGTCCCTGTATTAACTAAACATGTTGGTTGAGTCAATGTGGTAGTTGCTGTGGAAGGTGCTCCAGCTGGATTGTTAATAATTGCTGTACTAGTAGCTATACATCCGCCAGCGTCTTTGACTGTTACTGTATAGCTATTTGCTGCAAGTCCACTAAATACGGTTCCTGCTTGAAAGGTAACTCCATCAATACTATAAGTGTATGCACCAAGTGGGGCAGTAATTGTAATAGTACCTGTATTCACCATACAAGTTGGCTGAGTAAGTGTGAATGTAGGAACTATTGGAGAGGATGGTATAGCGTTAATAGTAACATTCGTAGTAGAAGTACATCCTCCTGCGTCTTTTACAGTAACTGTGTAAATTGCAGGTGCTAATCCGGAAAAGCTTGTTCCTGCTTGAAAAGCTAAACCATTAATACTGTACGTAAATGCGCCTAAAGGAGCTGTCACTGTAATTGTACCTGTAGGTAAAGCACAAGAGGGTTGCGTAAGCGTTGTTGTAGCACTTGCTGGCGCGCCAGGAGGATTGTTTAAGGTTGCGGAACCTGTTGATGTACAACCATTGGCATCTTTCACTGTAATTGTATAAGTATTTGCAGATAAACCTGAAAATGATGTTCCTGCTTGAAAAGTTGAGCCATCTATGCTATATGTATAACCTGCACCTGTTGGAGATGTGATTGTTATTGTACCAGTGTTAGAAATACAAGTCGGTTGAGTTAAAGTTGTTGTAGGTGCTACAGGCCCTGATGGAACAGCATTTATTGTGAAGTTTGCTGAAGAAGTACATCCTCCAGCATCTTTAACAATTACTGTATATGTATTTGGAGTAAGACCTAAAAAACTTGTTCCTGCTTGAAATGCACCACCATTGATATTATAGGTGTATGCTCCAAGTGGTGCAGTTATTAAAATTGTTCCAGTCGGTATAGCACAAGTTGGTTGGGTAAGAGTAGCAGATGGTGTACTTGGTGGAATAGGAGCTGCGTTTATTGTGAAATTAGCAGTCGATGTACAGCCTCCAGCATCTTTAGCAATTATTGTGTATGTTGTGTTTGCTGCTAATCCTGAAAAAGTTGTTCCTGCTTGAAATGCTCCACCATTGTTGTTATACGTGAACGCTCCAAGTGGTGCCGTTATAGTAATTGTTCCAGTTGGGGTCGCACAGGTAGGTTGCGTTAAGGTTGCAGTAGGCGTTGCTGGTCCATTTACAGTTACATGAACTGCTTTCGAATCTTTGCATGCCCCATTTGCTGCTTTGATGTAATAAGTTCCAGTGGTGGCAATGGCAGATGGTGAACCTAAAGGAATTGTACAGGCAGGGTCAGTCCAATAAGTTATTGTACCTCCACCATTTGAACCTGCAGTAACTGCTGGCGCAGTTATATCAACAGTAGAAGGAGAACAAACAGCAGCTGGATCATGTATGCTTAAAACTGGAGTCGTACAAAGACATGTTACAGAGGTAGAAAAACCTGTTGCGACACCACTTGAATTTGTTATAAATTGAAAAGTTAAACATCCGCTTGGATCAGTTGAAGTTATTAATCCCGGAGCAGAATTATTCTGACAATACATACCTACCAATCCACTTCCAACGGAATTCCCTTGGTATATATATAAGTTGTCGCCACTTACTACACAACTTCCGAAGGAACCTTTAGAATCAATAGGTGTTGTGAAATTAACCTGTACTTTTTCTCCAGGATTATCTGGACAAATAATGGTGGTTTGATTCAAGTCGTTTCCATAATTTCCTGCTCCGTCTGAAAATGTTCCTCCAGAACTCGTACATGTTAAATTAGTAACTGTTGGGAAATTAGCAGTGTGAAAACAACCACTATGCCCATTCTCTGTGTAAAACGTTGTAGGGTTAGAATTAACAACAACAGATATTGTAAAACATTCGTTTTTTGAAGGAGCAGCAGTAGAACAAAAGCTTGTTCCAGACCAGGTTAATGTATTTGAATTTCCTGTTATAGCTCCTGCAGTATGAACTATTCCGTTTAAATATGTTAAGGTGTTTTTATTTGTGCTTAATATTTTTGTTCCTGCATTAAATTGTATCATTAAGGATGCGGTACATCCTGTAGCATCTCCTGGTTCCATACAAGAAGTAAAGGTCACAGTATAGGTACCATTACCATTGTTTACGACTGAATTTACAGTTGTACTTGTTTTGTCACAAGCATAACTAGTCGTATTAAAACAAATTAAAAATAAAAGTAATAAAAGACTAAAAACGTATTTTTTGAAGGAACTAAGTTGAGAAGAAAATAATGTCATTTTTCGTGTGTTTGTATAGAGATTCTAATTGTCTCCAAATTTAATAATAAAACGAAAGTGTAATAAATTCGTTGCTTTACTTCTGTGTTTATTTCAATAAATTCACATTTCCAGTATAATAGTACTCACGTTCTGTTTGTTTGGATTTAAATTGTAACTTCCAAACATAGGTGTCATTTCCAACGATTTGATTTTGATATGTTCCATCCCAACCAATAGTAGAATTATGCGATTCAAAAATTAAAACTCCCCAACGATTGTATACCCAAAAATCAAAATGTTGAGGATCGAATCCACTTGTAAATATGGGTTGAAAAGTGTTGTTAATTTCATCTCCATTTGGGGTAAAAGAATTTGGAATGTAAAATACAGGAGGATCTACAGAAACTATTTGATGCGATTGACTCGAAGCACATATTCCATTAATCGAATTACTTCCTTTAAGTGTTACCATATAAGATTGACCTGGTGTATCAGGAAACTTATGTGTTGGATTTACTTCATGTGCAACAGGACTGTAATCTCCAAAAATCCAAGTGTAAAATTTTGCATTTGATGAGTTCTTAAATTTTATTTCTGGCAAATAAATTTGGATAGAATCAGGTGTAAAGCTAAAGTTGATTGTAGGAATTTCTATTGGTGTAATATATTTATCTTTTGTGTATGTTGTCTTACAACCGCCTAGTGAAATGGATGTTAGACTTACAGTAAATGAGTCTACTTTTAAGTATGTATGGGTTGGTATTAATTCATTGGAAGTTGTTCCATCTCCAAAATCCCATAATAAATTTATATTTTTCTTCGCTGAAACATCTGTAAATACAACATCATTACCAAGACAAATACTCGTTGAGTCAACGGTGAAATTTACAACTGGTAAATCTTCTACTTTAATTGTCTTAGTAGCTTTACATGAATTAATATCAGTGTAACCTACAGTTGCAGTACCTCCAAGAATACCCGTTGCAACTCCTGTACTCGAATCTATCGTAAGTAGATTGGTTGATTGAGAAATCCAAGGATTTGTTGCAGGTGCTGTATTTGATGAAAATGTAGCTTGATTTCCAACACATAGTAATGTATCTGTCGTGATAGTTGGATTTGGGTTTACGGTTACATTTACAGTATTCGTATTAATACAATTATTTGAATCCGTTATTTGTAATGTGTACTGCCCTGCATCTAAAAGCGTGACAGATGTTTTTGTTGCCGTTTGATTTGTATTTGCATACCCATTAGGTCCTGTCCATGCATATTGACCTCCTACAACTGTATTGGCATTTAATTGTAGGTTATTTCCTACACACGGGGTAGATGCACTTGGGTTAACTTGTGGATTACTTTTAACATTAATGGTATATGTGTCAGATTGAGTTAAGTTACTACATCCTCCTGAGGGAGTTACTGTCAATGTTAATAGTACTGGGGATAAAGTATCTGCTTTTATCGAAGAGTAGGTAGGTGTAAGTGTTGTAGCATTAGTAAGTATTCCTCCACCATTATGTGTCCATAATATTGTTCCATTTGTTGCATTTGCTCCTATTACAGTTGCTGATTTTGTCATGCAAATAGTGGTATTTCCACCTGCAGTTGCAGTTGCTGTAAGTATAGGAGTAACAGACACATTGTAAGTTGCAGTAGCTACAGGAGATGAACTACAAGTATTACTAGATGTTACTGTTAAAGTTAATACAACTGTTTTATTTTCGTCTGCACTTGTAGGAGTGTAAGTAGGAGTTAATGTTGTTGCGTTCGAAAGTGAACCTGAACCATTGTGCGTCCATAAAATACTTCCATTAGATGAGGTCGCTCCACTAACTGTCGCTGTTGAATTTGAACAAATCGTCATAGACCCTCCAGCAGTTGCTGTTGGTAGTGGATCTACATTTACAGTAAAAGTTGCTGGAGTTGGATTGGGACAACTCGTTGTACTAGTCACAGTCATCGTTAATATGATTGCTTTACCTTCATCCAATGCGTTTGCAGTGTAGGTAGGAGTAGGAGTAGTTTGATTTGTTAAAGAGCCTGCACCATTGCTAGTCCATAAAATAGTACCGTTTGAAGCGCTTGTACCTCCCACGGTTGCTGTACCATTGGAACAAATAGTCAATGAACCTCCTGCTAATGCCGTTGGAACAGGATCAACTTTAATGGAATAATTTGCTTGTGAAGTTGCAGGATTACATGAATTATTACTAGTAACTGTCATTGTAAGAACAACTGTGTTACCTACATCACTTCCTCCTGGTGTATAAATGGGTGTTAATGTAGTTCCCCCAGATAAAGATCCACTTCCATTATGTGACCAAGAAATTAATCCGTTAGATGCAGTAACTCCACTAACTGTTCCTGGATTAGTATTACAAACAGTCAATGAACCAGTGGATAAAGACGTTGGTAAAGCATCTACGGTTAAAATTACATCGTTTGTGGTGTCAGGACAATTTGCAGTTGCTTCATGTAAAATACAATGTACTTTAGATCCATTTGCAGCAATTAATAATCCTGGTATATTTAAAGTAGAACTCGTTGCTCCAGGAATATCCATCCAACCAGTTGCAATGTTATATGCCTGCCATTGGTATCCTGAAACAGTTCCTCCAGCAACCACATTAAAAACTGCAGTTGTATTTACGCATCCTGCAGTAGAAACTGGTTGTGAGACAATGGTTGGTGCGACACATGGAGCTGCAGGACAAACAACAGACAGTGTTACATTTGGACTTACTGTTGCGATACATCCATTTGCATCTTTTGCTTTAACGATATAAGTGTTTGATGCAAGACCAGTTATAGGATTTGAGTTAACATATAAACCTCCATTATCTGAACTATAAGTGTATGGTCCTGTACCATTAGAAGTTGTAATTGTAATTGTTCCATCGGTATTTGGAGTAGCACCGTTACAAGTAGGATTTGATTTTGTAGCGATAGCAGTAATATTGTCAACTGATAAAATTACATTTGAAGAAGTGTCAGGACAAGTTGCAGTCCCTTCTTTAACAACACAATGGTATTTATTTCCATTCATTCCTGCTATTACAGATGAAAGTGTAAGTGTAGTATTCGTTTCTCCTGTAATATCTGTAAAACCACTACCAGTATTGACCTGCCACTGATATCCTGAAGTAGAACCATTAGCGGTAACTGTAAATGTTGCATTCGCTCCTACGCATGCTGTTGCTGCAGTTGGTTGACCAGTGATTGTAGGTGGTACACATGGGGTACAAATAACAGATAAGGTTAAATTTGGACTAACTGTTGCAATACATCCAGCTGCATCTTTCGCTTTAAGCGTATAGGTGTTTGATGCCAATGCATTAAAGGTTGCTGAAGCACCAAAAGTTACACCATCTTTGCTATAAGTATAAGATCCATTTCCACCACTTGCTGTTACTGTAATTGTTCCGTCTGTGTTAGCTGATGCTCCATTACATGTTGGGTCTGTTTTGACTGCTGTTGCTGAAATATTATCAATAGTAACACTTGTAGTTACCGCATAATCTGGACATGTTAAGCCCGTTAATGTATAGGTAACCGTATAGGTGCCAGGTGTACTACTGCTAACAGTAATTAATCCAGTCGAAGCATCAATAGTTAAGCCTGTCGTTGAACTATAAGTACCTCCAGTATAGGTCCCTGTACCAGTTAAAGTTACTGATTTTGTTCCAGCGCTTGTACACCAAGGAGAGCCTGTGTAGGAAATTGAAGCAGTAGGTAGAGCTTGGTTTCTTGATCCATAGGATGTTGTTTCGTTAACTGCTGTTTGAGACCAAGTACCACCATCGGGGATTCTTACAAATGTTTTTCCAGCAGTCGCAGAACTTGTTATTGATCCGCCTAAACCATAACTAGTAAAGCTTGCAAGAGTTGTTGATCCTGGTAATGTACTAGAAGAAGGTATACACGGATTTCCAGATAAGTCACTCGCCACTAGAGGAGTACCCCATTTAATCATGTCTACTACTGCACCTGTTTTTGAATAAAGTCCAATCCAAGATCCTGCATTTGAAAACCACATTCTTGGTTCACCCGTTGAAGGATTTGGGTTGTCAATACAATATTTACTTGCGGTTACATCATCAGCTTTAATATCGATAACTCCTGCTGCGGGTGCACTTTTATTACCTCCTCGTATAACTGCAAATCCCTTTGCTGGTACAATTTTCCCAGATGGCACAATAAAACTCATTCCATCTCCATCTGTACTATTAAAGGTACTTATTATATATCCTGAAATGTCAATTGGGTTGCATGTTGGATTGTAAAGTTCTATCCATTCTCCCTGACCTGACCCACCTGCACTTGATGAATATCCAATGATTGATCCGTCATTAGATGTTGGAGAAACATCAATTTCATTAATTACAATTTGTGCTTTTAAGGTTGAAAAAGTTAAAAAAGATAAAATAATAAATAAAATAAATTGGTGATTTGATTTCATATAATACAGAAAATTAGTCGCTTTAGGTAGTAAAGTTACTAAATAAACGTATAAAATTAAAAACGTTGCTTTACTTTGGGATTTAGTATGATAGACTATTATCGAATTACGTTAACATGTCCTGTTTTTTCATGTCTTTTATCTGAGAGTTTTTCTTTAAATTCAATTTTCCAAACATAGGTCGAAGACGCAACAATTTGATTCCCATAAGTTCCATCCCAACCAATTTCCGAATTATTTGATTCAAAAATTAATTCCCCCCAACGATTATAAATACTTAAATGATAATTGTAAATATCTAATCCGCTAAAGAATATTGGTTTAAATGTATTATTAACCTCATCCCCATTAGGAGTAAAAGTGTTTGGTATGTAGTAAATTACTGGTTCTTTTGATACGATTTCTTGAGAA
Organism: Flavobacteriia bacterium; assembly: GCA_947455255.1. Lineage (GTDB taxonomy): Bacteria > Bacteroidota > Bacteroidia > Flavobacteriales_D > Crocinitomicaceae > CANHVK01. The sequence goes on along the minus strand of CANGOA010000012.1, from coordinate 20,795 downwards.
TAACTTGTTGAACAACCATTTTCAGTATTATAGCCCGTTAAAGTGATAAAATAATGTTGTCCAGTTGTATTCGGGAAAGTATGAGAAGGATTAGTTTGTATTGAAACTGGTTTTTCATCTCCAAATATCCATTTGTAATGTACTGCATTAGATTGATTTGAGAAGTTTATTGTTGGGTCAAAAATATCAATTGAATCCGGAGAAAAAGTAAATGATACTGAGGGTTTAGGAACAACTTCCACATAATTGATTTTTGTTAACGAATCCTTACAACCATTACTTGATATTGATGTTAATGTAATCGAAAAATGTCCCCCAGATAAGTATTTATGGGCTGCTTTTATCGTTTGAACACCATCCCCATAACTCCAGTTTGCAATAACACTAGCAGGAACAGTCAAATCATTCATATACAAACTATCATCAATACAAATGGAAGTTTCCGATTTGAAGTTAACCTTAGGTAAAGGATTTATTGTAAGTGTTTGAGTATTTTGACATCCTTTATTGTCTGTAAATGTGATGTTTGACACTCCTGAGTTAATACCTAAAGCTTCACCTGTTGTGCTATTAATAGTCGCATTGTTTGATGAAGAAACCCACGGTGTTATGAATGCATTAGTATGATTTGATTTAATAGAAATTTTACTATTGACACATACTGATAGTGGGGTATTTAATATACTTGGAGAAGGATTTATTGTAATATTTTTCGAATCTTTACATCCATTGATATCCGTATAGGTAATTAAACTTTGCCCACCTTTGATACCTGTTACTTCACCAGTAGTTCCATTTATTGTGGCAATTGTTACATCTGAAGATTCCCAAGGATTAATTGCTTTTGGTGTATTTGTAGATGTAAGTATCACTTTTTTGGTCTCACAAACTTCTGAAATGGTTATTGAAGGTAAATTAGCAATAGTTACAACAATTGAATCCTTGTTTTGACAACCATTGACATCTGTTCCAATTACTTTGTATTGTTTTGAAGTGGAAGGAGTGAATACAATGTTGTCACTTATTAAATTATCCCAAACATAGCTAACTCCACCTGAACCTTTTAATACAAGTGTTTTTCCTTTACAAATCATCGTATCATTGCCAGCAAATATAATAGGAAGATTATTTATTGTTACTGTAAGTGAATCTTTATTTACACATCCATTAACATCGGTACCTTCTACAATATATTGCTTGGTCGTTATAGGGGTAAAACTGATTCGGTCAGTAATTCCATTGTCCCAAAAAAACGTCTTAGCTCCACTTGCTTTTAGAATAACAGATTTTCCAACACAAATTGAAGTATCATTTCCAGCTTTTACTAGTGGAAGGTTGTTTACTTTTACTTCTATTGTGTCTGTATTTGTGCAATTGATAGAGTCTTTTCCTGTTAAAACATATTTTTTTGTAAGCAAAGGTGTAAATGCAATTTTGTCTGTAATACTATTGTCCCAGCTATAGTTCAAGGCACTTCCTTTAGAAGAAAGTGTAACAGGAAATCCAATACATATCGAAGTGTCATTACCTGCTTTAACAATTGGTGCAATGTTTACTTTAACTAATAATGAATCTTTATTGATACAACCATTTACATCTTTTCCTGTAACCACATACTGTTTGTTTGCATTTGCTTTGAATAATACATTATCCGTAATTCCATTATCCCAAAGGTATGTCAACCCACCTTTTCCTTTCAGCTTTACATCAAATCCTTGACAAACATTAGTGTCATTACCTGCAGAAATATTTGGCAGTCTATTTACTGTAATAATCAGAGAATCTTTATTTACACATCCATTTACATCAGTACCAATTACAAGATATTGTTTTGTAGATAAAGGAGTAAAACTAGTATTATCAGTTATGCCATTATCCCATACATACGATTTAGCTCCATTTGCTTTTACAATAGCAGATTTTCCAACACAAATAGAAGTATCATTTCCAGCTTTTACTAGTGGAAGGTTGTTTACTTTTACTTCTATTGTGTCTGTATTTGTGCAATTGATGGAATCTTTGCCTGTTAATACATATTTTTTTGTAACCAAAGGTGTAAATGCAATTTTATCTGTAATACCATTATCCCAAGTATAGGACGATACATTTCCACTGGAAGAAAGAGTAACAGGAAATCCAACACATATTGAAGTGTCATTACCTGCATTAACAATTGGAGCAAGGTTTACTTTCACTAATAATGAATCTTTATTAATACACCCATTAGCATCCGTGCCAATTACTACATATTTTTTATTAGTGTTAGCTTTAAATAATATTCTGTCAATTACACCATTATCCCATTGGTAAGTTAATGCACCACTTGCTTTTAATACCACATCAAAACTTTGGCAAACAGTTGTGTCATTTCCTGCTTTTACAAGAGGTAAAGGATTAATGGTAACGACGACAGTATCTTTGTTTTTACATCCAGCAAGATCTGTTCCTGTGACAATATAGGTTTGGCTTGAAGCTGGAGTAAATGACACATTATCACTTATACTATTGTCCCAAGAATAAGTGTTTGCACCAGATGCTTTTAGTGTAATGGAAGAACCGATACACACACTTTGGTCTTTTCCTGCATCAACTTTTGGCGGTTGATTAATAGATACATCCACATTGTCTGTATTTATACATCCGTTACTGTCGGTCCCAGTAACTATATACGTTAATTTAGTTACTGGTAAAAAACTTACATTGTCAGTTATTCCATTATCCCATGTATATGTGGATGCCCCAGAACCTTTTAGTATTGCTGTTGTACCACTACAAATAGTAGTGTCATTTCCTGCTTTTACAAGTGGTAATTGATTTATTGTAACAATTACAGAGTTAGATTTTTTACACCCATTCACATCCGTTCCTATTACTGTATATGTTTTGGTAACAGTAGGAGAAAATAAAGTGTTATCGAGAACACCATTATCCCAAACATAGCTAAGTCCACCAGTTCCTTTTAGTTTAATTGATTTTCCTTTACAAATAGAAGTGTCATTTCCTGCATTTATTGTAGGTAGTGGATTGACGGTAATTTTAAAAGTTTTGCTTGGACCATCGCATGATACGCCTCCATTTGTAAAATGTGGGGTTACTGTAATCGTAGAAACGATTGGTGAAGCTGTGTTATTAGTTGTTGTAAATCCTAAAATATCTCCAGTTCCTGAAGCGGCTAATCCAATGGAAGAATTATCATTTGTCCATGTATAGGTGTTTGTACCTCCAGTATTATTTGTTGTAAAATATATATCAGAAGTATTATCGCCCGTACACACCGAAATATCAGTTATGTCATTTACGTGAGCATCTGGATTTATTGTGATGTAATGCTCTGTTGCAGGACCAGTACAAGAAATGTCTGTTGCAGTAACATAAATTGTATCTAAAATCGGAGCATACGTTGTGTTAATTGCTGTGAATGAAGTGAAAATTCCACTTGCACTATCGATCTGCCCAATTTTTGCTGAAGGAACAAAACCATTAGTCCAATGTATTTTTCCACCAACTGGTGTAGAAGTATAGGTGATTGCATTTACAATAGTGTTATTACATTGAACGATAGGTATTTTAGTGTCAACAGTTGGAGAATTACAATTTAATGTAGTACAACTTCCGGTAAATACTTTTCCACATAAGTCTCCAACTGGAGTGATAGTAATGTCTACTTTTTCACTTAACGCTAATCCATTGATCACAGTTTGTATCATTCCAGCAGTAAAAGTTCCATTTCCAGATTTTCCCTTGTCGGTTGTATAGGAATAGGTGTAACTCGTTGCAGCAGGATTATCATTCCACTTAAATTGAACTGAACTTGTTGTTCTGGTTCCGCAAGTAATAGTTTGAGTCGTAATGTCATTAACGGTAATTGTTGCACTTCCAGCTTGATTTTGAGAACAAGTTGTCGTTGAAGCATCTTTTACACTTACCAATTTATATGTAAAAGTACCTTTCGTAGATGTGGGAATGCTTATAGTTGCTGTATTACCTGTACTTACAATGGTTTTATTTGCTCCTCCTCCTATGTTGTAGGTAAAGGTATAAGGAGCTGTCGAACTATCTCCTTTTAGTGTGATATTGGGTCCAACATCATTTTTACAAACAGACACGGTACCACTAATTTTTGCGGTAGGTAAAGGGTTAAATAACACATGCACTGGTTTAATATCTTTACAAGATGCACTTTTTTCTCCTTTAATGAAATAAGTTCCTGTTGATTTTATTGCTGTTTGGTTTGTTAATGGGATGGTTGCCAAATTATCTTTCCAATAACTATACGTTAAGTTTGGAGTAGAGCCTGTTGTTATACCTGTTAATGTCAAGTTCACACTGTCCATTTTACATTTCGGAGCTGGATCCGTGATTGTTAATGTAGGTGTTGCACCAACTGTTATAGTTGTTGTTAAACTATCTTTACATAAAGAGGTTCCAAACATGGTCACAAAACAAGTAATAGGAATAGTTCCATCTGATGAAGGAACAATAATTAAACTATCGGTCGTTGAAAGTTCTGCACGTGTTGTTGCATTTAACCAAGAGTAGCTAATTGCGCCCTTAGGAGCATATAATTTAGCAGTATCTCCTAAACAAACAGATGCAGGTTTTATGATTTCAAAAGGAGCGCACGCAAACGACAGATATACATATCCATAGTGACCTCCTTGTGCACAATCACCAGCTGTAAAACGAACGTGAACGTTCTTTCCGATGTACGGATTTAAATCGATCCCTACTTTCGTCCAAGATTTATAGATTACATCTGTTTTATTAGGTGCTTTTTGAAAGCCAATGTTATCACCATAACCTGTTTTTGGTGCAGCAACTAAATAATCTCCACAACTAATTTGATTACCATCATCATCAAATAATTCCACTTTGAAAAATGGCTGCTCCTCAGAACCGTGACCTCCATTTTGAAGTACCGCAGCATAGTTGTATATGAAAAATGCATTGGATGATGTTACAGGAAAATATTGCTCAAAAGTTGCACCATGGGGTGAACTTATAGCTGTTCCATCACCTAATAAAATAGAAGTAGTGTATCCAGGACATACCATCGGAAAACCACAAATAGGATCTATACCTGTAGTTTTTAATGAAAACAAAGCTGGAGGTGTTACATTCGAAGTAGTTGGAACATAATCAGGAGCTGCACTACCAACACTAGATTTATTTACATCTCCTGTTGTGCCAAACCATCCAGTTAATCCACTTGAAAAATCAGTGTTTGTACATGTGCCTACTAATGGTGCTTCTGCTGGTTTAGACACACAAATTCCAAAAGTTCCATTATTATTATTTCCATTTTCCCAAACACGTATCCAAATGGTATCTCCAGGATTTAAACCTTGTTTATGTATCATCGGCATTGTTCCTGTTCCGCCGTCATCATCACAAGTTATTAAGGACAAAGAACCACATTTACCTGAATATATTGCCATTCCACCATCAATAATGGTTAATTCTTTCGTTTCAATAGTTAATTCCCCACTAAATGGCACCTTAGTTTTAAACCAAACATCGCCTCCAGAATATGTAGCACATCCAGGTGCTGGAGGACCAACGCTTCCTGTTGCTGCATCATTTGTGTAAGTTAAATAATTGCAACTTGTTGCCGCAGTTAAATAAATAGCTTTACAAGGCTCATCGTTAGATGGTGGAGTAGCAGGTAAAGTTACATTAGTAGTAAATGTCATAGTGGAAGGAGTGCTACTTCCTGAATCATATACGCGATAATAGTATGTTGTTCCTATTGTTAATCCAGTAAAATTTTTAGAGCCAGAACCATTTAAAGGAAATCTAGTGTCATCACAAGAACCGACAGCAGATGGAAATGGGGTTGGTGTTGCAGAACAAGTTGAATATAATTGAATTACAGGGTCGTAATTTGTGGATGAATTTACATAAATTGTATGAGAAGTATTTGTAGCAGTGAACTTAAACCAAACGTCATCATTTGCAACACCGCCACAAGACCCTGCTGTTATTGATTGAGAAGCAAATGTTCCGTCTCCAGTAATCGCAGATGCTCCGATAGTTAAGGTATTTGCACCAGAACACTCATCATTTGACGGTGAATGAGTAACAGCTGTTTTAAATTGCATTGGATAGGTGTTGGTAGCTGCATTATCATAAATTCTATAGTAATAAGTTGTTCCTATAGTTGTTGATATTGAAGTGTTACCAAAACTTGATATTGGATATGCTGCATTATTACAAAAAGCAGGAACTATAGGAGTTCCACATGATGAAAACACTTGTACAACAGGGTCATATCCTTTAGGTGCATCTACAGAAATAAATTCTTTTGTACTTGTTGCTGTAAATTTATACCAAACATCATCATTTGCATTTCCAACACAGCCAGCTAATGATTGTGTAGTATATGTTCCATCACCAGTTATAGGAGTATAAGTTACAGATGGTGTTATTGAAATTGCATTTATACAATCGTCATTTGATACTTGTTCAACAACACAAGTCTTAAAAGTCATTGTGTCTTGATTAGTTGTGTTTTTATCATATACACGATAATAGTAAGTATTTCCAGTTGTTAAACCCGATAAACCAACAGTTCCAAAATCTCCTGTTGCATATACATCATTACATGAAATGGAAGTAGGGGAAGCTGCACAGTTAGAATATACTTGAACAACAGCATCGTACTGTGAATCATCAGGAGTAATACTTATAAATTGATTTGGTTTGCTTGCTACAAATTTAAACCATACATCATCATTTGCAGCACCGGCATTTCCTGCACATTGAACCAATGATTGAGTTGCGAACATACCATCTCCATCTACAGGGGTACAGGTTGAACTAGGTGTAACAGAAATTGCACCAGAACATTCATCATTAATAACTGCATTAACTACACATGTGTTAAATGACATAGTATCTGGATTACTTGTACTTATAGCTTTATCAAATACGCGATAATAATAGGTGTTTCCTGTAGTTAAACCAGTAACTAATCCGTTGCCAAATACACCTTTACCATACAAAGCGTCATTACAAAATGCAGGTGTTAATTTAGTAGGTGTAGCACTACATCCTGAAAAAACTTCAACGATTGGATCATAGGTTTTGTCTGTCGGATCAATAGATATAAATTGATTTGGACTTTGTGCAATAAATTTAAACCAAACATCATCATTAGCATCACCACTACAATTTGTTGCTAGTGATTGACTAGCAAAAGTTCCATTAGATGATACTGAGTTGCAAGTATTACTTGGAAGTACAACCAATGAACCTGAACAATCATCATTAATTGGTGGGGTAGCTACACAAGTGGAAAATGTCATTGTAATCGGATTTGTTGCTGATTTATCGTAAATTCGATAATAGTAGGTATTACCAATTGTTAATCCAGAAACTTTGGCTGTGCCTGTACTTGCAGGATCATAATCTGTATCATCGTTAAAAGCAGGAGATAATTTAGTAGGCGTAGCACTACATCCAGAAAAAACTTCTACAACAGGATCATACAATAATGAAGCATTGACATTTATAAAATGTGAGGTGTTTGTTGCCGTGAATTTATACCAAACATCATCATTAGCATTCCCTGCACCTCCTGTCGTTGGTAATGATTGAGTTGTATAGGTTCCATCTCCAGAAATTAAATTGCAAGTATAACCTGGTGTGATTTTTACAGCTTTATTACAGTCATTATTTGCAACTGGATTTACAACACACGTGGTAAATGACATGGTGATAGGGTTTGTTGACGCAAAATCATAAACCCTATAATAATAAGTAGTCCCTTTTACCAATCCAGTCACGATTGCATTACCAAAAGTACTTTTAGGGTAAGATGCGTCGTCATACATTACTGGTGTCAATGGAGTAGGTGTTGCGCTACATCCTGAAAAAACTTGAACTACTGGGTCGTAATCAGAAGATGGAGTTACCGAAATAAATGCTATGGTTGTGTCTGCTACAAATTTATACCACATATCATCATTAGCAGTACCTTTCCCTGTTGCAGCTACCAAAGATTGTGTAGCATAACTACCATCTCCAAATGTTCCTGTACATGTTGTACCTAATTTTAATAATGTTGCACCTGAACAATCATCATTGGTTGGAGGTGTATTAACAGAAATTGTAAAATATGGTGTAGTAGAACTTGTATTTGCTGAATGATAAACACGTACATAATACCAATTTCCAATAATTAATGACGTGCTAGAGGCTGTTTCCGTTTGTCCATTGTTTGTTGCATCTTGACAATCAACGGAAGTTAGTCCAGTGCAATTACCACTAAACAATTGAACCACAGCATCAAAACTAGTAGAGCCTGTAACCGTAATGTAATGGGTCTTATTGGTTGCTTGAAATTTATACCATACATCATCATCTGCTGTACCTTTACATGCAACCATTGATTGAGTTGCTCCAGCAGTTCGACCATTAGTGGGAAAAGCTGTTTCGCCAGGATTCCCAGGAGTTAATGTGTATGCACCAGTACAATTGTCATTTTTGATGAAGTTTTCTACACATGTTGAAATAGAAGTAGAGGTAGGTAGAGTGTTGGAAACATTGTGATATATTCTGTAGTAATACGTTGTACCAATTGTTAATGAAGGAATAGTTACACTCATGGATGTAGTTGTACTCGTTATTGAACTACCTATTGCAGTTAATGATCCACAAGTGCCAGAGTATAATTGTAGACCTGCTCTAAAGTCTCCAGAACCTGTAACTGTAATATAGTGTGTTGTAGTTTTTGCTGTAAAAGAGTACCAAATATCAAAAAAAGTATTGGCTGGTGTTAAGGTTGACTTTGTTGAACTATTAAAGTCTCCAGCAATTGAATTACAGATTGAATCTGACGTTACAAGAATAGCACCATTACAATTATCATTTGCAGGTTGAGCATAAACGTTTGTATTTATTGCAGAAATAATAATAAATACAAAGCAAATAGTACGATAAAATATAAGTAACGATGACTTCTGCATATTCAAATTTAATTAATAAACTCCGATTTATTAAAATGGTTGCTTTTATCTTTTCAACATTTTACTATATAAAGTGATTAAAAATGAGTGTGTTTAATAATGTATCGAAGACCTTTAGAATGATTAATTTTAATAAGATACTGTGTATAATACTTGAAAATAGAACAAAAAAAGAGGCTGTGTCAAGTTTAGATACAGCCTCTTTTTCAATTTATTTTTTTATCTGATAAGATTCAGATAACCTGTTTGAATATGTTCTTCTTCGGTTTGTTTTCTTTTAAATTGAACTTTCCATACATATGTACCTGTTTCAGCAATTTTGTTACCATAAGTTCCATCCCAACCATAGGATGGATTGTATGATTCAAAAATTAATTCACCCCATCGATTATAGATGGAGAAATAAAAGTGTTGAGGATCAAAATCACTATAAAATACTGGTTGAAAAGTATTGTTTAATTCATCACCATTTGGAGTAAATGTATTTGGTATATAATAGATCAATTCATTTGAAATTGTAATTTTTTGTTGGAATACACTGATACAACTTGTATCTGAGAAACTATTTATTGAAGAAGCATAAAGCGTAATCACATGGTCTCCAGGAACAGCATCAAATACATGTTTTGGGTTTTTTAAAGTTGATATTGGCGAGTTGTCGTCAAATGTCCATTTGTAAATCACTGAATTAGATGATGATAAGTTGGTTAAGTGTATCATAGGATCTAATAAAGGAATTGTCGTGTTATCAACCATGAATTTTGCAATTGCAGGTGATTTGACCTTTACTTTTTGGGTCAAAGTGTCAGAACATCCATTTCGATTCACTATTAGGGAAACATTAAAACTATCTGCTAATTGATAAGTATGTTTTTCATCTAAATTATTATCTACATTTTTTGTTAGACTTGTACCATCACCAAATTCCCATGTTATTGAAGCATCATTATACCCTGAATTATTAGTGAAAGTGACCTGTAATGGAGCACAGCCTGTTACTTTATCAATCATGAATTTTGCTTTTGGTACATCAAAAACATTTAAGTCTACTATGTTAGTGAAAATTTCACATGAATTAATTGTACCTAATACACTTGCTCTGTATTTACTTCCATTTAATCCTGTTAAATCAGAGATACCTAAGGAGAAAGTTGTTACTCCTGAATAAGGAGAAGTGTTATTTATGTTATTCCAATTAATCCCATCTTTGCTTGTTTGCCATTGAATTCCAGAAATACTATCATTTCCTTTTGCTGTAAAAGTAAAATTTGCGTTACCAGTAATACATTTACTTACGGTTTTTGGTTGGGTAAGTATTGTAGCTTTTTTACAAATATCTGTCATTGCACTTAAAAAGGCTGGTAGATAACAAGTACCTGTAGCACCTTTTGGGTTGACTTTTAAAGTTACTTTATCTCCCATGGTTAAACCTCCATGTGTGTAATTAGTAGTTAAAGGTGTTGGTAAACTTACAGCAATGAATGTATTTGCAGCTGAACCATTTGAATTTACAGCATCTGAAACTTCGTAACTTGTTGCACCTGAAACAGTATCCCACTTAAAACTAATAGATGTCATAGAGGAATCTGTAGTCGTGATTTTTGTCGTCAAAAAGGGATTTATTGTCAAATGAAATTGAATTGGAGAACCAACACAACCTGCAAGGGTTGGGGTAACTTCTATTTTGTTTGTAATTGGTGAGTTTGTAATGTTTTGAACTTCAAATTTTGAAATTGAACCTGTACCTGATGCGCCTAAGCCTATTGATACATCTGTATTTGTCCAATCAAATGTTGCACCTGTTGGTGTACTTGAAAAAACTACAGTTGCTTTGTTTGATTTGTGACATAAAGTTGAATCTGAAATAGGTGTGATTACAGGTATTTGATTTACTGTAATAACAGCTGTTCCGCTAAACGTTCCAGTACAATTTGCATCTGTTACACTTAATAATGAATAGGTTGTATTCAATGTTGGAGAAACAGTAATTAATGTTGGAGATGATAATATATTTGTTTTTGTACTGGTTGTTGTTCCGTCTGAATAAGATATATTCCAAGGTGCTTTACCAGTTAATGCAACTGATAAATCAGTTGTTTTACCATTACATATCGCTGTTGTACCTGTTAATGTTGCTGTAGGTAACAAGTTGACAGTTAGTTTTGCTGGGTTTGAAAATATAGAACATGTTCCTCCAGCTTCCGTAACCTTTACACGATAAAGATTGCCAGTTAATCCTGTAACATCTGAAATTGTAAGAGTTAAACTAGTTTCACCGCTATAAATAGAAGAAGGTGTAATAGCTGTATAGGAGGTTCCTCCATTGCTACTTACTTCCCATTGAAAGGTCGACCCACCTGTTTGAGTAATAGTAAAACTAGCATTTTCTCCTGTGCATTTGGTTAATGGAGTAGGATGTGAATCTATTGTAGGGGAAGGACAATTATTTGCGGTACATGATAATGTAGCAGAACTATAACATCCAGTTCCATTTGGAGTTACTGTAATACTTCCATTCGCTCCAGAAGTTACACCATTTAATGTGTAATTTAATAATGTTTGATTTGCTCCTGCCTGTGGGCCAGTTCCTATATCTGTAGAAATAGAATAATCTGTAACTCCATTACAAGCAGTCCAATTGAATGATACACTAGATGTTGTTGAGGTTCCGCAAGTTAAGGAAGGTGTTTCTTTCGCTTTTATGGTGATTGTATTGTTTTGACCAGTAATGTTTTGAGAACAACCGTTGTTGTCTGTAACATTTGTTATACTAAATGTATTGACAGAAGCAGGCGTAGATGCTATACTTACACTAGCTGTATTTCCTGATGTAGTAGTAATTGTAGGTCCACCTAATCCATTTTTTGAATATTCAAAAGTATAGGGTGCTGTTCCATTACTTCCAGTGAAAGTAACAACTGGACTAGAAACATTTTCACATTGTGTTATGTCATTTGATATGGTGGCTGTTGGATTTGGATTTACTGTTAATGTTACTGGCACACTTGTTAATACACAATTCCCCACTGCTGGTGATATAACAACTTGATATTTATTACCCGTAAGTCCAGTAACATTTGAAAGTGTTAGAGTAGTAGTTGATTCTCCAGAATAAATAGAACTAGCTACAACATCCGTATATGAACTTCCACCATTTGAACTTACCTGCCATTTAAAAGTAGTACCACCTGTTTGAACAACTGAAAAGGTTGTCGATGAGCCGTCACATTTTGTTGAATTTGATGGTTGGGTTGTAATCGTAGGAGATGGACAATTGTTTGCAGTGCATGAAAAAGTTGCAGGCGAATAACAACTGCTACCTACTGGTGTAACAGTTAATGCAATTGTTTGACCTGAAGTTAATCCCGAAACTGTTTTACTTGTACCTGCTTGAGATGAAGTTATTATTCCACTCCCTGGAGGATTATAAGAAACGGTATAACTTATCGCTCCTGTTACTGGAGACCAATTAAAATCAACAGAACTAGTTGTAGATGTTCCACACGTGATAGATGGCGATTCTACAGCTTTAATCGTTATATCAACTTGTGTTCTTACACTTTCACACCCTCCCGATGTTTGAGTTACCCAATACGAAGTAGCTGCAGTAATAGCAGGTGTAGTAAAACTTGCTGTTGAAGCTAAAACTGTACCTCCAGTAGATGCTGAATACCATTTGTATGTAGCTCCAGTATTACCAGTTGCAGTTAGTGTTGCAGTTGCACCACTGCAAACGGAAGTATTAGCACATGTTGGAGCTGGTGGACCCGAAACAGAAACTGTAACTGATTTTGTAGAAATACAGCCCGCATCATCTTTAGCGGTTAATGTGATTTGTTCTGCTGTTGAGGTTGTTGCGACTGCAGTTCCTGACGTTGTTGTCAATCCTGTATAGTTAATAGTAGAAAGATTTGTTGTAGGTGACCAAGCTAAAGTTTTTAATGTGTTTGGTACATCTGTAGTAAAATCAATTGACCAACTTGCGATAGATGCATTTCCACTTGTCCCACTATAATCGTATTCTCCTACTACAAGTTTCCAAGCACCATTTGGATTTGAACAACCTAATAAGTTTGTGTTCCAACTGGATAAGCCACTTGCAGCAAAAGGACCTACCCCAATAGGACTTGCACCAGAAATTGCTGTAATTGCTGTAGGTGTGAAAGTAGTAGCAGCAAAGCCTGCAGTCCCTGTTAGGGTGCTTGTTCTGGCAATCAACTTAATCCTACCCCCACAAGGAGTTTCTATATAAGCGGTAATATACTTTGCTTTTGAGGTATTTATTGTTAAAGTTATTTTATCTATTTTCCAATTACTTGTTGAAAGACCCGAAACTGTAATGGGAGAAATTGCAACAAAATTTGCATCGATAGAAGGTAAAGTACTACCTCTAGATCCATCCCATGCATCTGGTACTCCAATTGTATTAAAACTAGCGTCGTAAGTCCCTCCTTTAGGTACACTTACAGCAGTGGATGTAGAAAAACTTTTTGGACCACTTACATTACCTGTTACAGTGGCAGTTCCATTCAATGTGATTGGTGTTCCAGGACATGTAGAAGGTGTAGCTGGTGTGATTGAAACAGTTGCTCCTAAAACAGATACAGATCTTGTAAATACATTTGTACATCCTCCTCCAGATACTGTTAATGTTGCATTGTATTGACCAGATGTTGCATAAGTATGGTTAACTGTAGTTCCGTTACCTGACTGTCCATCCCCAAAATTCCAAGCACAACTTGTAACAGAAGGAGTTGTATTTGTAAAAATAGTAGGATTTCCAGAACAAACAGCTGGCGCTGTAAAGTCAGGGTTAATTCCGTTGACTGTAATGTTTTGATTTTTTACACTTAAACATCCATTATTATCATATGTTGTTAATACAATTGGATAGGTTCCAGTTGCATTAAAAGTTTGATTAAATGGTCCAATTGCTGTTTGTGAAGCTGGACTTGCAACAGATGGTAAATCCCATTTGAAAGTGGTGTAGTCTAACGAAGTTGAACCATTAACGGAAACACTCTCTCCAACACAAATGGACGTTTTGTCTACGGTAATTTTTGATTCAGGCCCTACAAATGTACTACTTCCAGTCCATGTTACAGAAAAACCAGTAGATGCAACATCGTTATTAATAAAGAGTACATACGATTTTCCAGCAACAATATTTAATTCATCATTATATCCATTTTGTTTTCCTGTACAGCCTCCTAATTCAGAGTTTGCTGTAGCTGTGGATCCATCATTTAAGCTTGCTGTGCTTTCACCTGGTCGAATTCCAGTTTTTCTAGGAGCGCCAGATGATTGTGAACCACTACCATTTATATCGCAACTTGCTAGATTACAGCTTAAAACAGTTTTGGTTGAACAATCTCTTCTTGCAGGGATTTCCATGAACATCCAATCAATATCATCATCTGTTTTCGCGCCATTTATATCAAAATCAAGGGTTCCAGAAGTTTTACAAGTGAAAGTTAACCAATTTGAATTACTTTCACCAGCAGTTGCAGTTGCAAAACATCCAAGATTTGCTTCTGTAGTATTTGAACCTGGTCCATTAAATGTTCCGACACTTAATGCATCTTTATTACATACAATGGTTGCGTGATTACAATCGTTAGGGTCATTTGGATTTGGAACTGGAGTATAGTTATTTATACATAAATCAAATTTTCCTTTATAACTAGATGTACTAGCAATACGTATGTAATAAGTAGTTCCTAAGATAAGTGCTCCTCTATATAGTGTAACAAAGTTATCTCCACTTGTTTTGGTAGATTGACAAGCAATTTCACTCATTGATGATCCGCAAGTGCCTGAAGATAAGATTATTTCAGGCTGTTGCATAGTTGCTCCTGTAGATTTTCCACTACCATTCACAGTGATCAAAACATCACTACCTACAGCAACAAATTTAAACCATACATCTAATGTACTCGAGCTATTCCAACATGAAGGTATAGTATATGCACTTGCAGTTGAAGTTGCATTTGTATATGCCCCTCCAGTACTGCAATTGTTACTTAAATTGGTTATTTGTGTTGCTGTTGCACAATCGTCTCCTTGAGAAAATGAGTTAAAAATTGTTGTTAAAAGTAGAACTACAACTAAGAATATTTTTTTTGACATAAAATAATAAAATACGAATCAAATTAAAGACTTCCTTATTAAGGAAAAGTTGCTTCAAATTTACGATTTATTTTACAAATTTTCAGTCAATTTAAACTCAGAGGTTGTATGAAATGTCAAATCTGGATAATCTTTTTCTGCCATTTGTAATAAGAAGGGTGTTTCTGCTAAAAAAACATAATTGTCATCCTTATCTTTTGCTATATTTCCTGATTTTGTTGAGATAAAACGTTTTAATTCCGCGTCATTATCAGTTGTTATCCAACAAGCTTTTACGTAATTTCTAGGTGTGAAACGACAAGATGCTCCATACTCATGTAAAAGACGGTGAGCAATAACTTCAAATTGTAATTGTCCAACCGTTCCAATTATTTTACGATTACCAGGTTGTTGAATGAATAATTGAGCAACACCTTCATCGGTCAACTGACTTATTCCTTTTTCTAATTGTTTCGATTTTAATGGGTCTAGGTTTTCTAATTCTTGGAATAGTTCAGGGGAGAAACTTGGAATTCCTTTAAACATAAATTTTTCACCCTCATTTAGTGTGTCCCCAATTTTGAAGTTTCCAGTATCATATAAACCAATTACATCCCCAGGAAATGCTTCGTCTATCACACTCTTGTCTTGCGCCATAAACGAAGTTGGATTTGGGAATTTAAATTTCTTACCTAAACGAACATGGTTGTAAAATGTATTTCGTTCAAATTTACCAGAAACAATGCGTAAAAAAGCAATACGATCTCTATGTTTTGGATCTAAGTTTGCATGAATCTTAAATACAAATCCTGAGAATTTATCATCGTAAGGATCTACTGTTTTAATATCTGTTTCTCGAGATCTAGGGGTAGGGGATATCTCAATAAATGCATCCAATAATTCTTGTACACCAAAATTGTTAACTGCAGAACCAAAAAACACAGGTGCATATTCTCCAGATAAATAGGTTTCTCTATCAAAAGGATTATAAACCCCTGCAATCATTTCTAAGTCGTCACGTAATTCTTTTGCAAATGCATCTCCAACCAATTCGTCAATCTCAGAACTGTTAACATCACTAATTGAAACTACTTCTTTTGCAATTTTCGTTTTGCTAGCCTGAAATAAATTAACATTTTTTTCATAAATATTATAAACACCTTTGAAACGATCTCCCATTCCAATAGGCCAAGCTAAGGGACAAACTTTAATGTCTAGTTTGGATTCAATTTCATCTAATAATGTAAAAGGATCCTGACCTTCTCTGTCCATTTTATTAATAAAAACAATAACTGGTGTATTTCTCATTCGACAAACTTCCATTAGTTTTTCAGTTTGTTGCTCCACACCATTGGCACAGTCAATCACCAAAATCACACTATCTACAGCAGTTAGAGTTCTGTACGTGTCTTCAGCAAAATCTTTATGTCCAGGTGTATCTAAGATATTTACCTGCTTTCCTTTGTATTCAAAGGCCATTACGGAAGTAGCAACAGAAATTCCTCTTTGCTTTTCTATCTCCATGAAATCAGAAGTAGCTGTCTTTTTTATTTTATTGTTTTTTACCGCTCCTGCAGTTTGAATTGCCCCTCCAAACAATAATAATTTTTCTGTTAAAGTTGTTTTTCCTGCATCTGGGTGAGAAATTATCCCAAATGTTCTGCGTTTGTCGATGGATTCTTTAAATTTCATAAAATGAGTGTTAATAAAAAAAGTCGTCTCAAAAAGACGACTTTAAATTAAGGGAGGAAGATGGGTCTCGAACCCACGACCTTCGGCACCACAAACCGACGCTCTAACCAACTGAGCTACATCCTCCGTGTTTTGGTGTGCAAATATAAATATTATTTTTTAAATAAAAAGAAATTATTTTAAAAAAAACATCCTAGTTTTAAATCATTCAAAATCTTAGCCCTGAAGGGGCGATATATCCCCCACATGTGCACAGCCCATGATTTACTTAATTTGTAACGTATACATCTCCTTCTCCCCAATATACCCTTGCAATCTATCTCCAATCTTTACAGGTCCCACACCAGCAGGTGTGCCTGTGAATATAATATCACCAATTTTTAACGTCATAAATTGTGACACATAGGATATTATAGTGTCAATACTAAAAATAAAATCACTTGTATTTCCTTGTTGGACAAGTTGTCCGTTTTTTGTTAAGTGAAAAGAAATTGCATCTAGTTTAAGTTCTGATTTAGAAATAAAGTTTTCACAAAGAACTGCAGAACCATCAAACGCTTTTGCTCGTTCCCAAGGTAATCCTTTTGCTTTACATTCTTCTTGTAAATCCCTCGCAGTAAAATCAATCCCCAAGCCAATTTCATCGTAATAGGTATGTGCGAATTTCTTAGAAATATTCTTTCCTAATTTATTGATTCGTACTATTACTTCACATTCATAATGCAAATCTTTTGTGAATTTCGGATAATAAAAAGGAGTTCGCTTTGGTAAAATAGCTGAATCTGGTTTTAAGAAAAATAATGGAAACTCTGGAGTAGGAGCTTTCATTTCTTTCGCATGGTCTGCATAATTACGACCGATACAAATGATTTTCATTTATTTATTAAATTTTGATTTTAATGCTTCTAATTGACTATTCAAATCCAATGAACTTTCCTTTTCTACTTTGTGGCCATTTTTGATTTTTTCCATTTCCTCACGAAGTTTTTGTTTCGTGTACAATGGAAAATCTGTATTTGGAGAAATGAACCAACTGTAATAACCTGGTTCTGTTTCATGCACTTCTTTAACTGTTTTTCCTTTATGCTTGCCAAAATTGTAAACACCTTCGTTGTTTTCATTGATTACAAGTCTTCCTGCAAAGTCAAGTGTTTTTAAATTTCCAGCACGAGAGAATTCAGCTAATGAAGGAACGTCTGTTTTTAAAGATTCGTATTTCTCTAATTGAGATTTTAGAACATCCCAAGTTGCATTTGTGTCGTTCATAGCGTCGTGTGCGTCTATCAATTCCTTTTGACAATAAAATTGATAGGCTGCACTTAAAGTCCGTTGCTCCATTTTATGGAAAATATTCTGAACATCAACAAAATGACGTGTGGATAAATCAAAATTACTTCCTACACGAATTAACTCTTCTGCTAATAATGGGATGTCAAATTTATTTGAATTATATCCCGCTAAATCTGCGTCACCAATAAATTCGATAATTTTTACAGATAATTCTTTAAAAGATGGAGCTTTGCTTACATCTTCATTCGTAATTCCATGGATCTTAATTACGTCTTCTGGAATTACTATTTCTGGATTTACTAATGATTTAAAACGTTCCTCACTACCGTTTGGATTTATTTTTAAAATAGCAATTTCTACAATTCGTTCTTTGGAAATGTTTAATCCTGTAGCTTCCAAATCAAAGATAGCTAAAGGCTTGGTAAGAATTAATTTCATGTATTGTGGAGATGGGGATAAAAAGATAGATTACCTTTTTATATTTAGTGAAGGTTCATTTATAGTAAGTTCACGTTCGATTTTCTCAACGTTTAACTCACAAGATGTACTGAAGTTTTCTGTATATAATACTTCTCTGTTCGGGCCTAATACTTCAACTGTATAATCTCTACAAGGCTCCAAAGCTGTTATGAAGTATCCATCTCTTAATCGTGGTCTAAGAATTTTTTTCTTGTTTGAATCACAATTTTGACATGAAACCTCAACATCGGTTAGTTTGTTTAGTTGTTTTTTATCTGTACGTTGAATATGACCAGTCAATAAGAAGTTATTTTTAATATCTACAGGTACATAATTAATTTCATAGATGTCAACTTGACCTTTTCCGTTTAAACGGTTAGATGAAAAATATGCTTTTAATCCATCAGCAGTTGTGGAATAATAAATATCATCTCTTTCTGAATTGATTGGGAAGCCTAAATTTACAGGTGTACTCCAAACATTATCATCAATTTTGACACATGTATAAATATCAAATCCACCCATACTTTTATCACAATTACTTGAAAAGTATAAATTCTTATTGTCAATAGATAAAAAAGGAGCGTCTTCATCAAATTGAGTATTTATGGTGGGGCCCATATTTGATGGTTTACTCCAGCTTCCATCAGGTAGTTTTACAATTCGATATAAATCTCTACCACCATATCCACCAGGTCGATCGGATGAAAAAATCGCGAAATTATTATCTTCATTGAAATAGATATGACTCTCCCAAGATTTACTGTTGATTTCTGGAATGTTTATAAGTGTTAATGAATCTGTATTTCTTGAAGTTGCTAATAAATCAATTTGAAATAAATCACCATTTTGTTTAGTATCTCTATAAACATAAAGCATTCGTTCATCTGGTGTGATAGAAACTGTTGCTTCGTTTAACTCTAACTTGCAAAAATTCATTTTTTTTGGTCTTGTCCATGCTGTATCATTTTTTTTATAACTCACATATATATCCTCTGGAGATAGATTTGTAAAGTCTTCAACATATTCTTTTAATGTATCCTCAAGCCATGGTTGACGAGAAGTAAAATAGATTGTAGTACCATCAGGTGAAATTATTGGGGCATATTCAGGGTAAATTGTATTAACTGAGTCTCCTATTAAGCGAATGTCAACATTTTTAGGAGTAGCTCTATATTTTGCGGCTATTGCTGTATTTGCAACTTTTAAACTAGCGCTTTTTGTTAAACGGGTTGTTTTTCCAATCTGAGTTTCTAGAAATTTTCGGTAAAATTTTTCAGCTTCTGAATACTCTCCATTGTTTTCTAAGCAATAAGCATAATAGTAGTAAGCTTCAAAGGGTACTTTAGTTTCCATTCCTGACTCAGGATTGTATTTAGCAGAAACATTGGAAACAACTTTTTTTAAGTATCCTAATGCTGTCTTAGCATCTTTTTTGTAATAAAAGACGGAAACACCTTTTCTATAAATAAAGTTTTTATTATTTGGGTTTTTCTTTAATAATACATCACTGATCATGTCTGCAGCATGATATTCAGTTTCTTCTATTGCTCCATTCCAAAAATAAACGAGTTCTTCAGCAGTTGCAGTTTTTATTAAAACTTTAATATCTGCCTCATCAAATTGCCCGAAAAGAACTGACGAAAACAAAGTGCAGATAAAAAACAAACAAAACTTCATAAATAAATTCTATTGAATTGATTTTAAATTATTTGTAACTTCGAATTTAGTGTTAATCTTTAGTAATACCTAAACTCTTCACCTACAAAGTAGTAAATATAGAGTATATTTTTTTATTATTAGTAAAATCAAAAAAAAAAGCCCGAAATTCGAGCTTTAATTTTACATTATTATTTTTTTAGTACAGACTGTTAAATCTCACGATTGATATCGAAACTTTCTAAATAGTCAGCAACACGTCTTACAAATTGTCCTCCCAATGAACCATCCACAACACGATGGTCGTAAGAGTGAGATAAGAACATTTTATGACGGATACCGATAAAGTCTCCTTCAGGAGTTTCGATTACCGCAGGCATTTTACGAACAGCACCTAATGCTAAAATAGCAACTTGTGGTTGATTGATGATTGGTGTTCCCATCACATTTCCAAATGAACCTACGTTTGTAACTGTATAAGTTCCTCCTTGGATATCCTCTGGTTTCAATTTGTTGTCACGTGCATTACGTGCTAATTGATTCACAGCTTTCGTTAACCCCGTTAAATTTAATCGATCTGCATTTTTAATTACAGGTACAATTAAGTTTCCGCTTGGT
>CANGOA010000011.1 GCA_947455255.1 Flavobacteriia bacterium | reverse complement strand
TTCGTATGCTCGTTTTAAATAGTCGTTTTTTTGCAGGTTATGTTTTCTCTTTAATTTTTAGTTTACTGACTTTTCAATTTCTACTTAAAGAATTTCATGTGAATGGTGCAATTATTGGCTTAATCGCTTCTCAAATTATTACTTTAGTTTATTGGCAGTTCATTCTCATAAAAAACAAATTTGTGCTATGGAAATAATTCATTTAATCCTGGGTAAAGCAAATCCTGATCGTATGAATGGGGTGAATAAAGTCGTTTATCAAATGGCTACTCGTCAACAAAATGCTGGTAAAAATGTTGCTGTTTGGGGAATCACAAAAGACTTAATCCACAATTATGGTGAACGCAATTTCAAAACTGTCCTTTTTCAAGCCCATAAAAACCCTTTTAAAATAGATAAAAAACTAAAAAAAGCTTTGATTGAACATAAAAAATCAGCTGTCATTCATCTTCATGGTGGATGGGTACCTGTTTATGCTTCGCTATCATTTTTTTTAGCAAAGAATAACATTTCATTTGTACTTACACCTCATGGTGCTTACAACACGGTCGCAATGCAACGAAGTGGTATAACGAAGAAGTTATATTTCCAGCTATTTGAAAAGACACTTTTAAAAAATGCAAAAAGAATTCATTCACTAGGAGAAAGTGAAGTTACTGGTTTAAATGAACTCTATCCTAATTCCAAGTCTTTTCTACTTCCTTATGGATTTGAAATCCCAAGTGATTTACCTGTAAAAAAAATAAACAAGGAAACATTTATTATTGGCTTTGTTGGAAGATTAGATATCTATACGAAAGGACTTGATTTATTAATCGAAGCATATAAAAATTTTATACTAAAAGCACCAACTTCAGAACTTTGGATTGTTGGAGATAGTAAAGAAAAATCAACATTAGAAGAATTGGTGAAAACAAATAATCTTGAAGCTAATGTGAAATTCTTCGGTAGTAAATTTGGAATAGAAAAAGATGAATTGATTAGTCAAATGACCATTTTCACACATCCATCTCGCAATGAAGGTATACCTACCGCTGTATTAGAAGCCTGTTCTATGGGAATACCAAGTGTTGTTACTCACGCGACAAACATTGCTAGTTATATAACCAAATTCAACGCTGGAATCGCCATCAATGATGAAAGTAGTATTGAACTGGAAAAGGCTTTTGATAGTTTATATAAAACCTGGAAAACATCGGAGATGGAAACGTTAGCTAACAATGCAAAATTGTTAGTTAAAGAAGCTTTTGATTGGGATAAGTTAGTAACTAAGTTAGATGATCTATATTGCTAGACTATGACAGTAGATCACTCTAAATTTTTAAAAAAAATCAATTTTCAGTTGTTCTTAATTTTACTTCTGATGACTGCTTGTTTTTTTACTTGGAGTGAGAATGTTGCCATTACACGTGCGATAAAATTAGTTGGACGTATAGGCGTACTCTTTGCTAGCTATGCCATTTACGATAAAATCATTAATTATGGCGCAGTAGATAATCTGAAATGGAAAAACCATTTATCTATCTTACTTTACGCTTCTTATTTAGGTTTGGGGTTTCTATCCTTTTTATGGAGCACAGATGTTGGTTATAGCGCACTCCAATGGTTCATGACAGCCCAAACAACCATCTTCTGCTATTTTTTCATCAAAAGTATATACATCCTCGATGAATTTTTTCCAGGTCATAATATTCGTTTTTTTAATTTGGTTGGTAATACAGTTTTTGTACTTATTCTCGTTTTTATTATCGGAATGTGGATAGATCCAGACTCTTTCTACCGATTAACTAACGGTGGTGAAGAAGCGCGTTTAGGTGGATATTTCATGAATCCAAATGAACTTGGAATGTTGGCAGGACTTGGAGTTGCTGGACTTTTATTTGAATTTTACAGAAAACATTATATCGGCTGGACCATCTTTAAATTACTCATTTTATTTTACTGTTTATTGGAAACAGGATCACGCTCTTCACTCATTGGAGCATTCTTAATCATTGGTTTCCACCTCAAACAATTAAACGATGCACGTATTAAAATCGCGGTAGTGGTTGTTATGATGGTTGTTATGCCTATCGCTGTAAATAAAATCATCTTTAAAGATGGAGATAGTAGTCGTATGGAAGAGGTACTATCCATGACCGGTCGTTTGCCATTCTGGACGGCATTAATCAACGAAGGACTTCCTCGTGAACCTTTACTAGGCTTTGGATTTATGCGTATCGATTATACGGATGCTTTCCAAAGTGCAAATACCTATGCAGGTAAGATGACACACAACACTTTTATGCAGGTATTGATTAATCTTGGTTTTGTTGGTATAACCATTGTTGCTTTCCAATTGAGTTTTCTCTTTAGAGGGATTTCTCGAGAAAAGAAAGATGTAAAACTAATGCTTTACTGCCTACTTATACCTTTGATTATAAACTCAGTAACAGAGTTTGGTATCTTTGGTGAATCGAATTATGGAATTTTATTTTATCAATTAATAATCTTCTACATTTCTTTTGAAAAATCGGATATTATCACTGCAACACAAAAAATACAATTAAAGAAAAGAAGACCTGATCTAATTCAAGATATATGAAAAAAATATTAAATCATCTGAATTATTCGATTGACGAACAACAGGATAATAAATACAAAGTGACTTTTGTAGTTTTAAATAACCCAGACGGTACTCCCCGTTGGATTTGCTCCAAAAAAGCAAAAACTCCGCTTTTCCTGAAGTTTTACATGGTGAACAACCTTCGTTCCTCACTATTTGCAAAAATCATTAATTTCATTTTCACGTTTAAATTACAAGGATTAGCTTTCAAAAAACAAACGCTATTTATCAAACCAATTTCAGATAAACCAGACATTATTGATTTAACAAAAAATAATTGGGCAATTTTTACAGGAACTGTTGGTCCAAATAACAAAATGCTTGTTTTTGAAGAAAATGAATCTGGTAACAGTTTTTACAAAGTTGCCACCACAATACAATCAGAAAAAATAATTCACAACGAAGAGAATACAATACGTAGGGTGGAAACTTTAAACAGTAACTCTTTTTATATCCCAAAAATTAAAAAATCTTCTGAAAATTTCCTTGAAATTCAAGATGTATCTGCACTTTCTCAACGCTATAAAACACTTGAAAACATTCATATAAATTCACTTAAAGAAATTAACGACTTAGAGAAAAAAGTTGTAGATTGGGAAATTTTCTCAAAAAATCTTGAAATAGATGAGAATTTTACAAAAATCAAAGAAGTAAATGATCCTCGTATTCCTCGTGGAATACTTAAAAAACTACATTTATTAAGAGAACAATCACAAAAGGAGGAAATTCACCTTGGGTTCTGTCACGGTGATTTCACCCCCTGGAACATGTATAAAGATGGTGATAAAATCGCTTTATACGACTGGGAATTAGCAAATTATAATGCTCCAATTGGATTCGACGCTTTTCATTTTATCATCCAAAAAGGAATCTTAGTCGATCGCAAACCTTGGAAAGTAATACGTTCTGAAATTAACGCGATCATTACACCAGAGGTAATTGCTTTATGGACAGACGGACGTGAAAAATCGGTTACTAAATATTTAAAATATTACTTATTAGCAAATACGGTTCACTATCTGGAAATTTATTCGAAGCAAGTAGATTGGCATGTACAGATTCACTGGTTAATAAACACTTGGAATGAGGCAATCTCAGATGTATTGAGTGATGGGATAAATGATCGTCAACTGATGATTATTGATTTATTCGATTACTTAAATGAGAAGAACTATACAACTGTGAAATTTCATGACGGTGAACCAGAACTATTAAGCGAATATTCCGACATCGATTTTTGTATAAAAAAATCATGTAGAAAAGAAATTCAAGCATTTTTATCTACTCATTTTCTTGTTTTGAAAAACAATACCATCCATAAATCTTTTATGGATTCAACACATTTGGTATTAAGAAATGGATCATTATTAAGTTTAGATTTCATCTGGAAATTTAAACGAAAAGAATTAGTTTTCCTAAATGCAAATAAGGTTTTAGAACGAAAAGAAAAAAACCAATTCGGCGTTAATATTATGAATGGAAATGACCTAGCTCATTACATAGGCATGTTTTATGGTTTAAATGAATCCATCGTTCCAGAAAAATATTACCATTATACTGAATTTCTAAATCCAGAAAACTCTAAATTAGAAAAGGTTCTCAAAGAATATTTCTTGTATGATAAATTAAAACGCGAAAAATTAATCCGTGAATTAAATCAATGGAAAGAAAACAAATTCCTATCTTTTACCCTTAATAAAATAAATTATTACCGAGATACATTCAAACAACTTATGTCAAACAAAGGAATTATCATCACTTTTAGCGGAGTAGATGGTGCTGGAAAATCCACTATTATAGAAAACATCAAACACGAAATCGAAAAAAGATTACGTCGAAAAGTTGTAGTGATTAGACATAGACCTTCTCTACTTCCTATTTTGAGTGCTATTACAAAAGGAAAAGAACAAGCTGAAAAAGATGCAGCCAATCGTTTACCTCGACAAGGAAATAATAAAAGCTCCATCTCCTCTTTAGTTCGATTTATGTATTACTATTTCGACTATTTTGTAGGTCAATTCTATATTAACTTTAAATACAAATACCGAGGTATCATTGTATTATATGACAGATACTACTACGATTTTATTAATGATGCAAAACGTAGTAACATTAATATTAACGAAGGAATTGTGAAATTTGGATATAACTTCGTATTTACCCCTGACCTAAATTTCTTTCTTTATGCTGACCCTGAAGTTATTCTTAAACGTAAGCAAGAACTTTCAGCAGAAACTATTACAGAATTAACGGAGAAATACTCTAACCTTTTCAACAAATTCGAGGCACGTAAAAAGAAACAAAACTACCATTTAATAAATAACATCGATTTGGATACGACGGTAGACTTCATTATGAAAAACATCAATACAAAATTGAAATAGATGAAGAAACTTTTTGAAAAAATAATCCAATTACGAAATCCTAACTTCAAATTTGATGAAGGATTAAATGATCATGCTTTGTTTCAATTTCTATGGAATCAAGCTTGGAGTATGCTTCGAGGGTTGAAATTAATCCTACACGGAAAAAATCCTAAAGCTGCTATATTGGGAAGAAGCGTTCGGTTTTTCAATGCACCTAAAATACACTTTGGTAAGTTTTTAAAACTTGGAAATCATGTTTATATAAGTGCATTAAGCAAAAACGGAGTGACCTTCGGTAATAATGTTGGAATTGGAGACTTTAGTCGAATCATCGTCTCTACCTCATTAAATCAAGTAGGAGATTATATTAAAATTGGAGATAATGTGGGAATTGGGGAATTCGCATACCTTGGAGGAGCAGGTGGATTAGAAATTGGTGACGAGTGTATCGTTGGACAATATTTAAGTTGTCACCCTGAAAATCATGTATACGATGATATTCATGTATCCATTCGTCACCAAGGTGTAACTCGTAAAGGAATTAAAATTGGAAATAACTGTTGGATCGGAAGTAAAGTTACAATCTTAGATGGGGTTGAAATAGGTGATGGTTCGATCATAGCTGCAGGTGCAGTTGTAAATAAATCTTTTCCAGCAAATTCTATCATTGGCGGAGTTCCTGCGAAACTGTTAAAAAGTAGAAATGAGTAAATCAATTTTAGCTACAACGTATGCGGTTAATCCATACAAAGGCTCAGAAGATGGTATGGGGTGGAATTTTGTATGTCAAATTGCACGTTTCAACAAAGTTATTGCAATTACGCGTGAAAATAATCAGCCTCATATAGAGAAATACATGAAGGAAAACCCTTCTGAAATTTATCAAAACATAACATTTCTTTACTTTGACCTACCCTACTGGATGCGTTTCTGGAAAAAAGGAGGTCGTGGTGCAATGCTCTATTACTGGATGTGGCAAAAAGGGATTGTTGGTTTTATAAAAAAACAATCCATAAAATACGACATTGTTCACAATGTGAATTTTCACAACGATTGGACACCTAGTTATTTATGGAAACTAGGAAAGCCTTTCATTTGGGGACCTGTTGGACATCATCCTTTAATTCCGAAGCAATATTTTAAACTATTTAAAAAATCCTATTTCATTAAAGATCGTCTGACTTGGGCTATTAAATTATTCTTCTGGAATGCATCACTAGCCCTAAATCGTACTGCTCATAAAGCTAGCTTTGTAGTCTGTATGAATAAATCAGTTGCAGATCATTTGCCTTTAAAACCTGGAAGAAATTCCGTTATTCCATCTGTAGCAACCGAAGATTTTGGCTACGATTTAGCCAGAACTAAAGATTCATTTTCACTTATATCTGCAGGGAGATTGGTACCTTTAAAAGGTTTTGATTTGACCATTTTAGCCTTTTCAAAATTCTTAAAATCGGTAGAGGACACGAGTAATATATTTCTAAAAATTGTAGGAAGTGGACCTGAATTAGGGTTGTACAAACAATTATGTAAACAAGAAAATATTGAACAAAACGTATCTTTCATTGAATGGATAGACCGTAAGGATTTACTCGATATGTACAAAGATGCTTCCGTTTTTCTTTTCCCTTCCCACGAAGGCGCAGGTATGGTTGTTGCTGAAGCTTTATCCTTTGGATTACCTGTGGTATGTTTAGACAACTGCGGTCCAGGTGAATTCATTACTGAAAAATGTGGTATTGCTGTTCCGATGAAAAATCACGAGGATACTGTAAACGAATTGAGTAACGCGATTAAACAACTCTACGAGGATAAAGAATTACACGCCAAAATGAGCAAAGAAGCTAGAAAACGCTTCGAAAACTATTTTCATTGGGACAGACGTGGTGAACAATTAAACGAAATTTATCAAAAACTTTAGCATGAGAATTTTTGCTTTTCACCTACTAAACGATTACAGTGGTAGTCCAAAAGTTTTGAGTCAACTACTAAAAGGTTGGGTTAAAAAAGGTTTGGATGTCAATATGGTTACATGCAAAGGTCGCGATGGATTTCTATCCAATATTACAGGTGTTAAATATCATTTTTACACCTATAAATTTGCTCAAAATCCATACGTTCGACTAATAAACTTAACATGGAGTCAAAAAATGGTTTTTTGGAAAATGTTTTTTAAAGTCAAAAAAGAGGATATTATATACATTAATACGGTACTCCCATTTGGTGCTGCTTTTTTAGGTAAGATGAAAGGATGTAGAGTAATCTACCATATTCACGAAACAACTGTAAAGCCACCAATCTTAAAGAAATTTCTTTTTGGTATCGTTAAGTGGTCAGCAAATGATGTTATCTACGTTTCCGATTATTTAGCAAAAGAAGAACCTATTCCTAACGCAAAATCTCATTTATTATACAATGCTTTGGAAGATGATTTTTTTGAAATTGCAAAACAAAACAGAACTTCGAAAACGAATCTGAAAAATACGCTACTTGTTTGTTCTTTAAAAGATTACAAAGGTGTAAATGAATTTGTTCAACTCGCAATCGCAAACCCTTCCAATAATTTTCGAGTAATCGTTAATGCAGTTCAAAATGAAATCAATGAATATTTTACGGAAGTTAGACTACCTATTAATATAGAGATATTACCCGTTCAAACGAATCTTCATCCGCATTATTTATGGGCTGATTTAATCGTAAATTTATCTCGACCAGATGGATGGATTGAAACTTTTGGCTTAACAATCATTGAAGGTATGGCGTATGGTTTACCTGCAATCGTACCACCAGTTGGAGGAATTACAGAACTTATTGAAGAAGGCGAAAATGGCTTTCAAGTTGATAGTCGTGACTTACAAAAATTAGATACAACTTTCAAAAAAATTATAGAAAACACACAACTATATCAAAAATTACATGAAAATGCACTAAGAAAAGTAGAACATTTTAAAGAAAACGTTTTTAGTGAAAAATCGTTCGAAATAATATCATAATATATTTTTATACATTCCATAAAATATATTAATCCCCTAATAACCAATAAACATTCTTTTTCATTCAAGTTTTACGTGAATATGCGTAAATTTGTAAAAACGTAAATATTTACTTTATTCATAGAGTGTTTAATCAAATTAATTAGAAAATATTCTTTTTAATTTGTTTTTATATACGTTAAATACTATATTTATTACATCTTGTACAAAAATTATTTGTGCATTTATAAATTTCTTAAAAAAGAAGTATGATTAAATTTTTACAAAAAACTGTTCAAACGAAAAAACTTTTAAAAAAATCAATTTTTATTGGTGTTTTATTTGTTAGTACACTTACCTTCGGTCAAAAGAAAGTAAAAACAGAAACTACCTGTTCTAAAACTTCGGTAACTCCTGAAACGGAAGTTAAAGTGACGACAAACATTAGTTGTACAGACCCTAAAGCGTTAACTAATCTTCAAACAAGTGTAGAAACAGAAGATGGTTATACACATGTTTCAAGTGTAATAAAAAGTACTAAATCTACTAAAACATATACTGGAACTTGTAAAACAGTGAATGGTGTTAACACAGTTACTTTTGGAACATTACCAGATTTACCAGGGAATGATAAGTATGTACTTGAAACAACGTACAAATCAAATTTATACGATAAAGATGGAGAAGTAATTTCTCCTGAATGTACTCGTTCTATTAACACAACAGTTTCTGCAAAATGTGACGGAGTTGAAGAAAAATACACGAATACATCTAGTTGTTCATTTAATACAAGACCTGCTATTACAAAAGGAACTTTTTTATCCCCATCTAGCTGTAACGGAACAGATGGATATATTAACCTAACCGGTTTATTGAAAACTACTTCGTATAAATTAACTTATACTAAAAACGGAGCTATAATTTCTACAACAATCGTATCTGATGTGAATGGAGCAATAAAAATTGCAAACCTATCATTTGGAGAATACACAGATATTTATGTAACACTTGGAACTGTTGTTTCAAACAAAATTACAACATCTACTATTCTAACTAATCCTGCATTAAAAACAATTACAAAAGGAACCTTTACTTCTCCTGCAACATGTATTAGCAATGACGGTAAAATAATAATCAATAACTTTAACAATTCAACTGTTTATACTTTTAACTATACAAAAAACGGATCAAAAAACACAATTAGTACAACCTCTTCTTCAACAGGTGTAATAACACTTTCTGGATTAGGAGCTGGTGAATACACAGAGTTTTTTGGTTCATTGAATGGTTGTAATACAAATCCTATTTCAGATAAAATCACCTTAACTGTCCCATCATTAAAAGCGATTTCTAAAGGAACTTTTACCTCTCCAACAACATGCTCTAGTAAAGATGGAAGTATTAAAATTAATGGTTTAAATAACTCAACTGCTTACTCAATAACCTATACCAAAAATGGTGTAACTACCATTACAAACATCACCTCCAGTACAACAGGAGTTGGTACAATTACAGGATTAGTCGCTGCTGAATATTCAAACTTCTATGCGACTTTAAATGGATGTGTATCAAACACAATTACCGATAAAATTACACTTGTTAATCCCGCTTCTCCTGTTATTACGAAAGGTTTATATACTTCTCCTAGCAGTTGTGTTTCATACGATGGTTCTATTCAACTAAATGGGTTAGCAAAAAGCACTATATTTGGTATAACTTATAGTAAAAATGGTGTAACCTCTAGTGCATCTGCAACTTCAAATACCAGTGGGAATTTATCTTTAACAAATTTAGAAGCTGCTGAATATTCTAACATATATGTAAACTTGAATGGTTGTTTATCTAATTTGATTACTGACAAAATAGTATTATCAAATCCTGTTGTTCCAACTATTTCAAAGGGAAATGTTACAAACCTTTCAACTTGTATTTCAAAAGATGCTTCTATTGAAATAAATGGTTTAAACGCAAATAAAGTATATACGTTAAACTACAAAAAAGGAGATATAAACAATAAAATAGATCTTACATCATCGAATACAGGAATTCTTAAGTTGATTAACTTAGACATTGCTGATTATTCTGCATTTTATATAACAACAAGTGCTTGTAATTCCAATGTAATTAACGATGTAATTACAATTAAACACCCAATTAATTTAACGATTGCACTGGATAATACTTTGAACACTTCTAATTGTTCTTTAAAAGACGGTATGATCCAATTAAATGGTTTAGCTAATAATACAACCTATTCTTGTAAATATTCTAAAAACAATGTAAATAGCTCAATAATTGCAACCTCTTCGAACATTGGGATTTTAAGCATCCCAAACCTTGAAGCTGGAGTCTATACAAACATATATGTAGCTATTAATGGTTGCATATCGAATACATTAACAGATAACATTTCCATTTCTACTCCTGTTGAACCTACATTTACATTTGTTAATTCAACTTCACCTTCAGTTTGTAACGGAAATGATGGTAATATTAAATTACAAGTGTCAAATGAAAACGCGGAGCACATTATTAGTTATACAAAAAATGGAGATTTAACTACTAAAAATGTAACTTCTGTTGGTAAAGATTTAGTTTTATCTAATTTGACTTCTGGAGAATATGCAAATATTACATTAAGTGTAAATGCTTGTTTATCGAACATTAATACAGCTAAAATAATTTTAACTGATCCTATTGCTTCAACTGTCAACTTGATGTCATCAATTAATCCTACCACATGCATTGCAAACGATGGAAGTATTACATTAAATGTTGCTCAAAAAAACACAGCATATAATGTTAATTACATTAAAAATAGCACATCAGTAAAAACATTGTTTACGTCAAATGATAATGCAGAAATTAAAATATCAAATTTAGCAGCTGGAAACTACTCAAGTTTATATGTTGAAACAAAAGGTTGTAATTCAAATACATTGACTAACACAATCAATTTGGTTGAACCTTCTGCCCCTACTCTTTCTAAAGGTAGTTTTACTTCGCCTTCTGGATGTGGCTTAAGTGACGGTTCTATTGAATTCTCAGGTTTATCTGGTAATACAGAGTACAACTTATACTATACCTACAATGGAACAAACTCAGTAAACAAAGTAAGTTCTTCGTTTTTTGGATCCATGGCATTAAACAATTTGAAAGCTGGAGATTACGAAAACTTCTATGTTACGTATAAGGAATGTCAATCAAATAGTATTACAGACAAGGTGAGTCTAGTTAATCCTTTAGTACCAGTTATTTTACTTGGAAAGCTATCTACACCATTAAATTGCTTGACTTGTAACAGTACCTTGGAAATTAAAGGACTTGCTAAAACAAATACCTATTCAATTTTCTATAAGAGAAATAGCGAAGTGGAAACGAGAGAAATAAATAGTGACAATAGTGGAAATGCTTTTTTATCTTCTTTAACAGCTGGTTACTATAGCGATTTCTATATTAAACAATATGCTTGTAATTCAAATACAATTACAGATACAATCTATGTAACTGAAATAAAAAATGCAAGTAATACTTCTTCTTCCTGCAAGAATATTCTTGTAAATATTGAAGAAAACGGCTTAAAGAATGTTACTTGTGTAGGATTAAGTGATGGTTCGGTAACTTTTACAATTTCAAATGGTTCATCAAATAACTTATATAGAATAAGAAAAAAGAATTTTAACGGGAGCTATACAGTTGTAACTTTCCCTGCATATTCTCCTTCTGGAAATTTAGAAAACGAAACAAAAACAATTACGGTTGGTGGGCTTGGAATTGGAGAATACGATTTATATGCATTCTGTAATGAGAATCCAAATATGTTTAATACTAAATATTTTACTATTGGTAAAGATGTTTGTACTGGACCTATCTCATATGAATGTACAAATTTGAACTTGAACCTGAATAAATCTGACATTGTTCCGGCATCTTGTAAAACGGATAACGATGGGTCAATTTTATTTACTGTTTCTGGAGGTTATCCAAACAATTTATACAGAGTTCGTAAGAAAAATAATGATGGTTCTTTTACAACGATTACCTCCCCTGCTTTTGCTCCAGTAGGAAATATAAGTAATGAAATCAAAGAAATTAAAGTAAATAACTTATCTATTGGTGAATATGATTTATATGTTTATTGTGCTAACGAAGCGAAGAGCTATAAATCATTAACATTTTCAATAACTAAAGCTAAATGTACCTTAGTTACTAATGAATTAATTGCCTATTTCCCTTTCAAAGGAAGTGCAAAAGATGAAAGCGGAAACAACCACAACGCAATTATCAATTGTGTTGATCAAACAATGGATAATTACAATGATCCAAAAGGTGCTTACCACTTGAATGGATTGTATAATAATATTACAATCAAAGATGTTATTGATATTGACACAGCTAAAGGATATACAGTTTCTTTATGGTACAAATTAAATGAGTATCCTGCGGAAGATGCTTCAACATTACTATCCATACCTAATAATAGTTCTAATACATTAAGAGCAGAATTTGCATTTGATAAAGATGGAGCAATTAGATATAATTATGGTAATGGTTCGAGTTCTCAACTTTTGAGAAGTAATGAAATCGCTTTGAAAAACAAATGGAATCATATTGTATTAACAAGTGACAAAACAACAAACAGTATCTATCACAATGGTAAATTGTTAAACAATAGTTCTGCTTATGCATTTAGTAATAACTTAGTTGACATTGTTTTAGGATATATTGGAAATTCTAGAACGGCAGACGCTTCTGTTGATGAATTAAGAGTTTATAGTAGAGCAATATCTGAGACTGAAGTAGAAACAATCTATTTGAATGAGGCTGTTGAAAATTGTTCTGCAATTCGTTTAAACATTGATGCGACGAGTAATCCTAAAACTTTAAAATTTACGGTTCTAAACGGTTCGGCAAATAATAAATACAGATTACGTAAACGTGACGACAAAGGAGTGTTTGTAAGTGTATATAGACCGACATTTTTATCTTTAAACAATCAAATCGGTGAAACAAAATCAATGACAATTACGGATTTAGCCGATGGAATTTATGATATCTATGCGTATTGCGGATCAGATGGAACTAAATACCAAGGTTATCAATTTGTAATTGGTAATGGAAGTAAAATGATTCAAACTGTAACAAATCCAGAAGGGACACAAGTATACGTACCTGAAAAAGTACTTAATGAAGAATCGGCTGGAATTTCTGATAAAGATTTTGAAAATGAATCAAAATTCACTGTCTATCCTAATCCAACAGATAATTTCGTATATATTTCTACAGAAGAAAATGAAATAATAAAATTTGTAAAGGTATACAACCAAAATGGGCAATTAGTTTTTGAAGGCATAAGAGCTGAAGACAATTTAGAAAAAGCAATCAATGTTTCTAGCTGGTCATCAGGTAGCTATATACTAGAAATCTTTCTAGAAAATAAACCAAGCGTCAAAAAGAACTTTATACTTAAATAAAAACACAAAAGCAGGATTTAATCCTGCTTTTTTTTTGAGTCACATTTATAAAAAAAACAAACCTACTAAACTTAAATTTTATAACTATTTAATTTTTACGTATATTCGCTTAATAAATTGACTATTAGTATTTGACATTTGTGTTTTTTTTACGAATGTATTAAGTGAATAGTATAATATTAGGATGAAAGGTAAAAAGAAAATTGCAATTATAGGATCTGTTGGTGTACCTGCTACTTATGGTGGTTTTGAAACACTTACTGAACATTTAGTTGATAATCTAGCTGATCAATACGACATTACAGTTTATTGTTCTGGAAAAAAATATCCTAAGGAAAAAAGATTAAATACTTATAAAGGAGCAAAACTTAAATATATTCCACTTGATGCTAATGGATTTCAAAGCATTGCTTACGATGCAATTTCTATTTTTCATGCTGTGTTTCGTTCTGACGTATTACTCATTTTAGGTGTTGCAGGTTCATGGATGCTTCCTTTTGTTAAATATTTCACCAAAAAGAAAATAATTATTTCTATCGATGGTGTTGAATGGAAACGTGACAAATGGAATCGAGTAGTACAATGGTATTTATTTTGGGCTGAAAAAATTGCAGTTAAATATTCTCATATCGACATTTCAGACAATGAATCTATTCAAGATTATACGGCCATGCGTTATGGTTCATTAAGTAGAATCATTGAATATGGTGCTGACCATACGTTGAAAGTGGTTCCAACTGAAGAGGATAAAATTGAATTTCCTTTTTTAAGCAAACCTTATGCTTTTAAAGTTTGTCGTATTGAACCTGAAAACAATGTACATGAGGTACTAGAAGCTTTCATGGAGTTACCAGATCACATATTAGTTATGGTTGGAAATTGGAATAATAGTGAATTTGGAAAATTCTTTCGTGAAAAATGTAAAGATTATGAAAATATCATTTTGCTTGACCCTATTTATGACCAACGAAAATTAGATGCAATTCGAGGAAATGCTCATATTTATATACATGGCCATTCAGCTGGGGGAACGAATCCTTCTTTAGTAGAAGCAATGTATTTAGGATTACCAATAATGGCGTTCAATGTTTCTTACAATCGAAAAACAACAGAAGAAAAAGCATTATATTTTAGAAATCAATTTGACTTAATAGATTTAGTACAAGAGACAAGTAAAGAAACCTTAAAAGAAGTAGGATTACAAATGGATGAAATTGCAAAACGAAGATATACATGGAAAACGATTGCAATCAAATATAGTGCGCTTTTTGAAGAAGTAATGGATATGAAGAAAAAAGGAAATATTAATTCAAACACGAAAGATTTGGACGAAAAAACCTTACTCGAAATGAACATTGCCCATTTAAAACATCAAAAAAACTTTTACGACCATAAAAAATAATCATGGAAAAAAATTATATCACACTCATAATTTCTCCCTTGATTGCCTTAATACTAGTATTGGTATTAACTCCTTTTTTTAGACGAATTGCTTTTAAAATAAACTTCGTTGACAAACCAAATTACCGCAAATCACACTTTACAGCAATTCCGTTGATTGGAGGTTTTATGGTTTTCTTATGTGCTACAATAGCATTAACTATTTCAAAAATCGTAGAGCCTGATTTCCAACAGATTTCACCATTAATCATAGGATCATTTATCCTACTTGTAATGGGAATAATTGATGACAAGGTTAACTTAAAAGCCTCTATTAAACTCATTATTCAATTAGGTGTTGCTGTATTCGTATACCTTTCAGGTATTAAAATAGAATCATTGTTTGGAATATTAGGAATTAATGAAATACCTGAAATTTTCAAATTTATTTTAACAGTGATAATTATAACAGGAACTGTAAATGCATTTAATTTATCAGATGGTATTGATGGTTTAGCAGGTGGTTTGGCAATTATTGGATTTACATCATTTTCTATAATCGCATTAGTTCATCAACAATACTTGTTTGCTTCTTTGTTTTTAACCATCATTGGCGCATTAATTGGTTTCTTAAAATATAACTTAAGTAAAAAGCATAAAATTTTTATGGGGGATGCTGGATCTTTATTTTTAGGTTATATACTTGTAGTTTCAGGAATTATGTTAATCCAAGAATCTACAAACACTCCAGATATTACTAGAACTCTTTCCACGGTGATTGGAGTTTTGATTTTACCTGTAATTGACTCAATTCGCGTATATCGTAAACGTATTCAAAAAGGATTCAGCCCTTTTAGAGCTGATAAAACACATTTACATCACCTTTTAATAGGATTAAAACTTGAACATAAAAAAGCAACATTAGTAATTGTTGTAACTGCAATAACGCTATTATTGCTATCCATTTTTGCAGGTGAGTATTTTTCTAACACGGCAACGATTATATTATTATTATTTTTATTCTCTATTATCTCTCGTTTTTTATCGATGAATAATGAAATTAATGAATGGAGAAAAAAAATTCATGAATTAGAAAACGACAATCGTTCGTAAACCATGCTCTCCAATATTCACCATAGTTGGACTTCTTTTTTTGATAATGAAACAAATCAATCCTATTTTATTGATTTATTAAAGAATCTCGACACTAAGTATCAAACAACTCAAGTATACCCAAAAAAAGAACAAGTCTTCAGGGTCTTTGAAATTGATTTATCGCAAATTAAAGTGGTTATTTTAGGTCAAGATCCCTACCCTACCTATGGTTATGCTAACGGGTTATGTTTTTCTGTTAATCCAGAAATATATCCATATCCCAAAAGTTTATTACATATATTTAGAGAAATCAAAAATGAATTTCCTGAATTCGAACCAGAAAATGGAGATCTAAATCGCTGGAAAGACCAAGGTGTTTTTTTACTCAACACTATCCTAACAGTAGAGAAAGGTTTACCTTTGAGTCATAAAAATATTGGTTGGGAAAAATTCACAACAAAAGTGATACAACACCTAGTTTCTCAACGCATTAATATCGTGTATTTACTCTGGGGGAAAAATGCGCATTCAATTGAAAAACAATTAAATAATTCAGAAAATTTAATTATCAAAACCTCCCATCCTTCCCCTTTAGGCTATACAAAATCGGGGAAAGATTTTATCGCTTTTAAAAATAGCGGACAATTTCGAGCTTGTAATCACTATTTAAATGCGAATATGCAAGCCCAAATTTCATGGTAGTTTAATGAATTTAGTATCTTTACACTAGTAAAATTACAACCATGAAAAACACATTACAAAACGATTTAGTACTTCGTGCTGCTCGAGGAGAAAATATCGAACGTTATCCTGTTTGGTTAATGCGTCAAGCAGGTAGAATCTTGCCTGAATATCGTGCAGTTAGAAGTTCACTTTCTGGTTTCAAAGAATTAGTTGAAACTCCTCGTTTTGCTGCTGAAGTTACTGTACAACCAGTAGATATTTTAGGTGTGGATGCTGCAATTATATTTTCAGATATCTTAGTTGTCCCAGAAGCTATGGGCTTAGAATATCAAATGTTAGAAGCAAAAGGTCCTTGGTTTGAAAAAACAATTAAAACAGAAGACGATTTAAAATATGCGGAAGTAGATTTTGATATTGAAGATCGTTTGGGATATGTACTTGAAGCAATTAAAATTACAAATCAAGAACTAAATGGACGAGTTCCATTGATTGGATTTGCTGGTGCTCCATGGACAATCTTTTGCTATATGATTGAGGGGCATGGTTCTAAAACATTTTCGGAGTCTCGTAAAATGCTTTACACTAATCCAATATTAGCACATAAATTAATGGATCGAATCACTAAAGTAACCATTAAATACCTTCAAGCTCAAATTAAAGCTGGAGCACATATGGTTCAAGTATTTGATTCATGGGCAGGAATTTTAGGAACAGAGCAATATGCTACATTTAGCATGCCTTATTTAAAACAAATAGCTGATGCTATTCAGGATGTTCCTTTGACAATCTTTTCAAAAGGTGCTATGAGTTCATTGGAAGATATTGCAAACTTAAATTGTAACACAGTAGGTTTAGATTGGAACATGGATATTCCTGATTTTAGAAAAGTTATTGGAGAGAAAAGAACTATTCAAGGTAATTTAGACCCTTGCGCATTATACAGTACCCATGATGAAGTGAAAAAATTGACAAACAAGCTATTAGATTCATTTACTAGCAAACGTCATATCGTAAATCTTGGACATGGTGTTTATCCAGATGTGGATCCAACGAAAGTAAAAACATTCATACAAACAGTTAAAGATTACGCAATTAAGTATTAATCGATGAAAGTAAGCACCTTATTATTTTTTATTTTTTTATGTGTTTTTGTTTTTTCTCAAACCACTAACCTTGTGGAGAATGGTAGCTTTGAAGTAATCAAAGGGAAAGTAAAAGGATTAGGGTGTGTTGAATCATCAGATGATTGGAAAAATGTTACTACTACTAAAGCTGATTTATTTGTTAAAGAAAATAAAAATCCTCTTTTATTGACTTCTGGAAATTCATATGGTAAGGAGGAACCGAAAGAAGGAGATAATTACGCCGGACTTGTTGTCTACTCTCCTAAAGATAAAATTGCACGAAATTACATCACTTCTCCATTAGGGCAACCTATGCTAAAAGGAAAAAAATATTGTATTAGTATGTATATTTCTTTAGCTGAAGGATCTAAATATGCTACAAATCAAGTTGGAATCAATTTTCATAAAAAACAACTGAAACAAGAAGATAATAAAAACATCGTCGAAAAAACGTCTATTTTACACCCTCAATCGAAAGTAGTAACTGCAACTTATGGATGGGAAAAAGTATGCGGAACTTATATTGCAGAAGGGGGGGAAGAATTTATAACTATTGGAAATTTTACAGCAACAGATAAAACAAAAACAGAGAAAGCGATTAAAATCAAAGACTATAAAGGTGTAATTTCTGATTTTGCGTATTATTATATTGATGACATTTCAGTGATAATGGTTGATCAAAAAACAGCTTGTGATTGTGGATCGAATGAAAATAAAAAGGATACATACTATCATAAAATTATCATGTTAGAAGATAAAATGACACCTATAGAGCGAATTGAAGCTCATACAGCATTTTTTCCTTTTGGTAAATACGAATTACAAGAAACTAATCGCAGCACCATTGATGCTGTTATTCGAGAAATGAAAGCTAACCCAACTTTTATTGTTGAATTGTTTGGTCATCTAGATATCAACGAGGCTGAGTTAGCTGTTAAGAAACCTTTATTTGCAGATTTAGCTAATCGTCGCATTCGTGAGGTTATGAAGTATATGATAGAGAATGGTATTGACGATAAAAGACTTATTTCAACACCTAAAGACGAAAAAGAACCAAACGAAGAAATAATAGAAGAGGACGATGAAGATTTGAAACTTGCTAAGAATAGACGTGTTATGTTCATCGTGAAAAAATAAAAATATTCATGTTTAAATTAGGAGAAAAAATTGGTTTTTTATCTGAACAGGGTACGGCTAAAATCTTAGAGTTTCTTCCAAATAAAAAAATAAGACTAATCGATAATGAAGGGTTTGAACAAATTCGACCTAGTGCAGAATTAATAACGCTTCATAGTTTAAATTATCAATTAGAAACCACTTCTATTCCATACGATAAAGAACCTATATCCAAGCGAAAAAACATGCAGTTTTCTGTCAAAATAGAAAACAAAAAGCGAACTTCAATTTGGGAGATCGATTTACACATTGAAAATTTATTTGACAACGCTAAAAATTTATCAAATACAGAAATATTACTCAAACAGATGAGTAATTTTAAAAATACATTTTCCAAAGCTAAAGATAAACGTATCCAAAAATTGATCATCATTCATGGTGTTGGTGAAGGTGTATTGAAAAACGAAATAAGATCTTTTTTAGCTAGACAAGAACATATCGAATATTTTGACGCTTCTTATTTAGAGTATGGAAAAGGAGCTACAGAAGTTAGGTTTAATCATTCATCCCATTAATTATGAAAATTTTACTTTCTCCAGCAAAATCATTAGACTATTCAAAATCTATCGAAAAACCATTTGTAACCTCTCCTAGCTTTCTAAAAGAAACAGAGCAATTGGTAGCTAAATTAAAAAAAATAAGTCCTAAAAAATTGATGGAGATGATGCATATTTCTTCGGATTTAGCACACTTAAATTATGATCGTTATCAAGCATGGATTACACCCTCAGAGGAAAATGATGTGGTAAAATCATGTATCGAAGTGTTTAATGGTGAAGTATATAAAGGCTTAGATCCATTTTCATGGACTCAAGAAGAATTACTACGAGCGAATGAACAATTAAGAATCTTATCTGGATTATACGGTATTTTAAAACCATTAGATTTGGTATATCCTTATCGTTTAGAGATGGGAACAAAATGGCAAATAACTCCCAAGATTAAGAATTTATACGCTTTTTGGTCAGATAAATTAACCAAGCACTTAAATTCAGAAAAACCAAGTGAAGTATTAAATCTTGCCTCAGCAGAATATAACAAAGTCATCAACTTCAAACATTTAAAAACAAAGGTCATAACACCAACATTTAAAGATTTTAGTAATGGTCAATATAAAGTGGTGATGATGTATGCAAAACATGCCCGTGGAGCCATGGCTAATTATTGTATACAAAACAACATCCAATCGGTTGAAGAATTAAAGATTTACAGTGTGGATGGGTATACCTTTGATGCTAAAACTTCTACAGAAACAGAATGGAACTTTATTCGATGAAATTTAAAAAGAGTATTTTTTTTAGTATCCTCTTACTGATCATTATTATCACTTTTTATAGTATCCCATTTCTTTTTGTTCGTTTCAAAAAATTAGATTTTGCTTATACTGTACTGTATTCAATCGCAAAGAAAGAAAGTTATGAATCAAATACTCAAGAAGAAAAAGTCATAAAACTCTATGCCTATATACAAAAACACCTAAAAAAACCTTCAAAATCAACTTCAAACAACATTCGGATATTAGGTGAAAGTGGAAAACATTTAGTGTCAGGTCAAGGCTATTGCGATGAACAATGTAACACTTTTTTGTCCCTTTTAAATACACTAAACATCAAAGGGAGACTTATTTTTTTGTATGGAAACGACAGTATTTCGCATCATTCGGTCTGTGAAATTATGATTGATAATCACTATTGTATGTTTGACCCATTTTATGGAATTACCATTCGTGACAATGCAGGTAAACTAGCAAATGTAAAAGTAATTACAGCTAATGTAAATCTAATTAAGCAGATACCGAAAAACACAGGGATTTCAAAAAATGAATATCTAGATTTATATACGAATAAACACGCTTTCAAAATAGCTAAATACAATCAAATCATTCAATTACCTACTGAAAGAAGAATCCATTCATTCTATACATTATGGTATTCCGTTTTTGGTGAATCAAACAGAAAACGTTTATTCTCTTATTATTACACAATCAATCACGTTCACTTTAAAGAGCAACAAAGCGTTAACAAACTATTTCAGTAATTTTTTTAATTCTATCCATTTAGACATATACTTGGTCGCTTGTAAACTTTGATGTTGCAACAAACCACCTATGAAATTTTGTTTGCGATGAATTTCTAGATTTTCGTAAAGTTCTTCCAAATGCGTAACGAACGAATTATCTTTTTTGAGATACCTGGATTGAATAAGTTGAACACCTCTTTCTACTGAATCTTTCCATAATTGTTCATTAGCATACAATGATACAGCTGCATCTGCAATTCCTTCTGCCTCTTGTTCTATACAACCATTCCAAGGTAATTCTCCATGCATTGATTCTGCTCCAACGGGAGTCGTCACACTAGGTACGCCTCTCAGCATGGCTTCCATCAATTTTCCTTTGATACCCGCACCAAAACGAAGCGGAGCTAAAAAAACACGTGTTGGTTCAAATACATCATCCAATGAATTTGCTCTTCCTCGAATAATAAACCCTTCTTTCGGATTATGAAGATCCATTACCTTTTGAGAAGGATAAGCGCCAAAAATATGTAGTTCGGCTTGAGAAAGCTGTTTTCGTATAAGTGGCCA
Organism: Flavobacteriia bacterium; assembly: GCA_947455255.1. Taxonomy (GTDB): domain Bacteria; phylum Bacteroidota; class Bacteroidia; order Flavobacteriales_D; family Crocinitomicaceae; genus CANHVK01. The sequence goes on along the minus strand of CANGOA010000011.1, from coordinate 16,300 downwards.
AATTTCCTTTTTCAAAAACAAGACTGCATCCCAATTCGGGTCGTGTAAAAAATTTCCGACAAATGAAAAATTTAATTTTTGGTGGAATTGATTCTGTAGGGGTGTTGCATGCAACATCCCTACAGAATCCACCCACATTGGTAAATAATAGATTAACGATTCATCCACGTTGAATATGTGTTTCAAGAGATCCATTTCATATTCTGAAATAATCCACGTGACATCGCATCGTAAAATACTTGCTATTTCTCGTTTAGCAGTTTCTTCTACCAATAAATCATTCATCGTAAATTCTCTGTTCTCTTTGAATACTTTATGACGTGCTTTACGTAAGCAATGTAAATCTTCGGTATCTAAAATTCGAAGTGCAGTTGGACAATTTTCAGTTACCCTCCACCCATAGTGTTCTTCCGTAATATAACGATCAAAAACGACCATGGTTGGATTTAATTCTGAAATAAACATATCAAAACTACTGTCATTGAGAATAATATCATGACATGAAACACCCAAACTTTCCAACGCAAAACTAAATTCACTGCGCGCAGCAGAACAAGCAAAGGAGACAGTATATGTTTGTTCTAAAAATGATTGAATGATTTGAAGCATGCGAACACCTGCAGCTGATGAATCAGGTTCTGGCCAAACAAGGCCAATAAACAATACATGATGTTTCATCACTAATCGAACTAAACTATTTGATTTGATAAAATTTAATCCCTAATTCTTGTTCTATCTTGCGAATACGTTTGATTTCCTTTGATTCAATAAATGCTATAGAAATACCTTTTTTACCAGCACGCGCAGTACGACCACTTCGGTGAGTGTAATTTTCTATATCATCAGGTAATTCGTAATGAACCACAAAAGACAAATCTTCAACGTCTATACCACGTGCAGCAATGTCTGTTGCAACCAGAAAAGAAAAAGTACCTTTTTTGAACATACGCATCACTTTTTCACGTTCACGTTGCTCTAAGTCACCATGAATTACACCAACACTGTGTTTACTTTCTTTCAATTTATCTGAAATAAATTGAGCAGAAGCCTTTGTTCTACAAAAGAAAATTCCAGTTTTGTTTGGCTGTGTTTTTAGAAAATGAGTTAAATAGGCAAACTTTTGTTTTGGATCACACACAAAATATTGATGTTCAATCCCTGAGTTCATGTTTTTTTGTTTATTTACCTGAATGCGTTTTGCGTCTTCTGATAAATAATTCGTGATAATCAACTCTAATTCATTCGGAATCGTCGCTGAAAACAACCACGTAAAGCTGTTTTTATGCGTTTGTCTTAAAATCGTCTCCACATCTTTTTGGAATCCCATTTTCAACATTTCATCCGCCTCGTCTAATACAACAGTGTTTACTCCTTTTAGATCAACCACTTTTCTGTCCAATAAATCGATCAAACGACCAGGTGTAGCCACAATGATTTGAGTAGGTCTAGAAAGCGCACGAATTTGCAAATCAATTTTTTCACCTCCATAAACCGCTTGGACATACACATTTGTTGTGTACTTTGTCATTTTAAAGAGTTGTTTGGAAATTTGTTGACATAATTCACGCGTTGGAGCTAAAATTAACGCCTGTACGTTTGGTGAAGTCGCATCAATTTTTTGAATGATTGGAATACCAAACGTAGCCGTTTTACCAGTTCCTGTTTGAGCCTGGCCTACAAAATCAGAATTATACTCTAACAAAAAAGGCAGTGCTTTTTGCTGAATTTCAGTAGGTTCAGTAATATTGATATCGTTTAATGCTTTTATTAGATAGGATTCGACCCCTAATTCTTTAAAATTAGCCACGTTTAATGAGTTAAATGACAATGAATTATTCTTCTATTTCGTTTAATTGGTTGTCCCAATAATCATTGAGGTAGGATTGAATTTTTCTTCCAACCGTATTGAAGTAACGCTTTGTTCTGTACCCTCCTACCCAAACAATTCCACGAATTGCGTTGGTTAAGAAAATTTCATCTGCAGCCAATAGATTTTGAGGTAAAATCGCACATTCATAGACTTTGATTCCATGTGTCAATGCAATATTAATCACCTGCATTCTCATCGTTCCAGCCAAACAGCCATCTTCTAAGCTTGGTGTATATAAAACACCATTGCTAACGACAAATAAATTCGAGTTTGAACTTTCAATGACTGCATCATTTTCATTAATTAACAAGTAGTCATCCAACCCTTTTTCTTTTGCCGCAATGGCAGTCATGACATACAATAGACCGTTCTTGGTTTTGAAATTGGCTAGAAAATTTTTTTGTTTTTTAATTTCACGGTAGATATCTACCTCGTAACCTTTAGAATTCAATTCAAAATAATTGGATTCATACGGATATACCTCAATAAAGTAAGAAATTTCGTTCGTTTCAGGAATGTAAGTTCCACCCAACGCTCTGTCTAAGGAAATTCTACACTTCCCACCTTCTTTAATACCTGAAAGTGAGATTAATTCTTTCACTTTATCTTCAAAAAATTCAACCGTAAAAAAAGAAGGAAATCGCATTTTAATCGCTTTAGCCCCTTCCACCATACGGTTAAAATGGTTCACCATGTTGATTGGATTACCATTCATGATGCGAATACTTTCGAACAATCCATCACCATACAAGTATGAACGGTTACCAGCAGCGATAGTAGCGCCTTTATTAGGGAGGACTGCTCCGTTATTATTTACGAATAAATCTTGCATACATTAGGGCATTATACTATGTAAAAACTCACTTCCTTTATTGGCGTTGATCAATAAAATATACAACACCCCAAAAACAGCACCACCGATATGTGCATCGTGTGCAATATTTGTTTTTTGTCTTTTAAACATCCAAAATTCGAACGCTAAATAAAGCGGTCCAAAGATATACGCTGGAATCATAATTGGTAAAAAAATCAACCCCATTTTCATCGTTGGATTCCACATGATACCTGCAAAAACTACAGCTGAAACAGCACCTGAAGCACCAAGAGATAGATAATTTGGATTTTCTTGATTTCGCATGTATGGCCATAAAGTCGAAAATAATCCACCAGCAAAATATAAAATTAAAAAATGTATCATTCCTTGTGAATCTCCAAAATGGTTATACAATTCATTTTCAATCATGTTACCAAACATAAAGAAAGAGATCATATTAAAAAGTAAATGTGACAAATCTGCATGTATAAACATGTGAGATATGTATCGAGAAAGTTCATTGTTATGTTTAACGCGGAATGGTGAAAATACCCATTTACTAATCATTTGAGGATTTTTAAACCCCATAAACGAAGTGATGGCAGTAGCAATGATGATTAGAATAGTCATATAAACGTTGTAATACGAAGTAAATATAAGGATTGCTGATGAAATTTTGAGGTTTAAATTTCAAGAATCTATTATAATCCGTAATTTTAACGTCAAATCCAAAAAAAAGAATTTTGAGCGTACTAATTTCCCCATCGATGTTATCCTGTGACTTTGCGAATATGCAACGTGATATTGAAATGATCAATGCAAGTCAAGCAGATTGGTTTCATGTGGACGTGATGGATGGTGTATTTGTACCTAATATTTCCTTTGGTTTTCCGGTAATTGAAGCAATGAAACGTCATGCAACTAAACCGTTGGATGTTCACATTATGATTGAGAACCCAGACGATTACATTGCAGAATTTAAACGTTGTGGGACAGACATATTAACGGTTCATTATGAAGCGTGTAGACATTTACACCGCACGATACAAGCGATTAAACAAGCTGGAATGAAAGCAGGTGTAGCATTGAATCCACATACTCCAGTAAGCGCATTAACAGATGTAATTGCCGAATTGGATTTGGTATTGATTATGTCTGTAAATCCAGGTTTTGGTGGACAAAAATTTATTGCAAATGCAGTGAATAAAGTTGCTGAAACAAAACAATTAATCCAAGCAAAAGGTTCTTCAGCGTTGATTGAAGTTGATGGTGGTGTAAACCTTGAAACAGGAAAATTATTAGTAGACGCTGGAGCTGACGTGTTAGTTGCTGGAAGTTTTGTATTTGGTTCTACGAATCCTAGTGAGACGATTGAACAATTGAAAAGTTTATAGAATTTACTTAAAAATATGAGGATCATTATTAAAATCCTCAATTTGATCCTTGATTTTCTTAATCGCAACCATCAATATGTAAATATCTACTGATTGGTTTTCTTTGACCCATTTATAAGAATCGTTATCTCCGTCTATAGCGCGCGCCATATTGAGTAACAATTTGAATTTATTGCGTTCCAACCAAGTTTCAGCATGTTTATTACCTTCTGAAGCTTGAATAAACGCTAATAAATGAGGGTAGCCATTATCCATCAACCAATCACGTGCTTTTGCATTTAATTTGATCGCTGAAGCGGCAGTATGTAATTCTAAAAACCCATTAAATTTTAACCATTCTGAGAACTCATCTTCACCTTCTATGGCTTTCGCCCATGCCAATAAGATTTTTGGAGGATAGTCCAATGCCTTCATCGGTACGACTTTTTTCTCTTTATCAGAAGGGATGTGTACCTTTTTTTTCTTTTTGAACATATCTAAAATCTTAGTGAGCATAAAATAAATAAGAAACTAAAATTGCAGTAACTACTCCAACAATATCAGCAATAATACCACCCATAGCAGCATAACGTGTGTGTTTGACTTTTACAGCACCAAAGTATACAGCAAGTACGTAAAAAGTAGTTTCAGTACTACCTTGAAATGTTGCAGCTAATTTTCCAACAAAACTATCGACACCAAACGTTGTCCAAGATTCCACCATTAAAGCACGTGCTCCACTACCTGAAAAAGGTTTCATAAAAGCCACAGGTAATGCATCTACAAATTGAGTAGCTGTTACCCCGATGGCAACCAATCCCAACTTAATCCCATCAATCAATGCTTCAAGTGCCCCACAGGAACGAAAAACTGCAATCGCAGCTAACATTGCAACTAGGTAAGGAACAATACCAATCGCAACTTCAAAACCACCTTTTGCTCCTTCAATGAATTGGTCATAGACATTGACTTTAGAACGAATTGCTAGTACTATAAAAAAGATTATAATTAGAAATAAAAACAAGTTACTACCGACAGAAGAAATCGGTTGAATGTATTGCGGATGATTATAAAGCAGCACCAACAACCCAACAATCAAAGCGGTTAATGACCCTACATAAAGTAAAACAACTTTATTTAACAAATTGATTTTTTGGCGAATCCCTACATAAATTAACGCAGCAAGAGTTGCGAAAAAAGTTGCTATTAATATCGGAAGAAAAACTTCTGATGGAGAAGTAGATCCATTTGCTGCACGTAGTGATAAAATACTAATTGGAATAATTGTCAACCCTGAAGCATTCAAGACCAAAAACATGATTTGTGCATTCGTAGCTGTATCTGGTTTTGGGTTCAACGTTTGTAATTCCTTCATTGCCTTAAGCCCCATCGGAGTCGCTGCATTATCGAGTCCTAACATATTCGCAGAAATATTCATCATCATCGAACCAATCGCAGGGTGACCTTTAGGAACTTCTGGAAATAATTTTGAAAATAAAGGTGATACCAGTCTAGTCATTATACGAATGGCTCCACCTTCCTCTCCTACTTTCATAAAACCTAACCACAAACATAGAGCGCCAGTGAAATATAGCGAAATTTCAAATCCAGATTTAGCAGCATCAAACAATGAAGTTACCATCTTCTCAAAAATGATCAAGTCATGCCAAAAAAGTAGTTTTGAAAGACCTGTAACCAGCGCAATCAAAAACATTCCTATCCAAAGTCTATTCAATAACATAAGAGCGAAGTTCGGGATTTATCGAGCGGCGTTTGATTCGTGTTGCAAACAAATATTAACAAAGTTTTCAATAAACAAGGTTCCTTGATTTCCAGAAACCTCAGGATGAAACTGAACACCAAACAAAGGTTTGGAACTATGACACATCGCTTCATTGACACAGGCATCCGAAACTCCTAATAATCGAAAGTCTTTAGGTAAGGAAATGGACTCACAATGGTCTTCCATCATTTCAAATTCGACCGGTAGTTTATCAAACAAGGAGTGTTCTTCCAAGGATTCGATCGTTTGCCAATCACGGTCTTCTTTTTGACGCGATGGAGCAGCTCCATGTAACAAACCAATCATTTGATGACCAAAACAGATGCCAAGTACAGGAATTTCTAGTTCTTTTAGAAATGAAAGTTGCGTCAAATGTTTCGAATAATCAATTTCAGTAATCAAAATCGGAGCTCCAGAAATAATCACACCTTTTTTATTCAATGTATGTTCTTTCGTAACTTCCCAAAGTCCTATTGTTTCATAATCCATTTGAAGATCAACTGCTTCTTCGATAAAAGGTGTTTTTTGACTACCACAGTCGATGATTAAAATCATAACTTTTTGTGTTAACGAATGACATTTACGTGCCCCAATTTGGTATGTTGTTGTCCGTCGTGTTTCCCCTTAAATTCTAATTTCCAGATATAAGTATTACTTCCAACAATATCATTATTATAGGTTCCATCCCAGCCAATTTGGACATTATGTGATTCAAAAATCAACTCTCCCCAACGATCATAGATGTATAATACATAATTGTAAGGATCTAAACCACTAGAGAAAATAGGTTGAAATGTATTATTTACCTCATCTCCATTTGGAGTAAACGTATTCGGAATGTAATAGATTACAGGTTCTTTCGAAACTATTACTTGAGTATAAGAATTTGAACAACCTTCCTTTGTATTTGAAGCAGTCAATGTAACCGTATAATATTTCCCTTCATCGGTTGGAAAAAAATTAACCGCATCTTTTGTTTTAGTATTAGGCTTACCGTCTCCGAAATTCCACTTAAAATATTTACCATTCGAATTTGTTTTAAAAATTACTTCAGGATTTAAAATATCAATTGAATCAGGTGTAAATGTGAAACCTACGAATGGCTTATCGACTACATCAATGTGATTCACTTTCGTAATCGTATCTTGACATCCATGACTATCAGTTACAGTTAGAGAAATTGTAAACAATCCACTTTTATTATATTTATGAGAAGGAACTGTTGATTTCGTTCCATCTCCAAAATCCCAACTATATGTATCACATAATGGTGAAGTTGAGTTTATCAAATGAAGCGTATCGTCAATACAAATTGTATTTACAGAAGTAAAATTCGCAATTGGTAACCCATAAACAGTTAGTAATTTTGAAGTTTTACATCCTTTATTATTTGTGAAAGAAACAGAATCTGTACCTTCCTTTAATCCTAAAACTTGTCCTGAAATTGAATTAATTGAGCTATTATTTGAAGTAGATTTCCATGGATTCACTATCGCAGGAGATTGATTTGCTTTTAAATTAATTTGACTATTTACACAAGCTGAAAGCGGATTAGTTGTAATTGTTGGGGTAGCATTCACTATTAAATCTTTTGATACAGTGCAACCAACACTGTCTGTAAAAGTCACTTTAGTTTTCCCGGCTTTCATTGCTTGCACTTTACCACTTGTAGGATCAATAGTCGCAACAGTAATATCAGATAAAATCCATGCGTTATTTTTTGCAGGTGCATGATTACTCTTCAAAACTTGATTATAATTTTCACATAATTCAGGAACATTTAAAGTAGGTAATTGATTCACTGTAATAGTTACTGTATCTAGATTTTCACATTGATTCTTATCAATACCTTTTACTATATAAGTTGTTGTAGTTAACGGTTTAAAAGGTGTATTATCAACAATGTTTTTGTCCCATGAATAACTAACAGCACCAGATCCGTTTAAAATTACAGAATCACCAATACAAATATCAAAATCATTCACACTTTTAACTGCCGGTAAAGGGTTTATAGTTACCGTTATTTTTCTGGTATCCAAACAATTATTAACATCAGTTATAGTCAACGCATATTCTCCATTATGAATTTTAGGAGTTGCTTTTTGAGCAACAGTAGTATTTGCAATTGAAGGAATTGTATCTACTAAATTACTTGGTCCTTTCCAAGCAAATCTTTTAACCAAGGTTGTTGAACTATAATTTGCTTTTAATAATAATGGTTTTGCCTCACAAGGAGGTATATAACTAGGAGCGAATACAGGAAGTGAGTTTATTTTCACGCGAATTGAATGTGTATCACTACAATTTGAAGCGTCTGTTAATTTTAATACATATTGTCCTGAATCTAGTAAACTTACATTTGAAATTGTAGGGTTTTGGGTTGTGTTAGTAAATCCATTTATTTGGCTCCACTCGTATTTAGTTGCCCCTACAAAATCGCAGGACAAATTTAACGTTTGACCTTCACAAGGCGTATTTGTAAAAATTTTAAAAACTGGAAGTGGATTGACTGTTAATGTTGTTGATGCTGAAGAAGAACAACCATTTGCATCCATCCCTTTTAGAGTAAAAACTTCCCCATTCCCTGCATTTTTAATTTTTGGCTGTTGGATTAATGAATCATTGAAAATTGCAGAACGATCACTTTTCCAACTCCACTTTATCAAAACATCACCTGTTTGATTTAAACTTAATGAAGTATCATTTGCGCATAAAGGTCCATTGTTAGAAACCGATATCACTGGACTAGGTTTTACAGTTACTGTCACTTTTTTTGTATCCGAACATCCATTTATGTTTGTTACAGTCACTGAATAATCACCATTATGTGTTGTAGGATTTGCTGAATTAGAAACTAAAACCGTTTCCGAATTAGCCAAAGTCACTGGTCCACTCCAAGAATACGAAGTAGCATTTAGTAAATTTGCTTTTACTGAAAATGGAGTTGATTCACACGGAGAAATAGCAGATGGAGTAAAAACAGGGATTGATTTAATATTTACAAATACAGAATCCGTTTTCACACATCCTTTAGCATCGGTGAATTTCAAATAATAATAACCGGAATCACTTAACTGACAATTTGATAAGGTCGGATTTTGTTGAGAGTTTGTATACCCATTTTTATGTGACCAAGCATATGAATTTGCAGTGGCTGAAGAACAGAAAAGTGTAATTGTTTGTTTTTCACAAGGAGTATTTGCTGCTAAATTAAATGAAGGTAATGGATTAATTGTCAAAGTTGTAGTTGCAAAGGAATAACACCCATTTGCATCCGTACCTTTTAATGTAAACACTTCATTATTAATCGCTTTTTTAACAACAGGTTGTTTTACTAAAGAATCATTAAAAACAGCATTTGAATTACTTTTCCAACTCCACTTGGTCAATACATCACCACTTTGATTTAGATTTAACAAAGAATCACTCGCACAAATTGGTCCAGAATTAGAAACCGTAATCACTGGTAATGAATTCACTGACACTTTTACATTTGCCGTATTTTTACATGAATTAGCATCTGTACCAGTAACAGTATATGTCGATGTAGTGGTAGGAGCAAAAGTAACATTATCCGTAATTCCATTACTCCATACGTAAGAAACAGCACCAACTCCTTTTAATTTTATGGAGGAACCTTTACAGATGCTTGTATCTAGTTTGGTTGTAACCATCGGTAAAGGATTGACAGTGATTTTGAAAGTCATAGTAGGTCCTTTACACGGATTTTTATAGGCATTCACCTTTATAATCCCTATTTCTTGTTTGGTTACTAATGCAGTTTTAAACAAAGTATCTGAGATACCTTTAATAGGTAAACCAATTGCAGTATTTGAATTAGTCCATGCAAACGACTCTGGTGAATCAGGACTTATAAATGTTGGAATATCAATGTTATCTCCAGCACAAACAATGATATCTTGAATTTGATCTGTTGTAGGTTTTAAACAGGTTGTAGAAATACAATTAGCAGTCTCAGCTCCTGTACAAGAAATCCCAATTGGTGTAAGTGTGAAATTCACTGTTTTCCCCATACCACTAACTGTAATTGTAGTATCAATCGAATTCTTATTTATTGTTCCAGTTATGCCAGGTCCAAGATTGTCTACAGTATAGCTATAATCATAACGAGTAGCACCATTAATTTTATCCCAAGTAAACTCCACAGTAGTATTCGTGCTATTACCACATTGTAGATTAAGTGTCTGATTTGGGGTAACATTTATTGAAATAATATTTGAAGTATCAGCTGGACAAACACCAGATTTTACAATAACACGATATTGTGTGGTATCATTTAAAATTCCAGAGGTATATGAATTACTTATATGTGCAATATCACTCCATGAATTAAATGGAGAAATTGCACTTTGCCATTTTTGAATTGTATTACCATTACCTGTCAACGATAATGTACCGCTCGTTTGACCTTGGCAAATTGAGTTAGAAGAATTTAATGTCCCAGCATCACTTTTAGGATCAACACTAACTAATACTGGGGTTGAAAAGGCTTCAGGACAGCTTCCACTTTTTACTACAGCTCTAAATTGAGTTGATGACGTTAAATTACCAGAAGTAAACGTAGAAGTACTTATAGCAGTATCTTTCCAAATAGTGAATGGTGAAACAGCATATTGCCATTTAGTAACATTTCCAATATTCCCTGAGAGGGTTAATAAATTACTTTTACTTCCTGAACATATTGTATGATTAGTATTTACAGTTCCTCCGATATTAGTTGGATCAACCGTAATTATGACACTTCCTAGTTGATTTTGACTACAATTATTTGCGTCTTTTACACTCACTAAATTATACGTATAAGTAGTAGCACTTGATGTACTTACTGATATTAGTGATGTATTTCCCGTGCTTACACTTGTTAGATTTGCTCCACCTCCGATATTATATGTAAAAGTATAATTTGAGGTCCCATTAGCTCCTGTAATAGTTATATCCGGATTTGCATCTCCCTTACAAACTGTTTTAGTAGTTCCTATAGTTGCTGTTGGTAGTCCATTCACTTTTAAAGTTAAGACCAATGTACTGTCACTACATTTTCCTGTTATGTCTTTTATAATACATTTATATTTATAGCTATTATGAATTGATATAACATTAGTTAATACGAGTGTATTTGTCGTAACACCATTATAAATCCCCCCATTTGACAAGTCTGTGTATGACGCACCCCCATCTTTACTTTCTTTCCATTGAAAACTAGTCGCTCCAGTTGTCTTAACTTTGTAGGTAACCGTTGAACCTGCACAAACTGAAGTGTCACGAGGCTGAGAATTTATTGTCGGTTGCACACATAAACAATTTTTCATTGTTACCAACAGAGAATCTTTTGTACCTGTACAAGTACCTGTCGCTTCAATAATATAACGAGTATCAACCGTTGGACCAGGATTAACAGATAATGCTGCTGTAGTTCCAATATTAGGAGTATAAACATTTCCTGCTCTAGACGACCATTTAAGAGCTGCTGAACCAGTACCGGTCGCTTTTAATTCTAAAGGATTGGTATTTGGATTACAATAAGTTTGATCAGGTCCTGCATCTACCATTTGCACTCCGGAATTAGTTGCAAAAATGTAATCACAAGTCGCCCCTAGATTTCCATCAATCATGATAAAATATTCGTTCCCTACTGTTAAATTTGTAGCGTTCAATACAGTATTATCCATATTTGGTGATGACCAAAAAGTAGATTTAGGTACGATTGACGCACAATTACCTTCATAAACACCGGCTTGAATACCAAGTATATTTCCAGCTTTACCCGCTTTACAATTACTTACATAAATGGTAAATGATGCTGAAGTTGCACTAGCAATAAAAGAAAGCCAAGAATTATTTTCAATCGAAGCACCTCCATAAACAGCATGTTGTTGGTACGTTCCTCCTGGTAAATCAACAGTATAAGTACTTGAAGTATTACCACAATATCCATTCAAATCACAAATACGAGTAGGTGCACTACAATTATCACCAGCAGGTTGATGCGCTCCACAATCTGGGGGGGTTGAAGCACAAATATTAAACGTACCTAATAGTGCATTTGTATTAGTCGAACAGACTCTAATATAGATATATGTGTTTGGTGTCAAACCAGACTTATCGATAGAAAGTGCACCTGAATTATAATCTGATGCAATTTCAGTTAAGGTTGTCCCATTATCTGCTGAAGTATAAAAAGCAAGTGCCTCTAAACCATCTGTTCCAAGATTAGAAAGAATGACACTTAAACGTCCATTTGCTGGAACTTTTGCTTTAAACCAAACATCTGCATATTGTATTGCTGGATTTGCCACTGCGGTAATCGTTTTCTCAGGAGCTGATTTTGTTGCATTGGAAAGAGAATAGAGCAAATAATTACACGTCTGAGAAACTGGTAATTCAATAGCATTTACCGACAAATCATTCAAACTACCTAAATTTTTAAAAACACATACCGAAGTTGTAAATTCAAACTCATTTCCTGCATTAGCATTAAAAACACGGTAATAATATGTTTTACCAATCGTTAACCCCGTAAATGTTCTTTCGATATGGTTTTGAGGATTTGGAACACTACCAATAGTAGTATAATCAATTGGAAGAGAATTTAATTTGGTTCCACCGCATGCATCATAGAGATTTACATCTGGCTTAAAAACTTTAGCTCCAAGTATATCTTTCGTTTTATCTACATCAATTGCATGTGTTGTTTCAGTTGCAACAAACGAAAACCAAACATCATTTAATGCATATCCTGCATCAACAGTAGCTTTACTAAGTGTCGCATTTACAGGTGTACAATCGGATGAAGGAGTAACAGGTATTGCACCCGTACATTTGTCATTTACAGGGGCTTGACTAAAAACAAATCCTTGAAAAAATAAAAGAAAAAAAAATATTAGCAATTTATTCATGCACTCCTAAAATCGAATGAATATAAAGATAACAAAATATTATAATCTCCAACGAAATTGCAGGTTTATTTCACTTTTTCGACTTCCAAGTATCTGATCAGTACCTGTTCCAATCTTTTCTAAACCAGGATAATTTGAAAATCCTACTTTCATCCAACAGTCTATTTTTTTCAGAAAAGTATATCGAATTAAAAGATATGTACGGTTTCCTTTACCGAATAAAGCAGGACAACTAAATTGAGATAAAGGAGTGGATTCATACCCATATATTCTTGCCGCATAGGAATCAGTATCAAAGAGTTCGATACGAGCAACACATTCTAATGGCAATGATTTAAATTCATAATTGACATCTTGAAAAATTAATATTCCTGTCTCATAATTCTTGTCTTTTCTAGCAATACTCACGCACTCAATTCGTGCTCTCATCCCCCATTGATCATTTATTTTATAATTTAAATGTAAGCGGATATTTTTTTGATTTACAGACACTAAATCAACCAAGCCATTTGTTGACAAAATACTGTTTTGTTCTGACAATTGACCATGATAACGCAAATAACATTCAAGCTTTTTATTGGGTGTTAAAGTCACTTGTAAAACATTTTCAATCCCATTTGAAGGTAGATTCACTTGATATTTCAACCATGGATATTGAAAAAAATCATAATATCCTTGAAATTTCCATAGTTGGCTTGGCTTAAATGAAATCCCAACATATACACCTTTTTCATTTTGCACAGAATTTCCTTCAGAAAATCCAGCATTGTACATTGTTTCATATCCTTTATCATAATTTCGATATAACACACTTAAGGAAGTTCTGCTATCTAAAGCCCATAAAACTCCTTGTAAAACGGCAGATTTCCTACTGAAATCCACATATGACAACTCCCCAAATAGTAGAATGTTTCGAAATATGTATGAATAATCAACACTAGAACTCTGATATTGCTGACCTCTAAAATCGTACGTATTATATGGTTTTAAACTTTTGTTAATAGCAGTTGAAAAATGAGTAAAAACAGACGCTATTCCTACATGTAAATTCCCAATATCATAACGAAGATATGCACCAATAATAGATTCAGTTAATTTATCTTTATGAGCTATTTCATTTTGTGTTCTATGATAACCTGTATTTAAAACTGATAATACTTGAGTAGTTGAATCCACTGAAAAAGAAGCGTCTTTTTTATTATTCGATGCAAAAAAGAGTAATGTAAAACGTTTCTTTGAAATATCTACCGCAACACCTCTAAAAAATCTATTTTCATCAATAGAAGTATGTGGCCTAATAACTTGAGCGTTTTTTTTACACGTTGTCAGTTCTAAAGATTTTCCCAAAGCAAAAGAAGTCCAACAATTTAAGCCTTGCCCAATCTGAATGTGATAATCTCCTAAAACGATGTTTTTGACATACTTCCCTCCTTTTATATTAAGATGAAATGAATAATAATCGAATCCGTTTTTATTTACATTCCTAAAAAAAGGTTCTCCAGCATCTTTTTCAGCGGTCAGCCCTATACTTAATCGCTGAAAATAAGTGTAACGAATTTTGGTTAAATAATAATCTGAATTACCTAGATAATAAGAATTTGAATTCATTTTGATTGAATCAGAAACATTCATATAACCTACTGATTTTTGAAATGAATGTTGGTATCGTGTAACACCTTCGACCATTCCATTGTTTATTAATTCTTTCCATGTCAAAGGTGGGTTTTCACAACGCTCATCAATCGTTACAAAAGGTGAGATTAATTCAATAAAGTCTGTGTCCCAAGAATTAAGTGTTTGTAACTCATAAATTGACAACAAAACTCCTGATTGTTCTCTATGACGTAACAACACATTAATTTGTAATTCGCTCAACAAATCTAATTGAACTAACTGTTGTTTCGTTGCTTTATTTAAATTCAAAGGATTTTCTAGAAAGAACTCCCACATTTCTTGAATTTGGGTTAGATCGGGATTTTCTTGTTGGTTTTTCTCCATCCAATACTCAAGTCTTTGTTGAAGTATAGATGATTTTTCCTGAGAATACAAATAGAAACTACTAAAAAACAAGGAAATTATAAAAATTTTCTTATCCATTTTAATCCGATTCATTCACTAAAAAAAGGATTCCACCCTGAATTGAAACTCCTATTACAGATTGCCAAGTACTTCCAAAATCAAAACGAAACTTTTCTTTTATAACACACCCAAATCCACCACATATTTGACGATTTGAAGTGATGATTCCCGTCCTAAAATAAAATGATTTTAAAGCCTGATATTCAAAAGCAATTTTAACTCGCACTGGCGAAGTCAAAGTCTTTTCAATTTCCGAATAAAAATGAAGGACTTCAGATGGTTTATATTTTACCCCCATACAAACCAAAAGTGAATTCAATCCATTAATTTCTTTATACTCTTTTCCAATGGATTGTACAGTCAAACCATAAGTGGTCTTATTAGAAATTTTACCTTGAAATGCTAAAGATAGCTGCGTAATAGTTCGACTTCCATAACTTTGAATAGAGATATTTTTTAGACCTAAGTGAACACCTAAAAAAAAATCATCTGTAAGTTTAAATCCATAATCTACCCCACTATTAATTACTCTGTATGAATTACAACCAAAAGATTGAAATCCTAAACCTACCCCACCTATTTTAAATGGTTTCGCGATAATCAATCCTGTTTTTTGAAGTTCTGACAATCCAACAGTATTTTCATATTGTAAACCTGCAGAAAACTTTTTTAATCTTACTAAACTAACAGGATTGACATTTATGAGGGTTAAATCATTTAATGTTGAAACACATGAAGCAAGGGACATACTTCTTGCGCTAATAATTTCATTACTTTGCGCAACTGACCTAGAAAAAATAGAAGTAAGGACGAATGTGGCAATACAAAAATTAGAACATCTAGACTTTTCCAATTAGTTTAAGATTATTTTGAGTCACATATTTCGCTAGTTCAAACATACTTTTAGTTTGGGTCTTTCTCATTAATTTCGCTCTATGGCCTTCTACGGTTCTTGGACTCAAAAACAAATAACTTGCAATTTCCTTACTCGTCATTCCATCCATTAACAATTTTAATATAATTAATTCTTTTTCCTTAAATAGAAGTTTGTCTTTACTTCTTAAAGAATTCTTTTTTTGAATCTTATAATCTTCAAGGTTATTTCTAGCTGTTTCGGAAATAAATTCTTGTCCTTCAACCACTGACAAAATTGCATTCCCTAGAAACTCGTTATCCGCATTTTTACTTACAAAAGCCTTAGCACCCAAATTTAAAACTTGCCTTATTACTTTAAAATCATCATTTTCTGAAAAAACCACAGTTGGAACATTTAATTGTAAATTTATCATCCAATTAAGAAGTGTAAATCCGTCACAATCATCCAATTTTAAATCCATTAATAGAACATCAAATGGACTCGATTTCATAAAATCAACAGCTTGAAGTCCATTTGAAACTTTTGTAAGAGTATACTCAAACATATCTAAAATTTCCAAAATATATTCTATCCCTAAACATGCCAAC
>CANGOA010000010.1 GCA_947455255.1 Flavobacteriia bacterium | reverse complement strand
ATTCTCCAGAAATGCTTGTGCCCCATAATCCTCCCTTGATTGAGTGGGTGATTGAAAATATCACCAAAAATGCAGTGGATTCCATGGAAACAGCAGGTCAACTCAATATTACCATTTCACGAGATACAACCCATGTAAACATTGACATTCAAGACACAGGAAAAGGAATCGCACATAATCAGTTTAAAACAATATTTAAACCAGGTTACACCACCAAAAAACGTGGCTGGGGACTAGGACTTTCTTTAGTGAAACGTATCATCAATGAATACCATAAGGGGAACGTATTTGTATTACATTCCGAAATCGATAAAGGAACTACTTTTAGGATAAGTTTAAAGTCAAAAGTCTGAAAGATAAAAGAAAAAAAATTATATCTCATCGTCTTCCCTCCTTGAGGAGGGATAGAGGGAGGTGACTAACTGATAATAAAGAAAACTATGAAACAAAACTTAAAAAAACCACTTCTAATTTATTTAGCACTTGTACTGATACTTTCAGCTGTCTTCTTTCTATTTCGCATCGATTTATTTCCAGGAGAAATTACCACGAAAGATAAAATTTACACCTGCGACATCAGTTTATCGTATTTCATTGGTATGGGAGGAAGCAAACAAGATTTTGTCAACATTGAAGCATTTCGTTTGTTACCAAAAGGATATGCCTTAGCGATTATTATGATTTTAGGTTTACCTGCACTCGTAGCATATCGTGTTCATTTGAATTCCAAAAAGAAACAAGATACTATCCAAAACTAATCATCCATTCCCCCGGCCTCTGAGGAACTCGATGAGAAGGGGGAGGAAAATCCATCCACTATGAAAAATCTAATCCTTTTAGTTTTACTTTTTAGTATTACTTCACTTTTAGCGCAACAGAAAAAAGCATCAGTTCTAAAGTATGAACTAAGTACAGCAAGTTGGGAACAATTTGAAGAACTAAACGAAGATGGTTTATATAAAGATGCTCTAAACCTACTTACCCCCCTGTTAGACCAAGCGATTAACGAATACAATCCGGCTGATTTTCAGAAAGCGTTGAATAAATATCGAGATATCGTACCAGATGCATTATTAGAAAACGATGAAAAATTGGCCTTATTAAATCAGTTAGAAAATAAAATCGATCAAACGAAAGTTCCTTTGAATAATATGGGACATTTGTTTTTGGCACAACTATACGAGCATATATACTATCAGTGGGATTTATACAGTGATTTTAACATTATGGTCAACAAAAACATATTAAAAAATAGCGAACAAGCTAAGCGATATCATTATAAACAAGCACTTATTCATATTGACAAACTCATCAATTACGATGCATCAATGCTGCATCATTACTATGGAAATGACAGCATCACTCAATTAACAAAACCTACACTTTTAGATTTTTCATTACCGAATTTGAACTTTTATTTCACCGAACAAAACTATAAAGACACCAACCTGTTTTATAAAACTGAACATTTATTGAAGTATCCAAACGATACCTTGTTATCACTCTATGCATTGTTAGAACTTCACCATTTAAAAACCATGAATCTCTATGCATATACAGAAACAGTCTTAAACCGAAATTATTACATCACATCCAACACATCTGATCCACATAAAATAAACTACCAATGGTTACGAGACATCGTCAATCAACATCCCACAGCATTACGTGTCATCCTCACTCAAGCTTCTCAACTTGTTGAAGAAGGTGAACGCTATGACTGGAAAACAAACCCCGTTGTAAAAAACAAAAAAGAGGAAGCTGTAAAATTATTAGAACAAGGATGTAAAACATACCCAACTTCAAATCATTACTATGATGCCCAAGAATTAATCTATTCTATAAAAAACACTGAATTATCAGCGGAATTAAAAGGAGATGTTTTCATCGATCAACACAACCTAATTTCCATAAGATCCAAAAATATTGACAGTGTACATCTAAGTATTTATCATGTGGAAGCATTAAAAAATGACACTTCTCAAAATTTTTTCAAAGGTTACGATTTAAAACAAGTACACACTAATACCATACATTTATCAAAAAATGGACAGTACAACCAACATACCAAAGATTTTATCCTACCGAATTGGAAACAAACAGGGAAATTTATAGTCTTAATCAGTGAAAATTTACAAACAAGTAAACGTGTTTTAACCGAAGACAGCATTTCTCCAGATTTAAAGTTCTCTTATGTTTTCGTCGATGTTCACGATTTCAAAGTAGTAAACAAAACAGAAAATGAACAAGGTATTATTCATGTCTTGGATCTAAAAACGGGAAATCCAATCAAACATGCCAAGGTAAAAATTACAGAAAGTTCTATTTCAAACACCTATTACACAGACAAAGAAGGTTCTTGTGTTTTTCCATTTGAAATGTATGATACTTACAATTATACTTGGAGTGTTTATCATGGAAATGACAGTTTAACTAATTCAAATTATTTATATAAACAGCAAAACAACTCGGAAAAGATAAAATACAAAGTACTTACAGATCGAGAACTATATAGACCAGGACAAACGATTTACTATAAAGTGATTGCTTACAAAGGAAATTCACCAAATAACCAAGTCGCACCTAATCAAGCAATTTCAATAACACTGAAAGATCAAAATGAATTAGATCTTTACAATACAGACTTAGAAAAATTTATCAACTCAAAACTTACAAACGAATTTGGCTCCTATTCAGGTTCAATAATATTACCAAAAAATGGATTTTCATTGGGAACACTAAGATTAACTATAAACAAAGAAACTTACAAACATATTTTAGTAGAAGAATACAAACGACCAACTTTTTTCATTGAAAACACCTCCAAAAAAAACAATTATCATCATGGGGACACTTTAAGCTATCGTTCAAGCGTTACTTCTTTTGCTGGTTACCCAATTTCTAATGCTCAAGTAAAAATTAACATCAACTACAATTTTGAAGATTCTAATAAGATATATCAATCTATTAAAGTTGATACAGTATTAAAAACGGATGCCAACGGAGTCTTTACACTAAATTATCCAACAAAGAAAAATGATAATTACAGTATAACCTATCACTTTTCAGCTAGTATTACGAGCACGCTTGGGGAAACACATCATAATTCGTTGACTTTTTACGTAACTCAAAAAATTGCGCAATGGGATTTCGAGCTTCCTCAAGAAATACTTGCAGATGACACAAGTAAAATTCACTTCAAATTAAAAGTTGAAGCAACAAAAAAATCCACTTTTAAGCTTACCGTACTCAAACAAAATGAAAAGCGAAAAAATATTCAAGACGAATTTGAGGAACACGAATTTCAAGATTTTTCTCGCACACTTTTTTCACAATCATTTCCAAATTCATACTATTTTGAAAACACCAAAATTCACTCGGATTACGATACGATTACAGCGAATCAACATACAATTGGAGCGCGCATTGCGTTGAATCAACTTACGCAAAATTCTGCAGGTAGGTTTAACGTCGTATGTACCTATATCACAGAAAACAACGACACAATAACATCAAATCATACGTTTGAAAGTATAAACCTACATTCTGATAAAGATCAAGATTTACGCGGAATATGGATGAAATCATTTCAAAAGTATCCAGAAATCGGTGATAAGATTTCTATCTTAATTGGGACAAGATTCAACAAGCAAAAGATCTATTACCGCCTTTATAACAATCATTCACTACTTCAAGTACAATCTAAAATCATTTCAAAACGCTTAGTCATAAATCACCGTGTAACAAAAGCGGACCTCGATGGATTAACATTGGAAGTAATGTTTGTAAAAAATGGCTATACATTTACTAAACAACTAAGTGTTCCTATTTCTCAAACTTCAAGAAAAATAGCACTTATATTAGAAACCAAACGCGATTTTTTATCCCCAGGAAACAAGGAAAAATGGATTCTATCTACCCATAGCTCTTCGTTAAACGAAAAAGAGTTAGTGGCGAGCATGATGGATGCATCCTTGGATCAAATACATCCTTCCAATTGGGATTTGTATTTTCCAAGTACACGTGAATTTTTCCATTCATGGAATACAAATAATGATTATCAATCGTATTATTTTGAATCTCCTCAAGGGTGGGAACACCCATTTTTATATTATATAAACGCAAAAGGTGATACTGTACATACTGTATCCATAGATTCAGAAATCATAATATCAGAAAAATACTCTACTTCACAAGATGAGTTTAATGTAGGTGAAGGAGGTCGTGGATTTGGAGTCGGTAATGGCCAAGGTAATGTAAGGGTGAAAAAATTCCGACTGCAAACAGCAGCAAAAATGGAACCTCCCGTCATCGTTAATATCGAAGTAGATGAAGTTCCACCTTCAGAACAGACAACCATACCGAAAAAATCCCCCCGAACCAACTTCAACGAGACCGCCTTCTTCTACCCTAACCTCTACGCCGACAAAGACGGAAAATTCTCCTTTGAGTTCACCCTACCAGACGCATTAACCACTTGGAAATTTAGAGCGCTTGCCCACGATAAAGAAATGAACATTGGTCAGCTAGAAGAATTCTTCATCGCGCAAAAGGAATTGATGGTGCAACCCAATGCTCCGCGTTTTTTCCGCGCTGGAGATAACTTGGAATTTTCTGCAAATGTGGTCAATGTATCGGATAAGAATTTGCCCGTAAAGGTTTCGTTGGAATGGTTTAATCCTTTTACCAACGAGGTTATTCCAGAAGTGTTTGGGAAAATGGAAACACTAAACTTGCAACTCAACGCGAAAAAAAGTCAAACGGTTTCTTGGAAATTATCCATCCCTGAAAACGGTTTAGACCTTATCGCATACCGCATTAAAGCAAGTTCGGAATCGTTTACGGACAGCGAAGAAAAAGCCTTCCCTATCTTGAGCAACCGTGTATTTGTTACCGAAGCATTACCCATCACCATCGAAGAAAAAGGGAATTATACTTTTACCTTGGATAAACTTGCTACATCGACTTCAACTACCAAACAACACGAAAATTTAGTGTTTGACTATGCCTCCAACACTATTTGGTCGGTCGTGAAAACACTCCCTGCTGCAAGTAAGGTTAACTACCCTAGTTCGGATGCCTTGTTTCACGCGTATTACACCAATGTCTTAGGAAGTAAAGTTCTTGCAAATAATCCAGCAATCAAACAGATGATTGCTCATTGGAATGTAGGTACTTCCGAATTGACCAATCCAACGATTGCGAATTCTGTGGATCTTACGGAAACGCCATGGGTGAATGCAGCTCAATCAGAAAGTGAACAACGTAAAGAAATTGCATTCTTCTTGGAAGAAAACAACCTTGCCAACCAACAAAAAAGCTACCTCGAACAATTGTTCCAACAACGAACTATGGATGGCGCATGGCCTTGGTTTGCAGGTGGTCAAGCAAGCGCTTACATTACAAACGACATCGTATTTGGTTTTGCGCAGTTAAACGAACGACCCACAGAATTAGACGCATCGTTGAATTACCTGAATAATTATTACACCTATGAATTCAAAAAACATACAGCGACAGAAAATAACCAACGCAATTGGCTTTCAGAACAAGAACTTCAGTGGTTGTTCATTCAAGCCGCATATCAATTACCTGCTAACGAATTCACAACGTTATTGGCTAAAACACTCGCTAAAACGTGGACTACACTAAATTTAAAACAACAAGCAATTGCAGGAATGTATTTACTAATAGCAGGTGATAAAGCGTTCGCTTCAAAAATTGCTGCGTCCATCCAAAATCGCGCGACCAAACGTAAAAACACAGGTACCTACTGGAATGAAAAATACTATTCTAACACAGAATCCATCGAAACACAGGCATACATCTTAGCGTTTTTCACAGCACTTGGCCTAGAAAAACCCCTCTTGAATTCCATCCAACTGAGCTTACTCAATAAAAAAAGAGGACAATTATGGGAAAATTCGAGTACCACAGCACGCGTTGTACACTCACTTCTCTCAGTTCCAGCGACCGATTTTAGCGCGAAAAACAATGCAATTATTCGTATTGGAAATGAGACAATCACGAAAGCAACTAATGAGGTCGGAGAACTTACACAAACTTGGACCAAAAAAGAGATTACTCCAGCTTTAGGGAATGTTGTAATAAACCAAACTGCTGAAACACCTAGTTTTGGCTCTCTAACCTATTCTTATACGGAGAACATAGAACACGTAACGAATAGTACAACCGGTCTAGTCCTAACCAAAGAAATCTACCTCATCCAAGGTGAGCAAGAAATCTTAGTCACACCAACTACGAAACTAAAAGTGGGAGATCAATTACGTATTTACCTGAAGGTCACGAATGATCGTGCTATCGACTTTGTTCACATCAAAGACCTAAAAGCAGCTGGAATGGAGAATGTAAACCAACTTTCCAGTTATGGTTACGGTAAAAACGTTTCCTACTATACAACCCCATACGACAACCGAACATCGTTTTTCATCGAACACCTTCCCAAAGGGAAATCCAGCGTGAGTTACGATGTACGTCTAACTCATAAGGGAACACAATCAATAGGATATGCGTTGGTAGAATGTTTGTATGCTCTAGAATTTAGAGGAAATACGCGTGGGATGAAGGTAGTTGTGGAGTAAAGAATTGATTTTTGAAATACAACTTTTTCGGAATACAATCTAAAAAAGAACCTTCTTTTTCGGAATACAATCCAAAAAAGTATAAAAAAAGGGAGAACATTACATTCTCCCTTTTTTGTTTTTAAAGCAAGTCGATTTCGACTCCGCTCAATCTGACATTAAATTTGACTCCGCTTAATCTAACCACATTTAATGCAATACCATGCGTTCTGGCTTCCCTTTATAACGATGTAATTGTATGATTCTTTGTTGTTTTTTACAACGATCATATACTTCAAAATATAAGCTTGGATTTTTACAAATGAAATATGCCAAATGCTTGCATGAAAAATAGATAAATTCGTTGGTTTGTTTAACAACATTCAGTACTTTACCGTCATTAAAATAAATTTTTCTAACAATACAATGATTTACATCAAACCCTTTACCGAAGGTAATAAAAGCAGTATCCCAGACATTTTTTCCAAACGTAATTTCATTGTATAACAGAAAGAAATCCTCGGGTTTTTCGTGCTTTTTCAATCCAAAATAATAGTTTTTGAAATTGGTGATATCTACTTTACTTTGCGCATGTTCACAAGAAGAAAAAAAGAACAAACCGAGAAATAAAATCAAGATAAATTTCATTTAATAAAGCTGTTAAATTAATTTTTAAACCGAAAATCTGACTCTATTGAATCAAAACGAACACTAGAGTCTGATTTTTTTGCTTCCTTTATGTTTTCGTCGATTTCTGTATTAATTTGCTCAATTTTCTTATTTAGTTCAATTGATTTTTGAACCTCATTTGATTGACATGAAAATATCAGAAGTATAAGAAATACCAATTTGAATTTCATTGAAATATTATATTTTGTTAATCTTTAAATCGAAATTGATTCGTACTATCGCTTTCAATATTTAAACTTTTTGGAATTTTGGGATTAATAATTTTCAGAGAAACTAATCTACCTGTTTTTATATCGATGACAACATTGATAGATTTAGTCCATATTTCATCCTCAATGACACTGAAATCGTATGATTTAATTGAATCGTTTAACATTTCCTCCTTGTATTTTATAAGATGTCCATCTAAATTATTTACTATGCGATATGAAGTATCAATATATTCAATTGTATCATATCGACCATCTATGATTCCGCCAATGTCATCATCCTTAATTTTCTTTTGTATCGAACAAGAAAATTGTAATGATAAAAGTATTACAACATAAATGTATCTCATAATTAAATTCAATCAAAAAAAGGGAGAACATCACATTCTCCCTTTTGTATTTTATAAATTCAATCTACAGCGTCAGGCTGAGCGGAGTCGAAGCCTAAGCCTCCACTACATTCGCATAACTCTCCACACTTGGACAAGAACACACTAAATTTCTATCACCAAATGCATTGTCAACACGACGCACAGGAACCCAGTATTTAAACTCTTTCAAGTAAGCCACTGGATACACAGCCTCAGCAGGTGTGTATGGGTATTCCCAGTTTTTATTGATGATACAATCTGCTGTATGTGGTGCATTTTTCAACAAGTTGTTTGCTTTATCCGCGTGTCCATTTTCGATTTCTGCAATCTCTTGACGAATCTTGATCATTGCTTCAATGAAACGGTCTAATTCTGCTTTATCTTCACTTTCTGTTGGTTCAATCATTAATGTACCAGCAACTGGGAAAGATACTGTTGGAGCGTGGAATCCGAAGTCGATCAAACGTTTTGCCATATCCGCCACTTCAACCTCCGCATTCTTTTTAAACTCACGACAATCTAAGATTAACTCGTGTGCTACTGTATCGTTTTTACCTGTATACAAGATTGGGTAATGCGCTTTCAATTGTGCAGCGATGTAATTCGCATTTAAAATCGCGTTCTCCGTTGATTCTCTTAATCCTTTTGCACCCAACATTTTGATGTATCCGTAAGAAATCAATAAAATCAATGCACTTCCATAAGGAGCAGCAGAAACAGCATGAATCGCTTTTTCACCACCCGCTTTCAATAATGGACTTCCTGGTAAGAAAGGAACTAAGTGTGCTGCCACACCGATTGGTCCCATACCTGGTCCACCACCACCGTGAGGAATAGCAAATGTTTTATGTAAATTCAAGTGACAAACATCTGCACCAATATTACCTGGATTTGTTAATCCAACTTGCGCGTTCATGTTTGCACCATCCATGTATACTTGACCACCATTCTCGTGAATGATTGAAGTAATTTCAATAATACCTTCTTCGAATACACCGTGTGTAGATGGGTAAGTCACCATCAAACCAGCCAATGTATCTTTCAATTCAATTGCTTTCGCACGTAATGCATCAATGTCGATATTTCCATTCTCATCACAACCAGTAACAACCACTTCAAATCCAGCCATAACTGCTGAAGCTGGATTTGTTCCGTGTGCAGACGAAGGAATAATCATGTGTTTACGGTTGAAATCGCCACGAGACTCATGGTATGCTTTCATTACCATCAATCCTGCGTATTCACCTTGAGCACCAGAATTAGGTTGTAATGAAGTTCCTGCAAATCCAGTACATTCAGAAAGATCAATTTCTAACTGACGTAACATTTCGTGGTATCCTTCTGCTTGTTCAACTGGACAGAATGGGTGCATATTCGCAAACGAAGGGTTTGTGATTGGCATTAATTCAGTTGCAGCATTTAATTTCATCGTACAAGAACCTAAAGCAATCATACTATGAACTAACGATAAATCTTTATTCTCCAAACGTTTCAAATAACGCATCATTTGAGATTCAGAATGATGAGAGTTAAACGTTGGGTGCGTTAAAATAGCTTCTGTACGAAGGTCGTTTGATGCTATTAAGATTGTTGAAGTTTTTTCTACAGTTACAACTGGTTTAACAGCAACTTGAGCAAATACATTTACCAACGTGTTCAAGTCAGCATTTGTAATAGACTCACCAAAACTAATTGTCACTTGAGAATCATTTAAATAACGTAAATTGATTTCGTGTGCCTCAGTTTGGTATTTCAAGGTAGCTACAGAAACAGTAGATGGTAATTCCACCCACAATGTATCGAAATAGTTATCCGATTTTACTGTATATCCTAATTTTGTCAATTCACCAGCAACGGTAGTCGCTTTTGTATGAATATCAGTTGCAATCGCTTTTAAACGTGCTGGTCCGTGATATACAGCATACATACTTGCCATCACCGCTAATAAAGCTTGAGCAGTACAAATGTTTGAAGTCGCTTTATCGCGTTTAATATGTTGCTCACGTGTTTGTAATGCCATACGTAATGCCATATTATCATCCGCATCTTTCGATACACCGATGATACGACCTGGAATTGTACGTTTGAACTCATCTTTACAAGCGAAGAAAGCAGCGTGAGGTCCACCGTAACCCATTGGTACTCCAAAACGTTGAGAAGAACCTAAAACTACGTCAGCTCCTAATGAACCTGGAGACTTCAACAACACCAACGACATGATATCCGCAGCAACAGCTACTTTAATATCTAACGCATGTGCTTTAGTAATAAATCCAGCAACATCTTGAATACGTCCTAAAGCATCTGGGTATTGCGTTAATGCTCCAAAGAATGTAGCATCAAACGTTACTGTTTCAGGGTCAGCGATTACCAATTCAATTCCTAAGTTTGCAGCACGACCTTTGATTACATCAATCGTTTGTGGGAACGCAAATTCAGAAACGAAAAATTTATTTTTTCCTTCTTTAATATCATTTCTTGAACGAGAATTGAAGAACATGATCATTGCTTCAGAAGCTGCAGTTGCCTCATCCAACAACGATGCGTTAGCAATTTCCATACCCGTCAAATCCAAAATCATTGTTTGGAAGTTCAACAAAGCCTCTAAACGTCCTTGAGAAATCTCTGCTTGGTATGGCGTATAAGCCGTGTACCATCCTGGATTTTCTAATACATTTCTCAAAATCACAGAAGGAGTGATTGTATCATTATAACCTAAACCAATGTATGATTTAAACACCTTGTTTTTAGATGCTAACGCATTGATATGTGTTAGGTATTCTTGTTCTGTCAAAGCATCCGAGATTTTCAACTCACGACCCAAACGAATTGGAGCAGGAATTGTTTTATCGATTAATTCAGCGATGGATGAAACTCCAATTTTCGCCAACATAGCTTGCTTTTCAGCTTCATTTGACCCTATGTGTCTTTCAGAAAATGCACTCATTATATACAGCTTTAAATGTGGTGCAAATATACGAGGAATAAGGTTTGAGAATAAAATTTTCTTTCAACTATTATGAACCTTTTATTAACCGATTTTAAACCTAGTGTAAAAATTAAAAAATAGTAAATTATTCAGTAACGATTGAAAAAAAAGTAAAAACTTGATTTTATCAAGCATACTTGAAAAAACGGAAAAATCACCAAAAATTCAGTTGCATTTAAAAAAAACATCAAAACCAATTCATAACTAATAATTCTAAATTCATAATTTCTAATATATCCTTACATTTGAACATATATACCTATTTTCAAACTAACCGAATGAAAAAACTTTTTGAAGAATTTGAAACTCCATCCATTCCCAAGTGGAAAGGACTTTTAGTGAAAGAATTAAAATCATTAGATGGTAATGACCCTTTATCATATACGGATGAAATTGAAGGAATTAACATTCATGGAAATTATGACACTTTAAATTCTCAAATCATAAAACTTCAAAATCAAACGAATGATTGGCAAATTGGAGTAGAGATAAATGTTGTTTCTTGTGATCTTGCAAATAAAAAAGCATTACAATTGTTAAATACAGGAGCAAACGCTTTAAATTTTGACCTTAGAAATACGAAAGACCTTAATCTTTCAAAATTACTAGAAAGCATTGGAGTAGAATTCATCTATCTTTATTTTACAACAAACAACAGCATTCAAGAACAACAATTAACGGACTGGTTTTCGGATAAAACCCCTTTATTTTCACAAATAAACAGCAATCAAAATTCAGTTAATACCTTTGAAATAAATGCAATAGGTGGAAATGCAACACAAGAATTATCATATGCATTGGCTAAAGGAAAAGAATTACTTTCTAAAAATTCAAAAGGAACATTACATTTCACCTTTGGAATCGGTAATAATTTTTTAATAGAAATTGCCAAGTTTAGAGCATTTCATCTTTTGTGGGATAAACTTACAACAGTATATAAATCATCAATCAAAACAACAATTACAGCAAAAACAGGATTTGTCAATAAGTCGTTAAAAGATCCTTTTACTAATATATTACGACAAACAACAGAAGGATTATCAGCTGTACTAGCTGGCATAGATCAATTAATAATCCAACCTTACGATGCATTTTCAGAACAAGGCAGTACTGATTTTACCGAAAGAATCGCAATCAACATATCTTTAATTCTGAAAGAAGAATCCGAGATTGACAAATTAATAGATCCTTTTTCTGGAAGTTTATCTGTTGAAAATTACACGGAATTTTTATGTGATTCCAGTTGGAAACTTTTTCAAGAAATTGAAAAAATAGGTGGAATTGAGAATGAACTTGCTTTGGAATTCTTAACATCTTCCGTGTCTCGTATTCGTAAAAAAAGAATGGAAGAAGTAAAGTCGAATAAAAAAACATTAGTGGGAATTAATAAATTTTCTAATCCTGACACTTCTAAGTTGAAATGGAAACAGGAAATGGAAGGATTTTTTGGAATGGAAAAATTGATTTTGGAGCGAATTTTAATCACAGAGAGCACAGAGAATAATGAATAGGTTTAAAGGTATTTTGAGAACACAGAGACAAATTTTGTTCATAAAGCGATAAAATCGCTTACTCTGTGTTCTCAATAACACAAATAATATCAAACTTTTTCTCAGTGGTCACTGTGATAAAAAAAATAAACGATGAAAAACATAGATTTTACAAAAACGGACTGGAAAGAATTACCTTCATCCAATCAGTCATCGCAACATAAAAGTACTTTTGAACATACAGGATTCAAATCAGGTATCGCTCCATTTTTAGGTGGTCCATATGCCTCAATGTACACTTCAAGACCTTGGACAATTCGTCAATATGCAGGTTTTTCAACTGCGGAAGAATCGAATGCTTTTTACAAACGTAATTTGGCAGCAGGACAAAAAGGACTTTCGGTTGCTTTTGATTTAGCGACTCATCGTGGGTACGATTCAGACCATCCACGTGTAGTCGGTGATGTTGGAAAAGCAGGAGTTGCAATCGACTCGGTATTGGATATGAAAGTGCTTTTCGATCAAATTCCACTAGATCAAATATCGGTTTCTATGACCATGAATGGGGCGGTGATTCCAGTTTTAGCTTTTTACATCGTAGCTGCAGAAGAACAAGGAGTAAAACAAGAATTACTTTCAGGTACTATCCAAAATGATATCTTGAAAGAGTTTATGGTGCGAAATACTTACATCTATCCACCAACACCATCCATGCGTATCATTGCAGATATTTTTGCATATACCACGAAACACATGCCTAAATTTAACTCGATATCCATTTCGGGTTATCACATGCATGAAGCTGGAGCAACTGCAGCTCAAGAGTTGGCTTATACCCTAGCTGATGGATTAGAATACTTACGTGCAGGGATTAAAGTAGGATTAGACATTGACGATTTTGCTCCAAGACTAAGTTTTTTCTGGGGTATTGGGATGAAACCTATGACAGAAATTGCAAAGTTGAGAGCTGGACGTTTATTGTGGGCAAAAATTGTCAAACAATTTAATCCGAAAAAAGAAAAATCCATGGCATTACGTACGCATTGTCAGACTTCCGGTTGGAGTTTAACAGAACAAGATCCTTACAATAATATTACGAGAACTTGTATTGAAGCTTTAGCTGCTGTAATGGGCGGAACTCAATCCTTGCATACAAATTCATTAGACGAAGCCATCGCTTTACCAACTGATTTTTCAGCACGTATTGCGAGAAACACACAAATATATTTACAAGAAGAAATAGGAATTACAAAGACCATAGATCCTGCAGAAGGCAGTGAATATATCGAACAATTAACTGCAAACCTATGTCAACAAGCTTGGGCTTTGATAGAAGAAGTGGAAGAGTTAGGCGGTATGACTAAAGCAATAGAAGCAGGAATTCCTAAAATGCGTATTGAAGAAGCGGCGACCTCGAAACAAGCACGTATCGATGGAGAAGAAGATATTATTGTAGGTGTTAATCGTTATCAATTAGAAAAAGAAGAACTTATTGAAACATTAGAGATCAATAATGAAAGTGTTCGCATTCAACAAGTAAAACAACTGAATCAATTAAAAGAAGAACGCGATAACGATGCTGTTCTTGCAAGTCTATTAGCATTAGAAAAAGTCGCTCAAACAACAGTCGGTAATTTGCTTGAATCTGCCGTAATTTGCGCAAGAAACAGAGCAACATTAGGTGAAATTTCAGATGCATTAGAACGTGTTTTTGGTCGTTACCAAGCGAAAATACATTCAATTCAAGGTGTATATGCAAAAGGAGTTATGGAAAATGAAGATTTTAAAAAAGCTTTAAGCTTAGCAGATAAATTTGCGACATTAGAAGGTCGCAGACCACGAATTATGGTTGCCAAAATGGGTCAGGATGGTCATGACCGTGGCGCTAAGATTATCGCAACATCTTTTGCGGATATGGGCTTTGATGTAGATATTAGCCCTTTGTTTCAAACACCTCAAGAAGTAGCTAAACAAGCTATTGAAAACGATGTACATATACTTGGCGTGAGCTCTTTGGCAGCAGGACATAAAACTTTGATACCAGCAGTTATTGAAGAGTTAAGAACAATGGGAAGGCCAGACATTATGGTCATTGCAGGAGGAGTTATTCCTGCGAAAGATTATGATTATCTGTATGATAAAGGAGTATTTGGAGTATTTGGTCCTGGTACTAAAATTCCAACTGCTGCAATCGCTATCTTAGAATTGTTAATAAAGAGTGTTGAGTAAAAAGCATTAAATTCCTAGTCTTTGGGTAATTTTACTCCAATAAACTCAACAACTATGAAAACAACAATTTTCTTAATTATCATCTTATTTTCATTCAATAAGTTAGAGGCGCAACCACCTTTATATACCGACTTGTTTACCTTATATGTAGGTGGAGAATATAAAAAATTAGTCGACAAAGCAGAAAAATATACATTAAAACAGGAAACAAAAAATGATGCTTTACCATTTGTATATTTGTCTAAATCTTTGTTTAAAATATCACAACAAAAAAACAGAGAATCAAAATATAAAGACGCTTACGACCAAAGTATCTATTACTTAGAAAAATGTATTGAAAAAGACATTACAAAAGAAGTATATGACAAAGAAACTGAATTTTACATGGAGGTAAAAGAAACATTAATTGCATATATTTTAGAGGAGTTTAAGGATAAAAGCTACAAAAAAGCATTAGAATACAATAACAAATTAAAAACGTTATATCCTGAGGATATTGCAACAATTCTAATGGAGGGTGCACTAAAAAAGTTTACAAAAGATCTGCCAGGCGCAATGATCGTATGGAACGAAAATCAAAATGCACTGGAGAAATTAACGAATTTAGACTATTATTCTGAAAAAGAAAAAGAATTTCTAAAATTAGCTGTTATACAAACGATTGAAGGTTTAAAATCAGTAAAACAACCTGAACGCGCGAGAAACATTACATTAAAAGCGAATACCTGGTTTGAGAATGAAGAAGATTTTAAATCAGTTTTTGAAACCGTAAAATAAATCAATTAACCTTCCAAACTTCGATATATTCATTTACATTTCGAGGGTTCAAATCATGCACAATTTGATCTATCAAACTGGGCTCGCAGACTTTATATAAATGTAGTTTTGGGTATTGTTTTTTATAAAATTTAACCCTTTTTTTCAAATCACCCTTACCACTAAAGAAAATGTAATCTGCTTTAAAAGTTGTATCAATAGAACGTACATTTACATCTTTAAATCCGGCATACCATTTATTTGCGTAAAATTTAGGCATCTGAGAAGTTGCAGCATCTCCCGACCCCTCCATCAAAATTACAGGGTTGTTTTTATGTGTTCCATACAAAGAATACATAGCGTCAACCCTTGATTTTTTAGTAGATGCAAACGTAAAGAAAAGTAATAAAGGAATGTTTAACACCCAGAAAAATTTCCATGAAAAATTCCAAGTTTTATTCCAAAAAGGACGTTCTCTAAGTGTTTCAAAACCTATTACACCTAGAATTATAAAGAATGGTAAGATTGATAAAATAAAACGTTCCTGCCTATTTGGGTATAAGGTATGAAATAATATAAATGCGGCGGTAGGAACAAATAAAAACAGTTGCTTTTTCACACTTCTGAAAAAACCTGTTCCTATCAATAAACCAAATGGAAACAACAACACACCAAACAACACATAGAAATACATGAAGTAATTTGTGTTTGGTAAATACTGCGTACCTTGATTCATATTGTACTCCACATAACCAATAAATTCAGCAAATGGATATCCCCAAACATAGTAATCAACTGGTCCTTGCGTTAAGCAAAATGACAAGACATTCCCTAAACTAAAATAAAAGAATGCCGAAAATTGACGTTTTAATATATAATAACCAGCAACTCCTACTGTGAAAATTGCGACTTGAAAACGAAAAGATATTGCCAAACCAATCAATAATCCGGCATAAACAAACATTTTTTTACTATTCTCTGCACGTAACAACAACCACATCCCCCACATTAAGAAAGGAATTGAAACCATCTCAA
Organism: Flavobacteriia bacterium; assembly: GCA_947455255.1. Taxonomy (GTDB): domain Bacteria; phylum Bacteroidota; class Bacteroidia; order Flavobacteriales_D; family Crocinitomicaceae; genus CANHVK01. The sequence continues at coordinate 21,540 of CANGOA010000010.1, read as the reverse complement.
CAAGATTTCTCACAGACATAAAAGGCATTAACCAGAGCAACGAAAGTATCCACCCTACAGTTACTGCATTTTTTCGATTGGAAACTTTTTCTGTGATTTTAATACCGAAATAAACAACTAAAATAGATAATAAACCATGGATCAAGCGATTGATAATCATTAATAGCTTAGGATCATTAATCCCGATAAATTTACAACTCGCAAAAAACAAATAATTCAATCCTACATAAGTAAAACTATGTCCTTCAGGTTTACCAGAACTGCCTTTCGTCCATGGCAACCAATGGTTATAATCATAATGATTAGCCCATGAAGAAGATGCTTCAATCGTTAAAAAATGATCGTCATGCATACCATAACCTTCTGAAAAGATTGCAGTAACAATACGAAAAACTAGGCCTACAATTAAGATTGTTTTGAACGACGAGAAAAGATTTTTTGATACCATTTTTTAGAAACTTCTACTGCTTGTGGAATGGGTTTAATATCTACTAACTCAATATCAAATATTAAGTCTGAATATGCTTTAATTGGTCCAGAATGTCTATGTCCATAAGCTAAATAATAAGGTAAATAAAATCTGCCTTTACCTCCTTTATCTAAAAAACTTAAAGCTTCATCAAATCCTGGAATCATACCCTGTACTTTATAAACAAATGTTATTGGCGTTGTTGCTCCATCTCGCGAAGATTCAAATTTTTCACCATTCAATAAATAACCCGTATAATGAACTGTCAAAGTATCTCCAGCTTTAGGTGTTATACCTTTCATTTTTCCTTCCAGTACATATGTTAACCCAGAAGGTAATTGTTTTGCTTTCGGATATAATGCTAAAGCTGTGTCAAGAACTGCTCGTGTATGTATTGCACGTTTAGTTTCAATAGCTTTGGTTGCATCATAATGTTGGTATGCATGACCAACCCTTAAAATTGTAATATGTAATATTAAATCATTTTGAACTATACTATTCACAACCTCTTGCCCTTGAACAACATGACCAAAAACAGAATGTTTATTATCTAACCAAGGTGTAGCAACATGTGTTATAAAAAATTGGCTACCATTCGTGTTAGGACCTGAATTTGCCATTGAAAGAATACCTGGGCGATCATGTTTTAAAGAAGGATCAAACTCATCGTGAAATTTATAACCTGGATCACCACTTCCAGTTCCAAGAGGACAACCACCTTGAATCATAAAATTAGCAATCACACGATGAAATTTTAAGCTATCATAAAAAGGTTTTGTGAACAATTTACCAGCAAATTGATACTTCCCTTCAGCTAAACCGACAAAATTAGCAACAGTTTGAGGTGCTTTTTCTACTTCTAATTTGATAAGAATTTCTCCTTTTGTTGTTTCAAATTTAGCATATAATCCATCCTCTAACTTTTGAGAATATAAACTAAAATAAAAACTAATACATACTAAAAGTGCACAGAATAATTTCATCGATTCTAATTAACTTTAATTAACTCTACTTCAAAAATCAATACCGAGTATGGTTTAATAGCTGGTGAAGGAGCTTGTTCACCGTATGCTAATTCTTGAGGAATATAAAAAATAAACTTTGATCCAACAGGCATCAATTGTAAGCCTTCAGTCCAACCTTTTATAACTTGATTCAAACCGAAAGTAGCTGGTTCACCACGTTCAACAGAACTATCAAATACTTTTCCATCAATGGTTGTACCGTGATAGTGAACAGTTACTTGGTCTGTAGCTTTTGGTTTTTCACCTTTTCCTAATACTACAACTTGGTATTGTAATCCACTAGGAGTTGTTTGAATGTTTGGTTTGGTTTTATTAGAATTTAAAAAAACAATACCTTCCTCTCGAGCTTTCATACCTTCTTTCGCATTTACGGCTTGTTTTTCAGCCTCTAATTTTTGAAAATATGCACTGATAATTTTATTTTGTGGATCATTACACAAACTTGGTTGTTCTTTCAAACGGTCTGACAATCCTTTAATAACTAATTCACGATTACCATTAGATAAATCACGTAATACATTTTCTCCTAATATTCTTCCTATTAAATAAGAAACACTATCTAATTGGTTACTTAAAACTGTTGGGGCAATAGTTCCTGATTTATTTCCTGCAGCTTTATGTGCTGGAGTCTGAGCTATTACTGAAGCTGAAAGCATTAAAATCGCTGTACTAAAGAAGATTTTTTTCATATTTATTTTTTTGAATAAACAAATTTAGTAATTTAATTATGACTTTAGATAAGCAACAAAATTGATGTGTTTTTTTTCGAGAAAATTAACAACTTAAACAATCAATTAACATACTTCTTTTACTTTTGTACTATGGAACAAAAAGAAGACAAATTAAAGGAAGTAATTTCCCACGCAAAAGAGTATGGATATGTATTCCCATCCTCTGAAATATATGATGGTTTAGCAGCAACTTACGATTATGGTCAGTTAGGTTCAGAACTTAAAAACAACATTAAAACGTATTGGTGGAAATCCATGACACAAATGCACGAAAATATTGTGGGTATTGACTCCGCAATTTTCATGCATCCAACAACCTGGAAAGCTTCAGGACACGTAGATGCTTTTAACGATCCATTAATTGATAATAAAGATTCCAAAAAGAGATACCGAGCGGATGTATTAATCGAGGAGCATATTGAGAAAATTCGTCAAAAAATAAATAAAGAAGTTGAAAAGGCTTCCAAGAAATTTGGAGATGCTTTTGATAAAGAACAATTTGTTGCTACCAATCCAAATGTATTGCGTAACGCTCAAAAAATTACGGAAATCGAAGATCGTATGCGTACGACTTTAGAAAACAATGATTTAGAAGGAGTTCAACAATTGATTATTGACCTAGAAATTGTTTGTCCAATTAGCGGTTCCAAAAATTGGACTGAAGTTCGTCAATTCAACTTAATGTTTTCTACTGAATTAGGTTCAGTAGCAGGTGATGCTGCTACAATTTACCTAAGACCTGAAACAGCACAAGGTATTTTTGTGAATTTCTTGAATGTTCAAAAATCTGGAAGAATGAAAATTCCGTTTGGGATAGCCCAAATTGGCAAAGCATTCCGTAACGAAATTGTTGCAAGACAATTCATTTTTCGTATGCGTGAATTTGAACAAATGGAAATGCAATTCTTTGTACGTCCAGGTGAAGAAATGAAATGGTACGAATATTGGAAAGAAACGCGTGTAAAATGGCATAAAGCACTTGGCTTAGGTGAGGATGCATATCGTTTACATGATCATATTAAATTAGCGCATTATGCCAATGCAGCATGTGATATAGAATTTGACTTCCCAATGGGATTCAAAGAATTGGAAGGAATACATTCGCGCACAGATTTCGATTTGAAACAACACGAAGAATTTTCAGGTAAAAAACTACAATTTTTTGATCCAGAATTGAATGAAAGTTATGTTCCGTATGTAGTAGAAACATCCGTTGGATTAGACAGAATGTTTTTAGCTGTTATGAGTAACTCATTAAATAACGAAAAACTAGAAGATGGATCTGAACGTGTAGTTTTATCGCTTCCTGCTGCTTTAGCTCCATATAAAGTTGCGATAATGCCACTAACACGTAAAGATGGTTTACCAGAAAAAGCACGTGAAATTTTTGACGCATTGAAATTTGATTTCCAATGTCTTTATGATGAAAAAGATTCTCCTGGTAAACGATATAGAAGACAAGATGCTATTGGAACACCTTTCTGTGTAATGGTAGATCATGAAACAATGGAAAATAATACAGTTACCGTAAGAGATCGTGATACAATGCAACAAGTTCGTGTAACCATTTCTGAATTACATCAATTAATTGACCAAAAAGTTAATTTGAGAAATTTATTGAAAAGTTTATAATTTATTTAGAACTTATAATAACAAAAAATCCTGATTTTACGATCAGGATTTTTTTTATAATAAACTTTTGTTTTTTAATTCTAGTTCTGCCAACTTATGAAAATAAGGATGTGATGCGCATCGTTCGAGTATTTCTAAATGTTCAATACGATGGCAATCTAACGAAACAAAGTCAACTAATTTATTGTCTATCAAATAATGTGCTTGTTCCATTACCTCTGGTCCATAATGACCAACAATCGAAAGTAAATTTACTTGAATCTGAACCCCTTTATTACGATATTCTTGAATCTTAGCTGGATTTTTGAAATAATAAGGGTAACGTTCATAATGAGCCAACACAGGAATATATCCATTAACAGTCATATCAAATATCAAACTATCAATTTGAGATGGTTCACTAAAAAAGGAATATTCAAACAATAAATAATTACCATTAAAAGTGACTGCACGTTTTGCTTTAATTGAGTCAGTCAGTGCTTCCTCGTAAAAATTCTCTGCAGCAGCCTCAAATTCAATATCAATATTTAATCGCTCTAATTCAGTTTTAACTTCGCTATGTTTAGATTGAATAATCTCAGGGGTGTTTTGATAACAATCCATCATAATATGTGGAGTAGCAATCAATTTTTTATAGCCTAACTCTTTAAATTTCAAAATCATCCCAATACTATGATCCAAAGTTGCAGCACCATCATCAATTCCTGGTAATAAATGACTATGCATATCTACTCCTATCAACGAAAAGTCAAAAGGAGGTAATTGTATTTCTGGTTTTTTTTTCGAAAATATAGAGAATAGTCCCATTTTATCTATTAGAATACATATCAGAATAATATTTTTGGTAATCACCACTAGTTACCTCTTTAACCCATTCTTCATTGTTTAAGTACCAGTCTACTGTTTTATCCAATCCTTCTTCAAAAGTAATCGAAGGTGTCCAACCTAATTCTTTTTCCAATTTTGAAGCATCTATAGCATAACGCATATCATGCCCTGAACGATCTGTTACATAGGTAATCAATCCTGCAGAAGTTCCTGGTTGTCTTTTTAACTTCTCATCCAACATATTACATAGATAATGAACCAAATCAATATTTTTCCATTCATTTAATCCTCCTACATTGTAAGATTCACCGTATGTTCCATTGAAAAAGATCGTTTCGATTGCTCTTGCATGATCCTCTACCCACAACCAATCACGAATATTCTCCCCTTTACCATAAACAGGTAGTGGTTTCATATTTACTATATTTTGAATCATAAGTGGAATTAATTTTTCAGGAAAATGATGACTACCGTAATTATTTGAACAATTACTCATCTTTACTGGAAAATTGTAGGTGTGAAAAAAAGCATTCACAAAATGATCAGAAGAAGCTTTAGAGGCAGAATATGGACTTCTAGGATCATAAGCAGTTGTTTCTGTAAACAAACCTTCTTCTCCTAAAGAACCATACACCTCATCAGTAGAAACATGATGAAAAGTATGTTTCTCATCCAAGTTCCAATATGTTTTAGCTTCATTAAGTAAATTCAACGTTCCAATTACGTTCGTCAATGCGAATTCCATCGGACCTTCGATTGAACGATCTACATGAGACTCAGCAGCTAGATGTATCACATCTGTAATTTGAAATTTTTCAAAAACAGCTTTAACATCAGCTTGCGAACATATATCACCTTTTACGAAATGATAATTTGATTTCCCTTCTAAGTCCTTCAAATTTGAAAGGTTTCCAGCGTATGTAAGCTTATCAAAATTGACAATTGTATGTTCAGGATATTTGTTTACAAATAATCGTACTACATGTGAACCAATAAATCCTGCACCTCCTGTAACTAATATATTCATCTTTCGGGATTATGAGTTATAAATTATGAGTTATAAATTATGAGTTATAAATTGTTTCATTCATAACTCATAATACATCATTTATAATTTACAAACTCCAGTACTCTAATTCGTTGATTTTACCTCTAAAGATACCTTTAATATCAGCAAAAGTACCTTTACCATCAATTAATAATGATTTAAAGTAATCTTCCGTTAATCCCATATATTCTTTATGGTTTACAGCAACAATAATTGAATCATAAACTCCTTCTGGTTTTTCGTGTAAGCCAATACCATATTCATGTTCCATTTCTTCAGATGAAGCATGTGGATCAACTAAATCAACAGAAACAGAATAAGATTTTAATTCTTTAACAACATCGATAACTTTAGTATTTCTGATATCAGTCACATCTTCTTTAAAAGTTGCACCCATTACTAATACACGTGTATCTTGGATGTGTTTCCCTTGAGCAATCATTTTCTTAACGATTTGCTTAGCAATGTAACCTCCCATTGAATCATTCACATAACGACCACTTGTAATTACTTTTGAATTGTAACCAGCTTGCGCAGCTTTGTGTGTCAAATAGTATGGATCTACACCAATACAGTGTCCACCAACTAAACCTGGGAAGAATTTCAAGAAATTCCACTTGGTACCAGCAGCTTCCAAAACATCAAATGTATTAATTCCTAATTTATTGAAGATGATAGATAATTCGTTAATCAATGCAATGTTTACATCACGTTGTGTATTCTCAATGATTTTAGCAGCCTCAGCAACTTTAATCGTTTTAGCTCTATGAACACCTGCATCTACAACGATTTCATAAGTCGATGCAATATTGTCTAAAGATTCTTGACAACAACCAGAAACAATTTTTGTAATATTTCTTAAAGTATGTTCTTTATCTCCTGGATTGATACGTTCTGGAGAATATCCTAACATAAAATCTTGACCGAATTTAAGACCAGATTCTCTTTCTAATACAGGAACACAATCTTCTTCAGTACATCCTGGATATACAGTTGACTCAAAAACGACATAGTCACCTTTTTTCAAAGCTTTACCAACTGTTGATGAAGCACCTAATAATGGTTTTAAATCAGGAACATTTGCTGAATCGATAGGAGTAGGAACAGCTACTATAAAGAACGTAGCCTCTTTTAAATCCTCTAAGTCTGCCGTGAAATGAATATCACATCCTTCAAAAGCGGCAGCTTCTAGTTCTTGACTAGGATCGATGTTGTTACGCATCATATCCACACGTGCTTGATTGATATCAAAACCTACTACTTTAATTGTTCTTGCAAATTCTAATGCAATTGGTAAACCAACATAACCTAAACCGATTACAGCAAGTTTAGTTTCCTTGTTAATTAACTTTTGGTAAATTGAGTTGCTCATTTCTTACGTTATAAATTCTTTCAATAATTTCTACTACTTTCAATCCTTCTAAGGCATTTGTTGTTGCTGTCGCCTTTCCTTTCAATGTTTGCACAACGTTTGAAATAAGGAAATGGTGATTCGCTGCTGAACCTTTATATGGACCATAATCATTTGCTGGACTAGATTCTGCTAATTCTGGCATCTCATAACCAGGAATATTGCAGACCTCTACTTCATTCATGTATTGTCCTCCGATTTTCACACTTCCTTTACTACCAATGATGGTCATGGAACTTTCTAAATTTTTATCTACTACGGAAGTAGAGTAATTAATAGAACCCATACCACCATTTAGGAAGTCAAATGATACGAATCCTGAATCTTCAAAATCTGTCGTGTCTTGGTGTGTGAAATCAGCAAAATTTCCTTTAATATTATCGATATCACCGAATAACCAGTACATTATATCAATAAAGTGAGAGAATTGAGTAAATAAGGTACCACCATCTAGGTCTTGTGTTCCTTTCCAACCTCCTTTTTTATAATATCGTGCATCACGATTCCAGTAACAATTTAACTGAACCATGAAAATATCACCTAATATTTTTTCTTCTACTATTTTTTTGATCCATTCAGATGGTGGAGAATATCTATTTTGCATAACACAAAATACGCTTCTCGACATTTGTAATGATTTAAAAATCACTTGTTCACAAGCTTCTTTCGATAGACCCATTGGTTTTTCGCAGACCACATGTTTTCTTGCCTCTAATGCTTTGATGGATTGTTCAGCATGCAAACCGTTAGGAGTACAAACATTTACAACATCAAAATCCAAATTAGAAGCCAATAAATCTTCTATTGTTTTGAAGAAAGGAACATCTTTATCCACACCACATTCTTCTGAACTTCTTACATCCACCATTGCAACTAATTCTGCTTCTGGATCTCGTGTAATCATTTCTGCATGTCGTTTACCGATATGACCTGCACCAACTACAGCAAATTTTACTTTTTCATTCGTAACTATCATTTGCTTATCTTATATACATTATTATTTTCTAACTTATAGTTTTCGCCGCTTTCAGAACAAATTGCAATACCTTCATTGTTAAATTCTAAACGTTGACCAAATTCACTCATCCAACCAAGTTGACGAGCTGGATTACCTACCATTAATGCATAAGGTGCAACAGTTTTGGTTACTACTGCTCCAGCGCCAATAAAAGCGAATTCTCCAATGTCATGTCCGCATACAATTGTAGCATTAGCTCCAATAGACGCTCCATGTTTAACAACCGTTTTTAAATACTCGTTTTTTCTATTTACAGCGCTTCTTGGGTTCATTACATTCGTAAAAACCATTGAAGGTCCTAAAAAAACATCATCTTCACAGACAACACCTGTGTAGATAGAAACATTGTTCTGAACTTTAACATTTTTTCCTAAAACAACATCTGGAGAAACTACCACATTTTGACCTATATTACAATTTTCCCCCAAAGTACAATTTGGCATAATATGTGAAAAATGCCAAATTTTAGTACCTTTTCCAATCGTACATCCAGCATCAACTACTGCAGTTTCGTGTGCAAAATACTCCATTACTTTACAATGTAATTATCAAAATTATTATGTTCTTTATGTCTAAGTTCTTCATCCGACAAGCTACAAAAGTAATCATAAGTTAGTTTCAAACCTTCGCTTCGCGAAACTTTTGGTTCCCAACCCAATAACGCTTTTGCTTTTGTAATATCTGGTTGACGTTGTTTTGGGTCATTCACTGGTAAATCGTGATATACAACCTTTTGATTTGTATTCGTCAATTTAATTATTTCTTCAGCAAATTGACCTATTGTAATTTCGTCTGGATTACCAATGTTTACTGGTTCAGCATAATCTGAATGCAACAAACGGTAAATACCTTCTACTAAATCATCTACGTAACAAAAAGATCGAGTTTGTGAACCATCACCAAATATAGTTAAGTCTTCACCTCTCAAAGCCTGACCGATAAAAGCTGGCAGAACACGACCATCATTCAGTCGCATTCTTGGTCCATAAGTATTGAAAATACGTATGATACGTGTTTCTAAACCATGATAGGTATGATACGCCATTGTCATTGCTTCTTGAAAACGTTTTGCTTCATCATATACCCCTCTTGGTCCTACAGGATTAACATTGCCCCAATACTCTTCTGTTTGTGGGTGAACTGTTGGATCACCATATACTTCAGAAGTTGATGCAATTAAAACACGAGCTCCTTTGACCTTTGCTAAGCCTAAACAGTTATGAATTCCTAAAGAACCAACTTTTAATGTCTGGATAGGAATTTTTAAGTAATCTATCGGACTTGCAGGAGATGCAAAATGAAGAATATAATCTAATTCACCAGGTACATGGATAAATTTAGAAACATCGTGATTGTAAAATTCAAAATTTTCTAATTTGAATAGGTGTTCGATATTTTTCAATCGACCTGTTATCAAATTATCCATTGCAATTACATGATAGTTTTCATTAATGAAACGATCACATAGATGGGAACCTAAAAATCCTGCAGCACCGGTAATTAATATTCTTTTCCTTCTTTCCATATCTCTTATTTTTGTACAATAGAGCGGCCTATTGAACTATAGTAAAAACCTCTTTCATTCATTTCATTCAAATCAAAAAGGTTTCTTCCGTCAAATATTACTTTATCGTTCAATAACGAAGCTATTTTATCAAAATCAGGATTTCTAAAAATCCCCCATTCTGTACAAACAACTAATGCATCTGCATTTTCTAATGCTTCATATTCGTTTGTAGCATAAGTTATTTTATCACCTATTACCCCTTTTACATTAGGCATCGCTTCTGGGTCGAATGCTGTAACTGTTGCTCCTGCAGCTACTAACTCATCAATAATATATAAAGCTGGAGCCTCGCGAATATCATCTGTATCTGGTTTGAAAGCTAAGCCCCAAAGTGCGATTTTTTTGCCTTTCAAATCTCCTCTAAAGAAGTTTTTAATCTTTGGAATAATGACGGTCTTTTGTTCTTCGTTTACAGCCATTACTGAATTAAGAATTTCAAACGAGAAATTGTGTTCGTTACCTGATTTCACTAAAGCTTGAACATCTTTTGGAAAACAAGAACCTCCATATCCAATTCCTGGGAATAAGAAACGTTTTCCAATTCGGTCATCCGAACCAATACCAATTCTAACTTTGTCTACATCTGCTCCAACTAATTCGCAAAAATTTGCGATTTCATTCATGAATGTAATTTTTGTTGCTAGGAAAGAATTAGCAGCATATTTGGTTAACTCAGCTGACTTCTCATCCATAAATATCACTGGATTTCCTTGACGTACAAAAGGTTTGTATAATTGATCCATTATTTTTTTGGCACGATCTGATGATGTACCAATTACCACCCTATCAGGCTTCATGAAATCATCAACAGCAAAACCTTCACGCAAAAATTCGGGATTTGAAACAACATCAAACTCTACTTTTGCATTTTTTGCTAACGCCGCATGAACTTTTTCAGCCGTACCAACAGGAACAGTACTTTTATCGACAATAACTTTATAATCTGTAATTATTTTACCTAATTCATCAGCTACTCCCAAAATGTAAGACAAATCTGCTGACCCATCTTCTCCTGGAGGTGTTGGCAATGCTAAAAAAATGATTTCGGCATCTTTAATTCCTTCTAACAAATCCGTTGTAAAAACCAATCGATTTGCTTTAATATTTCGTTCAAACAACACATCTAAATGTGGTTCGTAAATAGGAATCTCTCCGTTACGCATTTTCTCCACTTTAGCTGCATTATTATCAACACAGATTACTTGGTTGCCTGTTTCTGCGAAACAAGTTCCAGTAACTAAACCAACATAACCAGTACCTATAACTGCTATTTTTTTCATGCGTTTGTTTGAATGAAATGAATAATGTGTTTTGTAATGTATTCTAATTGCTCCTGTTCCATTTCAGTGTGAATTGGGAATGAAAGCACTTGAGTTGTCAATAAATTTGTTACCGGTAAATCTTGATTTTCTTTACCGAAAGACTTAAACATTCCTTGTTTATGAGCAGGGAGTGGATAATAAATCATAGAGGGTATTCCATGATCAGATAAATAATTAACTAATGCATCTCTATCTATCCCTATTAACTTTATGGTGTATTGGTGAAAAACATGCGTTGATTTGGCTTCTCTTGCAGGAATCGTAATTTGTGGTACAGTTGCAAAAGCATAATCATAAAACGCTGCAACTTTTTGTCGAGCATCACAATAACTATCTAAATCTCGTAATTTAATTTTTAAAATTGCCGCTTGAATTGTATCTAAACGAGAATTACAACCTACTACTTCATGATGATATTTAATTACTTGCCCATGATTTGCAATCATTTTCAAATTTGAAGCTAAATGTGCATCATTGGTATACATAGCTCCCCCATCTCCATAACATCCTAGGTTCTTAGAAGGGAAAAATGATGTACAACCAATATCACCCATTGTTCCTGCTTTAGAAACAGAACCATCTTTATGCGTATATTCAGCTCCAATGGCTTGTGCAGTATCTTCAACTATTGCAATTTTATGTTTTTTAGCTATTTCTAATATCGCATCCATATCCGCGCATTGTCCGTATAAATGAACTGGGACAATCGCTTTTGTTTTAGTTGTTATTGCTTCTTCAATTTTGGAAGGGTCAATACAATATGTATCAGGAAGTACATCTACAAAAACTGGAACTAAATTTAATAAAGCAATCACTTCAGTAGTTGCGATATAGGTAAAAGAAGGAGTGATTACTTCATCTCCAGGTTTCAAACCTAATGCCATTAATGCAATTTGCAATGCATCTGTACCATTCGCACAAGGAATAACATGTTTAACATTCAAATAATTCTCTAAATCAACACGAAATTGACCAACTTCTGGACCATTGATAAAATTTGCATTTTCAATCACATTCATAATTGAAGCATCGATCTCTGTTTTTATCTTTTTATACTGTGACTGTAAGTCAACCATTTGTATTTTTTTCATCTGTATATTTTTTCAATGAATACACTAAAATCTATAGCTTCAAGAATAATTTACAAATGTACTATTTTGATTTTAAAACATTGTTTATTCATAACTTAAAAATTCCTTAATTTTAATCTGAATAACGAGTTGCGAATAAATTCAATTTTCCATGTATATTTGAAATATGCAAATAAGAATTTTACTATTACTTCTAAGTGTATGCAATATTACTTTATCGCAAAGAGATGTTAGCACAGAAGCTATTAGAACACCATGGATTGGAATACACTACGGATTAAGTTCTCCTACTAATTCACTGTCAGAACGCTTTGGATTACTTAATAATTTAGGATTTAATGCTGGTTACAAAACGAAAAAAAACTGGTTTATTGGTTCAGATTTAAACTTCTTTTTTGGAAATCAAATTAAAACAGGTGATATTTTCGGGAATTTACGTGACTCATACGGTAATATTTCAGATATCAATGGAGATGTAGGAGCAATATTATTATATTCAAGAGGATATAATACAAACTTTTCTATTGGTAAAATATTTCCTGTATTTGGATGCAATCCTAATTCTGGGATTTTTATACAAGGTGGTTTTGGTTACATGCAGTATCACATTCGAGTAGAAACAAATAAGCAAGTTATACCACAAGTCGAATTAGATTATCGTAAGGGTTACGACAGATTAACTGGAGGTGTTACAACACATCAATTTTTAGGATATTCCTATATGTCAAATAGTGGTTCCATAAATGTATATGCTGGATTTTACTTTTTACAAGGATATACCTATAATCAACGCAACATATTTTTTGATCAACCAACAATTCCCGTTTCGAAATCACTTCGACATGATAATTTATATGGGTTTCGATTTGGCTGGGTAATTCCAATTTACAAAAGTAAACCTAAAGATTTTTATTATAATTAGGATATGGGGGTATTATACAATTTATCCATACGATTTTATGCGTTTTTTATATGGTTAGTTCATACTAAACATCCTAAAGCAAAAGCATGGATTAATGGAAGAAAAAATTATTGGATAAATCTGCCAGAGATACCTCAAAATGAGCAAATATATTGGTTTCATTGTGCTTCACTCGGAGAATTTGACCAAGGAATTCCTGTGATGAATCTAATAAAAGCTAATAATCCTTCTATACGAATTTTGGTTACATTTTTTAGTCCATCTGGCATGGAACATTACCATAATCGAAAGCATGTTGCGGATTATGTTTTTTATTTACCTATCGATACTCCTCAAAATGCAAAACGGTTTTTAGATCATTTTAATCCTAAACAAATCTTTTTTATTAAATATGAATTTTGGTTGAATTATATTTTTGAAGCAAAAAAAAGAAATATTCCTCTATATAGCATAAGTTGTATCCTGCGTCCATCACACATTTTTTTCAAGTGGTATGGGGGATATTTTAGAAAGGGATTAAGAGCCTTTGATCATTTTTATGTACAAAATAAAGAAACGAGTTTGCTACTACTAAATATAGGAATTACAAAAATTAGCATAACTGGAGATACGCGTTTTGACAAGGTATTAGAAAATAAAATGCTTGTACAAATCGATGACAAAATTGAGTGTTTTTTACAAGGATCAAAAGCTATTATATTAGGCAGTTCATGGCCTACTGAAGAAAATTTATTTCACAAATATTTCACAGAAAATAACATTCAAAATAAGGTAATAATAGCTCCACATGATATTTCAGAAAATCATTTGTCATTTATAGAAAATCTGTTTCATGATCAAACAATTCGATATTCCAAATTTCAAGATGATTCAGGTAAAAAAATTTTGCTTATTGACTGTATTGGTAAATTAGCCAACGCATATACTTATGGTAAATATGCGTTCATTGGCGGAGGATTTACTGGGAAATTACATAATACATTAGAACCTGTAGTTTTTGGATTACCTGTACTTTTTGGCCCTAAACATACAAGATTTCCTGAAGCACAACAATTTATTGACTCTGGAATTGGATTTTCAATCACTACGAAAGAGGAGTTTGCTAGAGCTACTCTTTTTATTGAGCAAAATCTATCCGATTTACACGTGAAATGCGAACAAGAAATTAAAAAATCTAAAGGTGCTTCTGAAAGGATCTCTCTCCGTTAAAAAAAGTTAATCGTACAAAACTCTCAAAGAATAATTTTACTTTTAGTGTAATTCAAAAAATTATGCGAAAAATTAGAATAAATTGGATAATTGGGATAGTTGCAATAGCAATGATTTCGTTATTATTAATTCAATTTTACCAGGTTTCACAACAATACGATCAGAAATCAGAAGAATTTAAAGACAAAGTTAAAACGCTTATTGAACGTATTTCTATAAGGCATGAAAAAGCGATTGAATTACGTAAATACATGCACGTAGTAAACAATGACTTCAGTCCAGAATACAAAGATATTTTGAAAAAAGAGTTTCAGAATCTATTAACTTCGGAAGAGAGTATCACAATTCGAGATACCGTATTAGTAGAAAATGGGAAGTTTAACAAATACTTACTTATTCAAGGAGCAGCATTTGATACAATATCAGGTTTAAAAACAAAACATCAGGTGTTGGCTAAAGATGTCAAACACATACACCAGTTATTTAATCAAGACATCGTGAAATCCAAACATGCGAATAGCGAACAAGTTTCCAATCAATTGGATCAACGTGTCATGAGACAAATTTTCAAAAAATCAAAATTGATCAATGAAATGTTATTCGTTGCTTTTCACGACAATTCCTACTTAGAGCCAGAAAAACGGATAGATATTAATTTTTTAGATTCAATAATAGCATTTGAAGTACGTGCTGATAAATTACCTTCAGAATTTAAATTTTCCATTAAAAATGAAAATAATGAATCTGTACATTTCTGCTCCTCTACCCCTCATTATTCTTGTAAAATAGATACAATAGATAGTTTTAAAACAGTTTTATTTCCTTCAAATATCATTGACGAATCTTTGTATTTATATCTGAAATTTCCTACCGAAAAATCATTTATATTTCATGAGATGTTTATTCCATTTGCAATCAGTTTTCTTCTGGTCTTATTAATGGTATTTGCTATTTCATATATGTTCAGAACAATCATAACACAAAAGAAATTGAGTGAATTAAAAAATGATTTCATTTCCAATATGACACATGAATTTAAAACGCCTATCTCAACCATTTCTTTGGCTTGTCAAGTAATGAATGATAAAGACATGATGGGTGAAGAAGCAACAAAAGTTGCCCCTTATGTAGACATGATATATCAAGAAAATAAACGATTAGAATTACTTGTTGAACGTATTCTACAAAGTGCAGCTATTGATAAAAAAGACATCGAACTTAAATCTGAATTGATTAATCTAACGGAGGTTGTATATGAATTATGTCGCAATGCACAATTTAGAATTAAAGATTTAGGAGGAGAAATAATCGAAAAAATTGATGTTAAACCTATTCAAATTCTTGGCGACAAAATGCATACTGTCAATCTAATTTCAAATTTAATCGACAATGCTATAAAATACAGTAAAGAAACCCCAATAGTTACTGTAAGTTTAACGCGTGTTGAAAATTCAATTTTTCTAAGTATTAAAGATGAAGGTATTGGTATTCCAAAAGCACATATATCTAAAATATTTGATAAATTATATCGTATTCCAACGGGTAATGTTCACAATGTAAAAGGATTTGGCTTAGGCCTAAGTTATGTGAAAGCAATCGTAACATTAAATGGATGGAAATTAGATGTAAAAAGTCAAGAAAAAATCGGTTCGGAATTTACGATACAAATTCCTATTAAATCTTATAACTAAAAATCATGGAAAATAAATTAAACATTTTACTAGCTGAAGACGATGACAATTTAGGATTATTGTTACATACTTACCTTACTTCCAAAGGTTATACAGTTAAATTAGCACGTAATGGAAAATTAGCTTTAGAATATTTCAATTCTGAGAAAGTTGATTTTTGTATTTTGGATGTCATGATGCCTGTAATGGATGGAATGGCTACGGCAAAAGAAATTCGCGAGTTAAATCGCCAAGTTCCTATTTTATTTTTGACGGCTAAATCCTTGGAAGAAGACAAGCTTGCTGGATTTGCTGCAGGTGCAGACGATTACCTTACTAAACCATTTTCAATGGAAGAACTCATTGCCCGTATTGAAGCAATTAGTCGTCGTTCAATCACCAAAAATTTGAGTAATGATAATAATGTAAAAGTTGGATCGATAGCATTTGATGCTCAAACACGCATTTTACATCTTCCTTCAGGAGATGTAAAACTCACAACAAAAGAAAATCAATTATTGAGTTTATTATCTAAAAATACAAATGAAATTATTGATCGTCAAGCGACCTTACGTGCCATTTGGGGAGACGATAATTATTTTAATGGTCGTAGTATGGATGTATACATTGCGAAATTGCGAAAATTATTGAAAGAAGATCCAGCAATCGAGATTATGAATGTTCATGGTAAGGGATTTCAATTGATTGTGAAATAGTATTTTTGCATACTTATGAAATATCTAATCATTGGTCTTGGGAATCCAGGTTATAAATACGAAGAAACACGTCATAATATCGGTTTTAAGGTCGTAGAAGCCTTCGCAAAGGAATGTGAAGTATCTTTTGAGGTAAAGAAACTTGGAGAGCTTGCACAGGCAAAATATAAAGGAAGACAAATTCTACTTCTAAAACCGAATACTTTCATGAATTTAAGTGGGAAGGCGGTTAATTACTGGATGCAAACCGAAAAAATTCCGATAGAAAATATTCTAGTGATAACGGATGACTTGTCATTGCCTTTTGGGAAATTACGTATGAAGGGAAAAGGGAGTAGCGGTGGACATAATGGATTAAAAGATATACAGGCGGTTTTAAATTCCACCGAATACGCACGTTTACGTTTTGGTGTAGGCGATGAATTTAAACCTGGTCACCAAGTAGATTATGTCCTAGGTGAATGGAACGAACACGAAAAAGCGACGTTGGAAGATCGCATTAAAATCGCAACCGAATTTATTAAAGGATTTTCGACTATTGGCATCGGTTTAACGATGACCAATTGGAATGGGAAATGAGTGACGAGTGACGAAGTGACGAACAAAAATATGTAGAAGTAGAAACAAAAAAATCCTGCTGATTGCTCAGCAGGATTTTTTATATGTGAGTTATAACTCATAATTCATAACTTATAGTTTTCTTGCTACTTCGTTTTCTTCGAATGCTTCAACGATATCACCAATTTTGATGTCATTAAATTTATCGATATTCAAACCACATTCGTAACCATGTTTCACTTCTTTTTGATCGTCTTTGAAACGTTTCAATGAACCAAGTTTACCTGTGTGAAGAACGATTCCATCACGGATAACACGGATTTTCGCGTTACGTTTGATGATACCTTGTGTAACGAAACAACCAGCAATCGTACCCACTTTCGTGATATCGAATGTCTCACGTATTTCAGCAGAACCAGTAACAATTTCTTCAATTTCAGGGGATAACATCCCTTCCATTGCTGCTTTGATCTCGTCAATTGCTTTGTAGATTACAGAGTATAAACGGATATCGATTTGCTCCGCATCTGCTAACTTACGTGCAGCAACCGATGGACGAACTTGGAATCCAAGGATAATCGCATCCGATGCAGAAGCCAAGTTGATATCTGCCTCGGTAATTCCACCGACACCTTTATGAACAATTTTAACCGCAATTTCTTCCGTAGAAAGATTTTGTAAGGAATCCGAAAGTGCTTCAATCGAACCATCCACGTCACCTTTGATGATCAAGTTAAGCTCTTTGAAGTCTCCGATAGCCAAACGACGACCAATCTCTTCCAAAGTAATATGTTTTGTTGTACGTAAACCTTGTTCTCTGTACAATTGTTCTCTTTTTGTAGCAATAGATCTTGCTTCTTTTTCATCGTCAAGTACGTGGAATTTATCCCCTGCGTTAGGCGCTCCATTGATACCTAAGATAGATACAGGAGTTGCTGGACCAGCGATTTTGATGTTCGCACCACGTTCGTCATGCATCGCACGAACTTTACCGTAGTTACGACCTACTAATACAACATCTCCGATTTTTAATGTTCCAGCTTCAACAAGTATGTTTGTTACGTACCCTTTCCCTTTATCTAACGAGGATTCAATTACAGTACCAACTGCATTTTTATTTGGGTTAGCACGTAAAGCTAAAATCTCAGCCTCTAACAATACTTTTTCTAATAATTCTTGGATATTTAACCCTTTCTTAGCAGAAATTTCTTGGCATTGGTATTGACCACCCCACTCTTCTACTAAGATATTCATCGCAGAAAGTTGTTCACGGATTCGATCTGGATTAGCCCCGTCTTTATCAATTTTATTGATTGCAAATACCATCGGTACACCAGCAGCTTGTGCGTGAGAGATAGCCTCTTTTGTTTGTGGCATCACATCATCATCTGCAGCAACTAAGATAATTGCAACGTCTGTTACTTGAGCACCACGTGCACGCATCGCTGTAAAGGCTTCGTGACCTGGAGTATCTAGGAATGTCATTTTACGTCCATCACCTAAAATCACAGAGTACGCACCAATATGTTGCGTGATACCTCCAGATTCTCCAGAAGTTACATTTGCATTTCTAATTCTATCTAGTAAAGAAGTTTTACCATGATCGACGTGACCCATTACTGTAATAATAGGAGGACGAGATACTAAATCTTCTTCTTTGTCTTCTACAGTTGGTATAGCTTCTTGTACTTCCGCACTAACGAATTCTGTTTCAAAACCAAACTCATCTGCGATGATATGAATAGTTTCCGCATCCAAACGTTGGTTAATCGAAGCGAAAATCCCTAAAGACATACAAGCTGAGATTACTTGTGTAGGACCAACATTCATCATGGAAGCCAATTCAGAAACAGTTACGAATTCCGTAAGTTTCAATACTTTTTCTTGTAATTCAGCATCTAAAGCTTCTTGCTCACGACGTTGTAAATTACTATCTCTTTTTGCTCTTCTATTTTTAGAACCTTTGGATTTAGATCCAGTATTCGATAAACGGGCAAGCGTATCTTTAATTTCTTTTTGGATATCTCTTTCGGTAGGAGCAACTTTCGGAGCATTTGTACCAATAGGTCTTGAATTCCCTAAGAATTTACGTTCTTTCGTTTGTCCAGCTTTAGGATCATTAATAGCTGGTGTTCCAGTACCTGGTTTCGTAGGGTCAATCTTCTTAATTCTCTTACGTTTTTTACGAGGTTCATCACCAGGGCGAGCAGGGCGATGATCTGTTTTAGGCTTATCTACTGGAAGTTCAATACGTCCAAGAACTGTAGGCCCTGAAAGCACTTTACGTTCTACACGAATCGTTTCAATTTCTTTTGGAGCCTCAGGTTCAACAGGAGCTGGTGGAACTACAACTTTAGGTGTTTCTACAACAGGAGTCACTTCTGGTTTAGCCGTAACCTTAGGTGTATTCTCTGTTTTAGTTTTCACCTCTTTCTCAGGTTTTTTACGTTTATCAGGTCGAGTTTTAGAATTGATTTTATCCAAATCAATTTTACCTAAAACCTGCAACTGCATTTCACCTTCACCTAACGTTTTAGCGTTTCCATCCATAGAAGGTTCTTTTGAATCAACTTCTACAGGTGCTTCTACTTTCGCTTCTTCCTTAACTACAGGAGGAGTAACAACAGGTGTTTGTGCTTTCACTTTTTCTAAAATACTTGGGTCGAAATCATCTTCCTCATCGTCTTTTGAAGTTTTAGCATCTGCTTTTGTGTCAGTTAAACTAACAGTTTCTCTTTTTTCACGTTTTACAGCGCTCAACTTCGCTTGTTCTTTAAGCGATTGATCGTCTGCAAATTGTCGGCGTAATAAGTCATAGTGTTCCCCTTCCAACTTAGAGTTTGGATTTGGATCAATTGATACTCCTTTTGATTGCAAGAATTCTGTTAACGTAGCGATCCCTACGTTTAATTCTCCTGCTACCTTGCCTAATCGTTGTGTTTTTCCGGCCATATTTTTTATTTCTTCCTGTAATAAAACAGGTTAACTTTTTTTGTGCGACTTAATGTTATAACAAATGTGTGCGACAAGCGCACACATTAACTATTATTCAAATTCTGCACGAAGTATTTTGTATACCTCTTGAATTGTTTCTTCTTCTAAATCAGTTCTGTTTACTAAATCTTCTACTCCAATTTCAAGAACAGATTTTGCAGTATCACAACCGATTGCTTTTAATTCATCTAAAATCCATCCTTCGATTTCATCTGCGAAATCTTCTAAATCCACATCGTCTACATCAACCTCACCATCACGGTAAACATCGATTTCGTATCCAGTTAATTTAGTAGCTAATTTAATATTATTTCCACCTCTACCAATTGCCAAAGAAACTTGGTCTGGTTTTAAGGAAACTTTCGCACGTTTTTCTTCTTCGATGATTTCTACCGCAGTAATTTTTGCTGGAGAAAGTGCACGTTGAATAAATAATTGTGTGTTAGTTGTATAATTAATTACATCGATATTTTCGTTACGTAACTCACGAACAATTCCATGAATACGGGAACCTTTCATACCTACGCAAGCACCAACTGGATCTACGCGGTCGTCGTAACTTTCTACAGCTACTTTCGCTCTTTCTCCTGGCTCACGAACGATACGTTTAATAGTAATCAATCCGTCAAATACTTCAGGAACTTCTAATTCGAACAAACGCTCCAAGAATTCTGGAGCAGTTCTAGAAAGGATAATTACTGGGTTTGAGTTACGCATATCTACTTTAGAAACTACAGCGCGAATTGATTCACCTTTTTTGAAGTAATCAGCAGGAATTTGTTCTGATTTTGGTAAGATTAACTCATTTCCTTCATCATCCAATACCATGATTTCTTTTTTCCAAACTTGGTAAACCTCACCAGTAACGATTTCACCGATACGCTCTTTGTAAATTTTATAGATATGGTCTTTTTCTAATTCTAAGATTCTAGAAATCAAATTTTGACGTAAAGAAAGAATGTTTCTTCTTCCAAAATCAGCAAATTTAAATTCTTCCGAAACCTCTTCTCCAACTTCGAAGTCAGGCTCAATTTTAATTGCTTCTGAATATGCAATTTCAGTGTTTGAATCTTCAACCTCTCCGTCTGGAACGATTTCTTTGTTTAAGAAAATTTGAACATCCCCTTTTTCGATATTAACAATGATATCGATATGTTCATCTGTGTTAAATTTCTTTTTCAACATCGCACGAAACACATCTTCTAAGACGTGTTGCATCGTTTGTTTGTCAATACTTTTTAACTCTTTAAATTCTGAAAACGAATCTACTAATTCTAAGCTGTTCATGCCTATTTATTTAAATGAAATAACAATTTTTGTTTCCTTTAT
>CANGOA010000009.1 GCA_947455255.1 Flavobacteriia bacterium | reverse complement strand
CTACTTCGTATGCTTCTTTGATTGTATTTCTTGTCGCAACCCCACACGCATTATTATGTTTCAATATCGCAAAGGTTGGTCCGTCTGCCTTGAATTCATTCAATAACAAAACAGCTGCATCTACATCTAACAAGTTATTGTAAGATAACTCTTTTCCGTGTAACTTCGTGAAAATATCATCTAAATTTCCGTGAAAAATCCCTTTTTGGTGTGGATTTTCTCCATAACGCAATACTTGGTTCGTTTTTAGACTCTCGTTGAAGGTTACTTTCTCTCCTTGATTGAAATAATGGAAAATTTGTGTGTCGTAATGTGAAGATACATGGAACGCATCACGTGCGAAATTTTTACGTTCTTCCAAGGTTGAAGCTCCGTTTGCATTAGAGTTTAATACATTCAAAAAACCTTCGTATTGTTCTTGAGAAGGAATAATTACCACATCTTGGTAATTTTTTGCTGCAGCACGAATTAAAGAAATTCCACCGATATCAATTTTTTCGATGATGTCTTCATGACTTGCACCTGAAGCAACAGTCGCTTCGAAAGGGTATAGGTCCACAATCACCAAATCAATCTCAGGGATTTCAAATTCTGCAATCTGTCCTTGGTCTTCTGAATGGCCTCTTCTGTTTAAGATTCCACCGAAAACTTTTGGATGCAATGTTTTTACACGACCACCCAAAATAGATGGATAAGAAGTCAGGTCTTCTACACGTTCCACAGTTACACCTAAACTTTCCACGAAAGCTTGTGTTCCACCAGTAGAATAAATAGTTACTCCTAGTTCGTTTAAACGATTGATAATTGGCTCTAAACCAGTCTTATCATATACCGAAATTAATGCGCTTTTTATTGTTTTAGTTGTACTCATTTTGGACGTGTAAAATAGGGTACAAAATTAAGGCAAAAAAAGGAGATTTTAACGCTTTGTTTTGATAAAATAGTTGGATTGTGGAAAGAATTTTTTATGCTTTCAAACTTGGCTAAATTAGTTGACTTTGGATACTAATATTATTCGTAACATTTTTGTTACGATTAGCAGGTTTATTCGTAACTAATATGAAATATTTTTATTTAAAAACATCAATAGAATGCACAATCTCCATCTCCATCTTGAAAATTTAAGTTTTGAAGACCTTCAAATTTCTTCGAAATGAAATAAGGTTTTTTCATTTCTTTTGAAAATAAAAACGGTGTTTTGATAATGGTTAAATAATTGCAGAACTCAGTATGATAACTAGTAAACATAGTTAATCTTTCGGAAGACATTAGATTGAAAATGAATGATGAAAGCAATGGGAAATCTTTTGGTTCAGCAAGAAGATAAGGTACAGTAAGTTGTTTGTTTTTAATATTTAGAATGACTAAAACGATAATCTCATCTTTATCGTTTTTAAATTGTACAACCTTTGTTTCAAATGCTTTTTCGATACAAGAGAAATAATAACGAGTAGCGAGTTGTTCAGTGTCTTCCCCTTGCTTTAACCAAGGGTATTGGAGTATCCAATTAATTTCTTTTTTTGTACGTTTAATCCAATTGTTCTTTTGGTGTTTTATAAAAAATTCCTCAGAAATAGCATCGGTCGATTTTACGTATTCAAAATTGCCAAGATGTTTTTGTTTGTTCCAAACGAAACGAATGTCAGTAATAGTATTTAGGAGAGCATCTCCTAATTGTAGTAATGGTTTTATTTTTTGAAAAACAGATTTTTTCGGAGGGAGAATTTCTGCTAAGTTAAATCTAAAATATCCTCTAAATCCTGTTTTATAGACTGTTGGAAAAAACAATTTTGTTTTTTGGTAGACTGGTTCTAAGCGAGGAACAATATTCGTAATAAATATATTTTTATTGTATGCTCTAATAGCTCTTAAGAAAAGGTTAGCTGCAACATTCTGAGATTTATATTCTTCATCCACCCAGAAACATGTTAACCACCCAACAATGTGTGTTTGATTATCTATATAAATTTCATCAGGCAATATTCCAAGATACCCAACTGTTTTGTTTTCGTCAAATTGAGCAACAAGAAGTACTTGATCAACTTTTGCTCTTGGGTTATTGATTTGAGAAATTGCACGGAGTTTACTAATCGGTAGGTTAACTAATTGATCAAATTTATCTGAATGAATAAATTCCTCAAGTGATGATTTAGTAAATGAGATTGTCTCCATTAATTGCGATGAATTGTATTTTTTTTCAATAAAGATTTAAAGATATAATATAAATACTCACCACGTAGAATTTCTTCACCATTAAAACCGTCAATTTCAAATGGTATTCGTTGTTTATTAAAGTTGACACTATCATTTTTTAATCCAGCACAACCAAAAGTTAGCCCAACATTGGATTCAATTTCATCAAAAAAAGTTTTAGAAACATTAAAGTCAGTAAAAGGAAAAGAAAAAGTATTGTAAGTTAATCGAAAATTTGAAGAAATGGTATGTATACTCTCTTTTGTTTGACGAAGTTGGTCTTCTAAAGAAATTGTATGAAAGGGAGGATGGTCAATACTATGTGCTCCAAAATGAAACCCTTGTTCAGTCAACTCATTTATTTGTTTTGTAGTCAAATAAGGTTCTTCTTTTTTTAGATAGTCTTTGAAATCTAAGGATATAACTTGGGCTAAATTATCCAACGTATTTTTTTGTTGATAGGTAACTCTTAATAATCCTTTATGGTAATCATTAAGTGTTGTTCCTTGTTCTAAAAACCAAAGTTTAATAGCTTGTTTTGTAGAATCTGAAAAGGAAGAAGTTTGTAATTTTTCAATAATAACACTTATTTTATAACGATAAAATAAATCTTTATTATCCACAAATGCAGAATTTAAGAAATTCATTGCTGGTATCCCCTTACGTTTCAAAATAGGGGCAATAACTGTATAGAACTCTGACAAACCATCATCAAAAGTGAGTAAAAATCTATTTTTTAAAGGAATTCCTTCTAATATACTTTTACTGTATTCTAGAAAATCTATTGGTTGAAAGTTCTTTAATAAAAAATCCAATTCTTTTTCAAATTGTTTTATGCTCTTAGTCTGATACAAATGCTTTATGTGTAAAGATTCAGTATCTGAAACAGTATGATAAAAAGGCAAAACAACAGATTGAGATGTCAATTTACGGAGTAAGTTTATTGGTATAAATTTTAAGTACTTAGCTGCTTTGTAAAAATGTGTATTCATAAGTTATCGAACAGCTTTATGAAAGATAATTTTATTCCCCAACAAACAGCCTTACCACTTCAATTCTACGATCCGAAACCTCTTCGATCACCATTCGTAATTTGTCGGTTTTTATTTCTTGTCCAGCTTCTGGGATGGATTCTAATTCGTGAATAATCAATCCTCCAAGGGTTTCGTATTCTTCGGATTCTACGAGTCCTAATTTATAATTTTCGTTTAGATAATCAATTTCCGCACGCGCAGAGAAACGGTATTCGGAATCTGAAATTTTTTCTTCTAACCAATCTTCTTTGTCGTGTTCGTCTTCAATGTCTCCAAAAATTTCTTCGATCACATCTTCGATAGTAATTACACCCGCTGTTCCTCCGTATTCATCAACTACAATCGCGATACTTACAGATTTGCTCGTAAACATCTCTAACAACTCTTTTCCAGGAATGGATTCTGGAACAAAAAGAATAGGCCTTAAGATTTTAGCAATGGAATCTGGTTTGTTGAACAACTCAAACGAGTGCGCATAACCAATAATATTGTCGATGGAATCACGGAAAACAACCACTTTAGAAATACCTGTTTTTACAAACAAAGCATGTAAATTTGTAATCGGTTCATTGACTTCAATAGCTATGATTTCTGGTCGAGGAACCATACAATCGCGCGCTTTTATTTTAGAGAAATCTAAGGCATTTTGGAGTATTTGCATTTCATTTCCAAAGTCCTCTTCTTCCTTGATGCGTTCATTCATGTCTTGCACATAGTGTTCTAAATCGACTTTCGAAAATACTTTTTCAGTGCTTGAGATCTCCACTTTCATGAGCTTAAGGAAACGCAAACTGATAAACATGATGACGGAAGTCGGAAGATATAAGATCCAGTAAAATAGGTAGGCAGGAACAGCAAACGACTTCATGAATGCATTTGGATTCAACTGACAAATCGCTTTAGGCAAGAATTCCGCGATAATCAATACCAAGATGGTAGAGATGACTGTTTGAATCAATAATTGGAGTACTTGTTCACTTACTCCCCAGGAAGCAATGATTGGATTTAGTATTTCCGCTGCTTGTATCCCAAAAAGTACGAGTGCAATGTTGTTACCGAGTAGTAAAGCAGCTAAAAAATGCCCTTCATGTCGGTAGAAAAACCCCAATATTTTCCCTGTAACAGAACCTTTATTTTTATCTAATTCAATGCGTAAACGACTAGATGAAACAAATGCAATTTCTACTCCAGAACTAAACGCAGAAATGAAAAGAGTAATTACAATAATAAGGTAACCGGGGTCCATGTAGAATTACTTGGTATAATTGACTAAGTCTCTTCCAATATCTTTTCTGAAGTTTGCTCCTTCAAATTCGATACCTTCAATGGAAGCATAAGATCTATTTAATGCTCCTTCTATCGTTTTTCCATAGGATGTAACAGCGAGAACACGACCACCTGAAGAGAGAACAACAGGTCCGTCAGAGCTTGTGCCAGCATGGAAAACTATACTATCTTTCACAGCGTTTAAGCCATGAATCGTTTTTCCTTTTTGATATTCTTCTGGGTAACCACCAGCAACCATCATAACCGTAGTAGCTGCACGTTCGTCAAACTGAACATCACGTTCAGAAAGTGTACCAGTCGCGATTCCTTCAAATAAATCTAAGATATCCGATTTGATACGAGGCATAACTACTTCTGTTTCAGGATCACCCATTCTGCAATTGTATTCAATCACATATGGTTCGCCTTTCACGGAAATTAATCCGAAAAATACAAATCCTTTGTACACTAAATTTTCAGCCTTTAAGCCTTTAATTGTAGGTATAATGATTTGATTTTCAATTTTATCCATAAAAGTTTTGTCTGCAAAAACAACAGGGGATACAGCTCCCATTCCTCCTGTATTTAAGCCAGTATCACCTTCGCCTATGCGCTTGTAATCTTTTGCTTCTGGAAGAATTTTATACGATTCTCCGTCTGTTAATACAAACACGGATAGTTCAATTCCTTTCAAGAATTGTTCAATCACTACGCGAGAACTAGCATCCCCAAATTTAGCATCCGCTAACATGGACTTTAATTCCGCTTTTGCTTCATCTAACGTATCAGGAATAACCACTCCTTTACCTGCAGCCAATCCATCTGCCTTTAATACATAAGGAGGTTTCATGGAAGTAAGAAAAGCATATCCTTCTTCTAAGGTATCTTTTGTAAATGTTGCATATTTTGCAGTTGGTATGTTGTGACGTTGCATAAATTTCTTAGCAAAATCTTTACTTCCTTCCAACTTTGCAGCCTCTTTTGAAGGCCCTATCACATTCACATGTTTGATAGACTCATCCGCTTGAAAGAAATCATAAATTCCTTTTACCAATGGATCTTCAGGACCTACAACAACTGTTTCAATTTCATTTTCTAAGACAAAAGTTTTGATTGCTTCGAAATCTGTTGGTTGGATAGCCACGTTTGTTCCATGGTTACGCGTTCCTGCATTTCCAGGAGCGATGAACAATTTGTCTAACTGAGAACTTTGTGCTATTTTCCAAGCAATTGCATGTTCTCTACCTCCAGATCCTAATAATAAAACTCTCATTGTATTTGTTTATTTACAGTTATTCAATAATGATTCGAATAACAATTTTCCGTCTAAATTATTTAATACTGCATCCGCAGCTCTTTCCGGGTGTGGCATCATTCCAAATACATTTTTCCCAGAATTACAGATACCAGCAATGCTATCTATTGAACCATTTGGGTTGAATTCATCATTGATTGTACCGTCTTGTGCAGCGTATTTAAAAATAACTTGTTCGTTATCGTAAATCTTTTTGATAGTATCATCTGAAGCATAGAAACGTCCTTCACCATGTGCGATTGGAATTTGGTACGTTTTAGTTGGATCTAAATCTTTAGTAATTGCTGAAGATGTAAATTCAGGTTTCAAATACACATTTTTACAAATGAATTTTTGGGTATTATTGTGAAGTAACGCTCCGTCCAACAATCCAGATTCGGTCAAAATTTGGAAACCGTTACATACTCCTAATACGTATCCACCTTTGTTTGCATGCTTTATAACTTCACCCATAATTGGAGAAAGTTTTGCAATCGCACCAGAACGCAAGTAATCTCCATAAGAGAATCCTCCAGGAAGCACGATAAAATCTGCTCCTTTAAGATCAGAATCTTTGTGCCATAAGCGTTCAACTTTTTGGTTTAACATTGTTTCCAATACATATACCATATCCTCATCGCAGTTCGACCCAGGGAAAGTAACAACTCCAAATTTCATTTGCTTCGTTTTATTTTTTTAAACTTTTTTGTCAATCGACAAATTTTACTTTACAAAAGTAGTCATTTCACTTGCACGTTAATTATTTAATGAAAAATTTAGCAAGTGAAAATATGAACAATGTGTAAAACAATATTTTAGAAAGTAATAAAGACGATTTATTAAAGAAGGAAAATGGATAGAAAAAGCATAACGGTAAGATTGCTACGCTTAACCATTCAAAATTGCGATCGTGGGAATATTCATAAACACCAATTACCACTCCAACTAATAGGACCAATTTTAAAATCGCTAATAACTTTTTGAATCGTAAAGAACTTTTGGATGTTTTGTAACTTAATGTTAGCAAACTCAATAAGCCTATCAAAATAAAAATAGAAACTGAAGAACCAATTACAGTAGTGTTTTGAAGAAAGTTTTCAGATAATTTGTACCAATCCCAATGTAATTGTTTATAGAAATAAAACACAAAAAAACATGCATATCCAATAGGTAGTGCAAATCCAATTGTAGCTAATAACACTTCTCTGAACACAAATGGGCGAATACGAGTGATCATAAACCAAACAATAGGAAAAAACAAAATAAAAGGGGGATTAAAAGTTGCCGCAATTCCTAATAAAAATGAGCCATTAAACGCAATTTTACGTCCGTCAGAATTATTTTGCAGTCGAAAGTATTGAAACAAACAGAAAATAAGCAATGTATGAGAAATCAAAACGCCATCCATTTGATAAAACGAATGGAAATAACTCATAAACAAAACATATAATAGCGATATGATGTAACTATTTCGCTCGTAAAATTCGTTAGAATTAAACAAATAATTCGCTAATACAGCGTTGATTAAAATTAATCCAAGACTTAGATAATTAATCCAAAAATGATTTTCAATGAAATAACTACCCCAAAATCCAAGGTTTATTTCTGGAAGCACTTCAAAATATCCAGATATTTCATTGAGTGTCACATAACCTCCTATGATGAGGGGAAGTAACAAGAGTACATAAATTTGATTGCCTAAAAAAATGCGCGTCATTGTCGCGAAGATACAATTGGATGGCAAGATTTTCAACAGAAAATCAAAATAAAATCCACAATTGTTGATAATTTGAAAAGAAATTGTTTATTTTGTCTTATAAAAACTTAGAAACTATGAATGCACTTTGGTACGGAATCGCGAATTTTTTTAATTTCTTTTTTGGATTTTATGATATAGTTGGAAATGTATTCAATTATTCTTGTATTATTCTAGGTTTTTTCGGTTTATTCTATTGGTTGAATTTCCAACGTAAATTCAACAAAGAAGCTGAAAATAATCCAAATCAGATTAAATAATTTTCACTAACATAATTTTAGGTTGTCTTTTAGACAACCTTTTTTTTTCACTATGCACGAAAATACAATCATCATAACAGCAGGTGGAATTGGAAAAAGAATGGGTGGCACTATTCCTAAACAATTTTTGGTATTAGGAGATTCTCCTATTTTAATGAAAACGATTTCACGTTTTTATACATTTGATAATCAAGCACAAATTCTCGTAACACTACCTGAAGAATGGTTGACGTATTGGGAAGAATTATGTAACCAATATCAATTTACTATTCCTCATATTTTATTGTCTGGCGGAAAAGAACGTTACCATTCAATACAAGGCGCATTAAAATTAGCAAAAGGAAAATTCGTTGCAGTTCATGATGGTGTGCGCCCAAATGTTTCTCAAGAAACTATTCAACGTTGTTTTGAAGCCGCTAAAACTAAAGGCACTGGAATTCCAGTACTTGAAGTGAACGAGTCACTCAGAGAATTATTACCAAATGGCAACTCACGAGCGGTGGTTCGTAGTTGCTTCCGAAGTGTGCAAACTCCACAAGTATTTGAGAAAAGTATCTTGGAAAAAGCGTATCAACTTCCATTTCATGATGGAATTACTGATGACGCGAGTTTAGTTGAAGAAGCAGGTTTTACTATATCTTTGGTGGATGGAAATGTAGAAAATGTGAAAATTACAACACCTGTTGATTTAACATTCAAATAACAAATAATCTCTATTTTTGTCTTTATCGTTGTTAGAAATTAAAATATGGAATTAGTAAATCGGGAATTAAGTTGGTTGTCATTTAACGAAAGAGTACTACAAGAAGCAATAGATCCGAATGTTCCTTTGGTTGAACGTATGCGCTTTTTAGGAATATATTCTAATAATATGGATGAATTTTTCCGTGTAAGAGTTGCAAACATTAAACGTATTATTTCGATTAAAAAAAATTCCGTACAAGGTTATAATGGAACAGCTTCCGAATTGTTGGAGGATATTCGTGCAGAAGTATTGAAACAACAAAAAATGTTTGAGTCTTGTTATCAAGGTTTGTTGATAGAATTAAAAGAAAAGAATATTTATCAATTAACAGAAAAGAACTTAACGAACAAACATAGAGAAGAACTTTCTAATTATTTTCATGCTGAACTCAAACATGAAATAGTTCCGATTATACTTAACCCTAAATTGCCTTTCCCAAAACTAAGAGATACACATATTTATCTAGCAGTAAGATTAGAAAAAGAAAATTCAAAAAAAGTATTTTACGCTTTAATTCAAATACCATCAACTTATCAACGTTTTTATAAGATACAGCAAGAAGATAAATCGTTTTTTATCTTAATTGATGATATCATTCGTTTACACTTAGAGTCCATTTTCACCATTTTTGATGTGAAAGAGATGGAGGCTTTTACCTTTAAGTTTACCCGTGATGCGGAGTTAAACTTAGATGATGATTTATCCGTGTCTTTCATTGAAAAAATGGAAGCGAGTCTACAAAACAGAAAAAAAGGTGAACCTGTACGTTTTGTTTACGATGCAAAGATGCCAACAGATTTAAAAAATTACTTGTTAAAAGCATTAAATCTTAAAGCGGGATTAAATGCTATTCCTGGAGGACGTTACCATAATTTTAAAGACTTTGCTGGTTTTCCTGATTTTGGAAAAAAAGAATTAGTGTATGAAAAATTACCACCTTTAGACCATCCAGATTTAATCCATGTCAAAAGCTATTTAAATACATTTGCTGAAAAAGATGTATTACTCCATTTTCCATACCAAAAGTTTGATTACGTTGTAGATACGATACGTGAAGCAGCAATTGATCCAACAGTAAGGTCTATAAAAATCAATGTTTATCGCGTTGCGCATAATTCGCAAATTATGAATGCATTATTAAATGCGGTAAATAATGGAAAAGAAGTTGTTGTGATTTTTGAAATTCAAGCACGCTTTGATGAGGAAAACAACCTTTATTGGGCAGAACGCATGAAAGAACAAGGAGCACGTGTCATCTATGGTGTACAAGGCTTGAAAGTACATTCTAAATTATTGAAAATTACTCGTGTTGTCAAAGGGAAGGAACAAATCATTGCATTTATTGGTACTGGAAATTTTCATGAAAAAACAGCTAAAATATATTCTGATGTAGGATATTTTACATCAAATAATTCCATTTGCCAAGAAGTTAGAAAAGTATTTCGCTTGATGGAAAATAATATTGAAAGGGGAGTTTATCGCAATTTACTCGTTTCACCATTCAACAATCGCCGTAAATTGACAAGTTTAATTCAAACGGAAATTGATAATGCTAAAAAGGGGATACCTTCAGGAATTTGTATAAAAATCAATAATTTGGTGGATGTAAAAATGATTGATAAATTGTATCAAGCTAGTAAAGCTGGTGTTAAAATTAAACTGAATGTGCGCGGGGTATGTTGTTTGGTTCCTGGAATTAAAAATCAAAGTGAAAACATCGAAGCCATTAGTGTTGTAGATCGTTTTTTAGAACATGCGCGTTTTATGATTTTTGAGAATAATGGATCTCCTCTTTATTATATTTCTTCATCTGATTGGATGGAACGTAACTTAGACAAACGTATCGAAGTTGGAGCACCGATTTTAGATAAAGTTCTTCAAAATGAACTTCAAACAATTTTTGGATTACAATGGTCTGACAACCAAAAGTCTCGCGAGATTGATAAAAAATTAAAAAATAAACACCATACAAATGATTTAGATTACCCTGTTCGTTCTCAAATGGCTTTGTATGAGTATTATAAAAATCAACTAGAGTTAGTAGGAGAAGATAGTAATGAGTAAGATTGCTATTATCGGATTTGGATGGTTGGGTAAGCCGCTAGGAGAAAAATTAATACAAATAGGACATTCCATAGTTGGTTCAACTAGAACTAACGAAAAAATAGAAATCCTTGAACTTAAAAAACTCAAAGCATATTGTTTTAATAGTCGATTAACAAATGTAATTGTCCCAAATGAATTAACAGAAAATACGGATTATTGTATTCTTAATTTTCCACCTGGAAAAGTAAATAGTATACAAGAGTATGGTGAACATCTTTTGAATGTAGCCCAACAATTTAGTGAGTCCACACGTTTTGTTTTTGTAAGTACGACTGGTGTTTATCCAGAACATGTTAAAGATGCAAACGAAGATGCATTTACATGGGATGAAAATGCACATATTAATCATATTGCTTTTGCAGAACAATTACTAAGCAAGCAACTAAAAAAGCGTTTAACCATTGTTCGTATGGCAGGACTCATCGGACCAAATCGTCATCCTGCGAAGTTTTTTGCAGGTCGAACAGACATTGCCAATGGAAATCAACCTGTGAATTTAATTGTACAACAGGATAGTATTCAAATCATTATCAATATTCTAGAGAAAAACTATTGGGGTGAAATTGTAAACGCTTGTGCGTCACAGCATCCTACACGAAACGAATATTATACGGAGTCATGTAGAAAATTTGGCTTTGAACTTCCTCAATTTATCGAAGAAGGGGAGGGAAAAATTGTAAATAATGAGAAATCAATCCGAGAGTTAGGGATGAGGTATGAGATATTGTGACTTTTTATCTGTTACAATTGCATGAAACGAACATTAAATTATTCTTCCGTCATTTTTTCGAAGTTGAAAAGCACTTGTATTCCATTCTCAAACCGATAATGCATCTTGATATATGCAAACTCTTTGCAAAATTCAGCCTCAATA
Source organism: Flavobacteriia bacterium (assembly GCA_947455255.1). Classification (GTDB taxonomy): domain Bacteria; phylum Bacteroidota; class Bacteroidia; order Flavobacteriales_D; family Crocinitomicaceae; genus CANHVK01. The sequence continues at coordinate 26,807 of CANGOA010000009.1, read as the reverse complement.
GTTGAATTATATAATCCAGTATAATACGTTTCAGTTGTATCTTTGAACTTCATTTTACCATCGATATCCACTTTCCAAACTTTGATGGATGCAGGAACTGAAGAAAGTGAGGATTTTGAAATTGGTTTTACTTTATAAGTACTCATTAGCGACATTATTGGTCCAAAAAATTTTAATTCTACATTAAACTCATTATTAGACGAATCATTTAACAATTGATTAGCCATAAATGGATGTGGAGAATAAAATAATAATCTAAATTGATTTGTTCTAGGTGGATGGATGTAGAAATAATTACTTTTCATATAACCACCTGTATTTTCTTTTTTATTAAATTTTAATTTATGTTTTTTTGCAAAATAGTCGCTGTTTCTTTTTGCAAAAAATGGTTCAGGATCAATAAATTTGACATACTCCAAACTATCTACAAAATAATAATAATATACTGATTCTTGAACTCCTGGTTGCGCAATCCAAGGTTTTCCAGTTGGAGCTATGATTAACTTTCCTCGAACAACAGTATCTCCTAAACTGTCAATATAAAATGTATTGTAATGGTATTTTTTTCCTTTTACAAAGTAGCTATCAGAAGGGTTATGGGTTAATTTATGCATTCTGTATACTATGCAAGAACTTAAAACACTTAATAGAAAAATTAAGAAACTGACCTTTTTCATGTATAATAATTTGAAAGTAAAGGTAATAATTATTTTAAGTGAAGTAGTTTTAGACTTTGTAGGTAGTATAAGATAAATAATTGGTTCTTATTTTTCATGTGAAAGTTTTGGATAGCGTTAAAACATTTAGCCCAAGATGATTTTATTGACTTGATTGCTTTCGCTCGTTCTTAAAATCTTTACCTTTGACTATGGCTAAAATTAAAACAGCATTTTTTTGTCAAAATTGTGGACACCAAACACCCAAATGGTTAGGTAAATGTCCTTCTTGCTCGGAATGGAACACCTTTGTGGAAGAAATTATTGGCAACAATGATTCATCGGTAGTTGCTTTTTCTACGAGTAATGGAAAGTCGGCTAAACCTCAAGCAGTTCAAGATATCGAACACCGTGCAGAAGCGCGTATTACACTGCATGATAAAGAGTTAAATCGTGTATTAGGTGAAGGTTTAGTGCCAGGATCTTTGATTCTTTTTGGTGGTGAACCAGGGATTGGTAAGTCTACCTTAATGTTACAATTAGCAGTTACAGAAAAAAACTTGCGCATACTCTATGTTTCTGGTGAAGAAAGTGAACAGCAAATCAAAATGCGTGCAGAACGCATCGGTTTAGATAACAACGAATGCTTTATACTAACAGAAACCAACTTACAAAATATCTTTTTGCAAACGGAAGAGATTAAACCTCAGTTGTTAGTCATTGATTCTATTCAAACATTGTATAGTTCCCATATTGAAAGTTCTCCGGGTAGCATTTCACAAGTACGAGAATGCACAGCGCAATTATTGCGTTATGCCAAACAAACGGAGGTTCCTGTTTTTTTAATTGGTCATATTACCAAAGAAGGAGCACTAGCAGGACCAAAAGTGTTGGAACACATGGTGGATGTTGTATTGCAATTTGAAGGTGATCGAAATCACGTTTATAGATTATTGAGAACCATCAAAAATCGTTTTGGAAGTACAAATGAATTGGGTATATATGAAATGCTTGGTTCTGGACTTCGTCAGGTAGAGAATCCATCCGAAATATTGATTACCAATACTGACGCTACGTTAAGTGGAATTTCGATTGCATCTACCTTGGAAGGATTACGTCCAATGTTGATTGAGGTACAAGCACTAGTTAGCACAGCAGCTTATGGTACACCACAGCGCTCATCTACAGGGTTTGATTTGCGAAGATTAAATATGTTATTAGCAGTTATGGAAAAACGTTGTGGGTTCAAATTAGGTGCAAAAGACGTATTCTTAAATATTGCTGGTGGAATTCGTGTAGATGACCCAGCAATTGATTTGGCAGTTGTTGCTTCTGTATTATCCTCAAATGCAGATTTACCAGTTCCTAAAAACATTTGTTTGTCTGCCGAAGTTGGTTTATCAGGCGAAATTCGTCCTGTTAATCGTATTGAACAACGAATTTCGGAGGCTGAAAAATTAGGGTTTGAAAAAATTATTATTTCCTCATTTAATAAAGGAATCTCTCAAAAAAATCATTCAATTGAATTAGTGATGTGCAGTCGTATCGATGAGGTACTAAAAGCATTGTTCAGCTAAAATTTATATTGTATTTTCGTACTATAGAATAACAAGTATTTTATCCCATGAAATTTTTTGTCTTTTTAACGTTAATAATAGGATTGGTATCGTGTCACGATGTAGCAAAAAAACAGCAATTGGAAGAACTTTCTATCTTAGATAAACGCGTAGATCATATCCAACGTGAATATGAAGCATTGAAAAAAGATACTATTTCTGAGATTATTTACACGATGAAAGAGTTAAAATATCGCGTCAAATTTGATGTAGACGGAGATACATTGTCTATTGATATAGCAAAAAAAATAGACAGCTATAACCGAATATACAAGCGCTTAAATTTGGTGGAAACATATGGAGAGAAAATTCTTTTTGGTTCTCAAAAAGTAAAAAATTCAATTGCAAATTTGACAAATGACATAAAAAATGGCGATGGCGATCGCGCGAATTACGATAAATTTTTAGCGTTTGAAACAGATAAAGTTGACAATCTACAGCAAATTGTGGAAGATATGACCAAATTACAAATAGATAATCTTCATGCTTATCTTCAAGTGAAAGATGTAGTAGAAAAATTTGCTGCTGAAATTGCCTCAAAATAGATAGTATGCGAGTGTGTATTTTGTTGATTTTTTTATTTACTACCTTTACTTTTCAAGCACAGGTAAGCACAGACCAACAGTTAGCACAATATTATTATTCAAATGGTGATTTCGAAAAAGCACTTCCCTATTGCCAACAAGTATTTCAAAAAGAAAACAGCAAGTTTACTTTTTTACGTTATTATACTTGCTTACTAAAAACAAAGAAAGAGCGCGAAGCAGAGAAAATTTTAAAAAAACAAATAGATTTTGATTCTTATACTGTCGATTATCCAGTAATGTTGGGTGAATTTTATGAAACTCATGACGAACCAAAAGCAGCAATTAAAATTTACCAGCGATTAATCGAGGAAAATGCGATGTCTAGTGTTAAGGTATTAGAGGTTTACAAGGCGTTTAAAGAAAAAGGAAAAATAGAGTTGTCTTTACAAATGCTTGAAAAAGGACGAAAAAATCTTGGAAATACGTATCCTTTAAATTTACAATTTGCAGATGTTTATTTGCTTTTGGGACAACATCAAAAGATGATTAATGAGTATTTAGAACTACTTGAAAATAACAAGGATTTTGAAGAACAAGTTCAAACAGCGTTAGCACAACGTATTGATTTTACTCAAATTACTAATCCAATTGCAGATTTGTTAAAAGAAGAATTAATCGATCGTTCACAATCACGATCTAGTGATTTGATTTATGCAGAAATGTTACAATGGTTTTTTACTCAACGTAAACAATTTTCACTTGCATTAACACAGGCACAAGCAATAGATAAACGCGAAAATAGTTCTGGATCTCGTGTTTTTGAATTAGCGAATGTCTTTACTCAGAATAAAGATTATTTCCTTGCACGAAAAGGATATAATTACGTCTTAAACTATGGAAAAGAAAAAGGTTTTCATTTTATGTGTGAAAATGCATTATTACACACATATTTCTTAGAAGTGACAGAACAACGAAATTTAGATAAAGACACCTTGCAAAACATCATTCTTAAATACAAAGGTGCAATTCAACGCTTAGGTAAATCTAGAAATACTTTAACTATTTTAAAAGAGTTAGCTCAAATACAAGGGCTATTTACCAATCAAGTGGATGAAGCGATTCAACTTTTGAAAGAATCCATGACCATACCAGGACTTTCTGTAATTCAAGTCTCTGAAATTAAAATGTTGCTTGCAGATTTTTATGTTTTGAAAAATGAAATTTGGGAAGCTTCTTTGTTATATATGCAAATCGATAATGACTATAAGTTTGAAACTATTGGTTTTGAAGCTAAATTTAAAAATGCCCGTATTTTTTATTATGACGGAGATTTTCAATTTGCGCAATCTCAGTTAGACATCCTTAAACAATCGACCTCAAAACTTATAGCCAATGATGCTTTGAAATTGTCACTTTTAATTACAGATAACTATGGATTAGACAGTAATTATACGGCCATGCACCAATTTGCACAAGCAGATTTGCTCTTAGAGCAACATCAATATAAACCAGCATTTTTATTGTATGATTCGATTTTAACTGCTTTTCCTTATCATGGATTAGCAGATGAGATTTTACTTCGAAAAGCTCAAGCATTTCAACAACAAGGAAATTGGATAGAAGCTATTAATTATCTTGACAAGTTACTTAAATCTTATGCCGAGGATATCTTAGCAGATGATGCTTTATTTCAATTAGGTGACATTTATGAGAATCATTTAGGTGACAAAGAAAAAGCCATCGAGCAATACAAAAAAATTATTTTTCAATATAAAGGAAGTTTGTTTGTTGTAGAAGCGCGTAAACGATTACGATTATTGCGCGGAGATAAACTAGACCTTGAAGATCAAATGTAAAAATGAATAAAAAAAGAACGATATATATTACTTTAATTGGTTTTTTGACTTTCTTGATACTTTTTGCTTGCAACGAAGATCAAGGACAAAAGAAAATACAATTGAATTCTGAAAGTAGATCTCCATTAATTAAATTGTCTACACAAGCTGAATTTCTACCTGGATTTTGGATGAGTGATGCATACTTAAAAAAGATAGAACAATCCAAATCCATTTATAAACATCGTTTTCCAGCGTCCACTTTTTATGGATTCATCATTGGAAAACCAAGTCAAGAAGTTGATTCATTTTTGTTGAAACCTTTCCCTGCTTCAGATGATGAAATTGATGCTTTTTTGGAATTTGATCGTCAGAAAAATGTATTTAAAGGTTTAACAGAAATCAATAAAAAGAAAGAACGTTTTGAATTATATCCTTTGACAGAAGAACTTATTAAAATGTATTTTTCTGATTTGAAAAAGACAGATGATTATCGTAAAGTGGTAGATGAAAACACTGAATTACGTCGCATTCTTTTTGAAGGGACCTATTTTACGAAAGACAAACAAATGAGTTATACATTTGATCGTAATGGTAAAATTAAGGGACTAGGTGATTATACATTTTATGAAGTAATTTATGATTTTTCTGGAGGTGTATATTTTGATGCAATTCTTTTATATCATACTTCTGGTGGTGGTGCTAAGTCAGACGCTGATTTATTTAAATATGAGTTTAAAAAAGGAGTTTTAACTCTTACGTATGTAGAGGCCGATTGGATTTTAGAAAAACATAGAATTACTGATACTACTGTAACGATGATTAAAATTTAATTTCCAATTTATTTTAAAGTTAACTAGTTAAAAAATAAATCAAATAATATGAAAACAAGTGAAATGTTTTTGGCAGAGATGAAAGCAGAAGCTGCTAATACTCGTAAATTATTAGCCCTAGTGCCATTCGAAAAAGGGGATTATAAGCCACACGAAAAATCAATGCCTTTGTTGAAATTAGCGACACACATTGCTGAAATAACAGGTTGGTGGAAAGAGACTTTAAAGACAGATGAGTTGGATTTTGCTAAAGGTGGTGGGACTCCTAACGTATATAATTCTACAGAAGATATTCTTGCGAAACACGATGACCTAGTTGCTAAAGCAGAAGTAATCCTTTCAGAAGTTCAAGAAGAAGAATTTGATAGAAATTGGACAATGCGTAATGGTGATTATGTAATCTTAACTGCTCCAAAAAGAGAAGTAGCTAGAACATGGTGTTTGAATCACTTATACCACCACAGAGCACAATTGTCTGTGTATTTACGTTTGTTAGATATTCCAATACCAGGAATGTACGGACCAACAGCTGATATGTAAGATTATGACAAACAAAAAAGACCGGAATATTCCGGTCTTTTTGTTTAAATATGTTGATATAAAAACTATTCAGTTTCTTCTTCTTCAAAAACTCTTTTAGGACGTAATTTATCGAAAACACCTAATGTAATCCAGAAAGGAAGTACAAATCCTAATAAAAATAAAAGTACCCAAAACGCCATTCCAGCGATTAAGAAAAATGTTACAATTCCTAGAATATTCATTTGATGTTGTTTTATTGTCAATAATAATTGCTGTAAAGTTAATAAATTTATTAATTGTTGGTGAATTAGCCAGAAAAAAAATAAATTCTAAATCAATTTAATACACAATTTTAATTTTTCGTATCTTTAAAGAATGGAAGTATTAGAAATAGAAGGGACTTTTATGACACCTCATGTTGTTTTAAATCCAACAACGAATGAGTTTATTTTGCGTGGTAATTCTCGTCCAGAGAATCCATTAGCTTTTTTTAAGCCTATTTTTAATTGGTTTGAAAGTTACCTTAAACAATCAGGGAATAAGTTAACTCTTAGTATAGCGTTGGATTATTTTAATACCTCCACTAGTAAAGTCTTACTTGATTTATTTGAATTTTTTGAAAATTTCAATGAAAATGAAACAAAAGTTCATGTAATCTGGCACTATCAATCAGAAGATGAAGATATGAGAGAGGCAGGAGTAGAATTGTTTGATTTAGTTTCAATTTCTGGTGAATTAAAAGCTATTTAAAGGAACTTCTGAAATTTATTCGCTTAACCTACTAATATTCCTACAACTACGATATCATCAATTTGATCGATTTCCCCTTTCCAAGCTTGATGATGTTTTGCCAATGATTCTTTTTGTTTTTCCATAGGTAATAATGCGATTTCTAACAGTAGACTTTTTAAGCGCGTAAAAGAGTAACGTTTTGTCTCTTCACCTCCTAATTGATCCGTATATCCATCACTTGAGGTATACAAACGATCTCCATGTTCCAATTGAAAGGTTTCTTGGTTAAATGGCTCCATTTTACGGTGTAAACCTATTGGTTGTCTATCCCCTTTAATTTGTATCATTTCTCCAGCACGAATAATGATCACCGAACTATGTGCCCCAGAAAATGTTAGCTCATTTGTATTTAAATCCCAACAACACAAAGCGATATCCATCCCATTGCTATTACGATCAGCAATAGATGTAACATCCACTGATTTATTTAGTGTTTTGATGACTGATTCACGTAATTTGTCAAGAATTATATTTGTTTCTTCGACCTCATTTTCAATGATGATTTCATTCAACAAGGAATTTCCTATCATAGTCATGAATGCCCCAGGAACACCATGACCTGTACAATCAGCAGTACACCAATATATTTTATCTGTTTTTGTTTTAAACGCCCAATAGAAATCTCCACTTACAATATCTTTTGGTTGGTAATACACAAAATGATCAGAAAATACAGATGTAAAGTATTCATGAGATGTTAAAATAGCCTTTTGAATGGTTTGTGCGTACTTTATACTATCTGTTATTTGTTGGTTTTTATTTATTAATTCTTTTTTCTGCTCAATCATATCATTCGCAAACTCTAGAATGATATGATTTTTAAAATTTTCCCAAAATAATGGGTCTTGAAATACTAAACTATGTTCTTGAATAATTGTTGTAGGAATCGTTTGTTTATTTTCTTCAGAATCTTTCAGTGATTGAATAATTGGTGAAATAATGTGATTAAACAAATTGTTTTCAGATAAATTTTCTTGATTCACAGTTCTATAATTACGTAGTTAAGCTTACACAAATATAAGGTTCTAACACTAGAATTGTTTTCTTTCGCTTGTTTTACATACAATTTATCATGTGTTCGTTCGTTTAATCAGTAAAATCTGTAGTTTCCTTTTTTATTTTAATTTTGTATTTACCTCAATCTTTAGATTCATATGAAAAATTATAGCTTATTTATCTTATCTGCTTTGCTATTTTTAGCTGCGTGTAAGTCAAACAATTCCAAAAAATCTTCAGATACAAATCAAACGTCTCAAAAAGATTTAATTGTTTACAAATTAAAGGACGAAAAATCGTTTGATAAACAAATGATGGAAATTGATTCTTTTGTATTGGCTTCTGGTAAGTTTGCAAGCTCCTTGGATTATGGAAAAGAAGATAAAACAACAATTCATGTAGATGCTCATCTAGATAATGATGAAAATATTATAAAATTAGTTGAAAATTTTACGGAAAAAGATGCGATTAGAATGGGTTCTAATTCATTTTATTTACACCATGGAAAGGTGTTTATGACCAAAGAAATTTTTGTAACGAATGAAAGCGCAGATTTTACGGAACGAATCTCCTATTATGCTCCAAACGGTATTTGTTTGAAATCAAAAGAGCGTAAAGCAGTTTCAGAAGCGAATCTCCAAAAAGCTAAATATGAAGCCGTCCCAAAAACAGTATGCAGTATTGATAGACCAATGAGAGCATTGAATCAAGAAAAAGAATTTGCGACTACTTTTCAAGGATTTATTCAATCAGGAAAAGATACCTATATGTTGGTCGGAACCCCAGGGGCAGGTGGTTATACTAGTGCTTTAAAAGTCAGACAAAATGATCCTTTTATCGCCGAAATACGTAAAGATGAATTGCGTTATTTAAACGGAACCATTTACTTACAGTTTGATAAAATTCAAGAAGTGGGAGGATTTACTTACCAGTCCTTTATAAAAGGATCTTGGAGTATAGAAGGGTTGTAAATAATATATCCATGTTGAGTCCTATTTATCTTAAACTTAGAAAGTTTACTACATTTTTAATTATAGTACCTTTTATATTTTTATTTCTACAGTTTATTGACTCATATTTAACTCATATATTTCCAGGATTTTTAATATTTTGGGTAGCTTTTTGTGTTTCTCTTCATCCAATTTGTGTTTTGATTTTAGTTATTCATTACTTTATTGGAAGGAAGCGTAAAATTTTAAAATTAAAAATAAACAATTACGATAATATCAAAATCATAATAAGTTTAATTGGTTCTATAATTGGATTAATATTATGGCTAATAATTATATTAATGTTAGCCAGCTAAGAGTCTATAAATTACCCTTTACATATCTTATTATTCTTTCCACCGGTATAGTAACCGAGCCAAATGCTTCGCGACGATTCATTGAATCTAACTGAAAACCAAATTTGGTGTAGTTCTGCATCCAAACACCGCCGTTATACGAAGACATTTCTGTCATTGGGACATTGTCGGAAGAATAAAAATACGCGACGTTTGGGGTCAATTTCATCTTTATAGCTGGTGAAAATAAGAAACGTAGTTGCTCACCTTCTTTCCGTAAAATTCCCTTGACAAATAATTGATATAACAAGTCATGAATGTTGTTATTAATGGAAAATAATAAAGCAAATCCTGGAACTTTCTTCTCCTTCAGTGTCTCTACCTGAGATACATTAAAGTTTTCATCTAACACAGATTCAATTACTTTTTCTTTCACCGTGATGGAACCTCCTTGGTGATATGAAATGTCTCCTTCCCAAGCATTTAAAAAAGAATTGAGCGGAAAACTTACTCGTTGACTTAATCCAGCCATAATTTTATAAAAAGGGTCGTTTTTAGACGTTCGTAAACGATGCACATTCATATGAATATTCATTAACCTACCCGTATAATAGTAGTTTTTAAATGCAATCCCCTCTTTTTTGGGTGTTACCGCTAGCGGAACCTTACTTCTAAAATATACTTTTAATTTCATTGAAGTTGAATCCGAATCATGCGCAAACATCGCGGTTGTGATTCCTTTATCGATCAATCCTTTGTAATTTGAGTACAGGACTAATTTCTCAAAACGGAACTGTTTTTCTTTTGAAAACTTTTTCCAAACATTTGTGATATCTCCTTTTTCTGAATACATCACATGATACATACGTTTTAAAAGTTTTTTCCCTTTGTAAAGAAATATCCAGTTTTTACCATAGGTAATGTATGCACTCTTCTTTTTAAAGGAGTATACTTTTTGTTGACCTACAATGGTATCTTGTAAATCTATTTTCTTTTTTAAGCGTACTATGCCAGAGTAAAGTTTACTTGAATCGGCAACATGAATTAAAGTACCCCATTCACCATTCATATTTGCGAAGAAGTAGGAGGGACGTTGAAAATCCAATCCATAACTTTTACCTTGAGCCAATAAAAATTCAGGAGTAATTAAATCTCTAAATGGAATTTTATTAAAATATAGCATTGCATTTGATTCTTTTGCAATGCTTAATACATTTACTCTTCCAATAAAGTCACCATCAGGCATACGGTCCATTAAGGATGGTTGTGGTTTCGTTGTTGTTAATAACGGACGAAAGTAAAAGAATGCTATTAGCAGAGATAACAGAAAGAGTATAAATGTGACTTTACGAACCATGCGATTTATTTTGCCAATACAAATGCAGAGTTAATAAGATCTAGCAAATATTTCCCAGAATTTGTGTACTCTCCTTGGAAGTAATAATTAATCTCAAAATCTGTGTTTGTTGAGGTTGTTTTAAGGGTTGTTAATTCAATATAACCTTCCTTTCCACGCATTGAGTCTAATACTTTATTTTGTTTAGAAGTAAATACTTGTTTTGGTATTTTACTTAATACTTCGCCAATATTAAAGTATGAGTACATAAATTTACTTTTCTTTGCATTTTTTGCTTTTTTTCCTGAAAGTGCATGTTTACCATAACCATCAATGTTTTCTATTGCTAAACTTTCATCATTTGTAATTACTAATAATCCATTGCGGTTAATCACATAGACTGGAATAGAATTAAAAATAGCATCATCGATTTTCCAGTAATTATCGGTTTTTTTGAATCGAGTAGTCATTTTACCCATGTAGTTCAAAATCTTTTCTGGTATATCAGCTCTACCAGTGGAAAACCCTACAGTAAACATTGGCATTTCTTCTTCTCCAATAATTTCTTTTTCGGTATACTCAAAAGTCTTTTCATCATAACTAAATTCAATACGCTTAGTTTTGACTTTTTTGACTCCATTAAATGTCCCAAACATACTACCGCGATAAGTATCAAACAATGCATCTAAGTTGATAAATTCATTCAACAACTCTGCTTTTAATACATTGCTTGTAACGCGAGGATCTTTTTGTTTACTTAACATTGGGATGATAATGTCATAAGCTTGTCTGTAACCCTCTTTTAGATTTATATTATACGTAAAGAAACCAGCACAATCTTGATGAATATAACGGAGAACATTTTTATCGAATTTTGTACTATTTAATTTTTCGTAGATTTTCCCCAAATCTTCCCCATAATTTGCTTGAAGTTTAAACTCAATAGCATTGTTTTTTAAATATATATCTCCAACAACAACATTACCTGAGTATAGGTTCTTTATATCCTTAAATAGTTCTGGAAACATTGTTTGAAAATACCATAAGCCTTTAGCATTTTGAAGGTTACGTGAATTATCCATGTAAAAAATTCCTTCTGAATTATGCGTCAATTGTTCTGCAAATTTGCTATCTTGATTTTTTAAATGAATGTTTTTTTCAAAAATTTCATTTAAGATTAATTGTAAATATTTAACCTGTAAATCATTCGTTACACTATCTTTTAATTCCCAATAGGTTTTATTGATAACGTCTTTGGCGTTTAATTTCACTTCTGAATCATCCGATTCTAACTCGCCTTCTTTCAAGATTTTGTTTAATGGGTCTTCAGCTTCCTCATCCCCATCTTCCTCCTCTTTTTTATCTTTATCATCAAAGAAATAACCATTCCCACGTTTGATCCAAATGGAATCTGTCACATGTTTGATTTTTTCATAGGATGGATCAACCCGTAATACTAATCCAGCTTTCCCTTTAATAATTAAATGATTGAAGTAAGAATTATAATATTCGATACCATTAATAGGACTTTTTACCTTGTCAAAATCATCAAAAACAAGCAACAAATCTTTTAAACTACTTATTCCAAATGAAAATCCTGAGACTTCATAATTAGTAGTTTTACCATTGAAAACATGTAGTTTTTGATCAAAATCAAAGCCTGCATCTTTCAATGTTTTGTTATCAGCAGAACCATCAAACATTTCTGCCTGTACTTCTTCCATGAATTCATATTGAATTAAGGAATCCATCGAAATTTTCTTCAAAAGGGATGTGTTGTTAATCCCAAGAACAGTAACGGCTTCTTTTGGTATTAAGTCATCTGATGTCTGTCCAAAGGAGAATAGACTAGATAGAAAAACGATTAATAAGAGAATATTTTTCATAGGTAAAAGCTATTTTTTCTCGCTCAACAATATATTATTTTCAAGCAAGTTCAAATTTTGTATCAAAGCGTAAGGAGAAATTTTCAACATTACGGCCATTTTATTAGCTGAAATTAAGCTTGATGTGTTTTCACATTTTTCAATGGGTCTATCAAATCGTGTAATGGACATGTAATTTCCTTTTTTTAAGCCTTCAATGTCCTCTTTTTTTAAGCGTGAAGTTAAATCTCCGGTAATTGAAGGTACAGATCTATTTAATCGATTTCCTTCCCAGGTTAACCAATAAGATTCTATTTCCTTCTTGTTTTTACTTTCATCCAGGACAATTTCTTTTACGGCTTTTTGCAAGGCAATTATGGAAGTAAAATCACATTGAATTTTCAGAATAAAGTTGGTAAAATCTGTTTCCACTTTTACGTTGGATATACCTTCTTTTTGAGAGATTATCTCTTTGTACTTTGCAATTTTATCCTTGATTTCTTGTATGGAAGGTATCTTTTTTCCATCCAAACTATCTAGTGCTAAAATTGAATTAACCTTCACTTTACTTGCACTTAAATTAACTGTATACTTAAAAGTTCCTGAACCATCGCTTTTAAACGTCAAATCATCGATGATCTCCACGCAGGAAGTCAACGACAAAAAAACCAATAAAAAAACTAAATACTTCATACCTTCACTCGTAACTCGTAACTCTTACCTTTTTTATTATTCCGCTTCCCCTCTCATACGTTCTGCATTCTCTGCCATTTTCAAAGAATCAATCATATCCTTAATATCTCCATTCATGAAAGCGGAAAGGTTGTAAATCGTTTTGTTAATTCTATGGTCTGTAATTCGTCCCTGAGGATAATTATAGGTTCTAATTTTAGCCGATCTATCCCCAGTAGAAACCAACGTTTTACGTTTAGCTGCGCGTTCTTCATGCACACGATCCAATTCTTTTTGGTAAAGACGTGAACGCAATACAGAAATCGCCATGGCTAAGTTTTTGTGTTGTGAACGACCATCCTGACACTCTACTACGGTATTTGTAGGAATGTGTGTCAAACGAATTGCGGACTCCGTCTTATTAATGTGCTGACCACCCGCTCCAGATGCTCTGAACGTATCTTTACGTACATCGCCCATATCTAATTCAAAATCTACTTCTTCCGCTTCAGGTAAAATTGCGACCGTTATTGCAGAAGTATGCACACGACCTTGCGATTCCGTTTCAGGAATACGTTGTACTCGGTGTACACCCGATTCAAATTTCAACATACCATAAATTCCATCTCCAGAAATTTCTAAGGAAATCTCTTTAATCCCTTTTGTTCCACCTTCTTGTGAATTCAAAATTTCATAATGCCAACCCATTTCTTTGAAGAAAAGCGTGTACATACGGAAACAATCTTCCACGAAAATACAAGCTTCATCTCCACCGGTACCAGCACGAAGTTCCATGATGGCATTTTTGTTGTCCTCCGGATCTTTCGGGATTAACAACAATTTAAGGTCTTCCTCCAAACTTGGACGAATGTTTTCCAAAGCATCAATTTCCATCTTTGCCATTTCGCGCATTTCAGGATCTTCTTCTATCGCAAGAAGCTCTTTCGAACTTTGAAGATTATCGATGATGTTTTTGTATTTTTTGTAGGCTGTAACAACCTCCTCTAATTCTTTGTATTCTTTGTTTAGTTTCACATAACGGTCCATATCCGAGATAATATCTGGATCGACAATTAAGGTTCCAACTTCAGTAAAACGATATTCAATCGCTTCTAATTTTTTTAATAAATCTTGCATCTATGTTTAGTAAATGAATTCTCCAAATTCGGAAGTGATTGTTAATTTTTTGCCAACGTGTTTTTCTACGCGACCAACAATTTTTGCAGGTACGTTAAAAGATTCAGATATAGCAATGATTTCTGCAGCAATAGCCTGTGGAACATAGATTTCCATACGGTGACCCATGTTAAACACTTTGTACATTTCTTTCCATTCTGTGTTCGATTCTTCTTGTATGGTTTTGAACAATGGTGGAACGTCAAATAAATTGTCTTTAATTACATGAACGTTATCAACGAAATGTAAAACCTTTGTTTGTGCACCTCCACTGCAGTGAACCATACCATGAATATCTGCACGATGATTATCCAATATTTTTTTGATAATTGGCGCATACGTTCTTGTAGGAGAAAGAACTAATTGACCTGCATTGATTGGGCTACCTTCAACGGTGTCTGTTAAACTATATTTTCCAGAATATACTAGTTCATCAGGAACGGATGGATCAAAACTTTCAGGATATTTTGCAGCTAATTCTTTGCAGAATACATCGTGACGAGCAGATGTCAATCCGTTACTACCCATTCCACCATTGTAGGATGTTTCGTAAGTTGCTTGACCAAAAGAAGCTAATCCAATGATTACATCTCCATCTTGAATGTTATGGTTTGAGATTACTTCGGAACGTTTCATACGACAAACAACCGTAGAATCTACAATCAGTGTTCTAACCAAATCTCCTACATCCGCAGTCTCTCCTCCTGTAGAATTAATTCCAATCCCTTGATTTCTTAATTCAGTTAATAATTCTTCCGTACCATTTATGATAGCAGAAATAACTTCACCAGTAACCAAGTTTTTATTTCTTCCAATTGTGGATGAAAGCAAGATATTATCCACAGCTCCAACACACAATAAATCATCAATGTTCATGATCAATGCATCTTGAGCAATTCCTTTCCAAACAGATAAATCACCAGTTTCTTTCCAATACATATATGCCAAGGAAGATTTTGTCCCAGCACCATCAGCATGCATAACCACACAGTAATCTTCGTCCCCAGTTAAAGTATCTGGAACGATTTTGCAAAATGCTTGAGGAAATAATCCTTTATCTACTTTTTTGATAGCGTTGTGAACATCCTCTTTTCCAGCGGAAACACCACGTAAATTGTATCTTGTATCTGACATAACGAATAGAAAAACACAAAATTAATAAAAAGTGGCGAGTAGCGAGGAAAATCAGTTGTTTTTAAGAAATTCTAACCAATTAATTTTTTGTTCTTTTCTTAATATTCTCGGAAATTTATTTTGCGCACCCAATTTTCCAACACTTGCTAAATATTTATAAAATAAATCACTTGAAATCAATTGAATATTTGGAGCTTTAAGTGTGTTTTTTCGAGCTGATTTATAGTCGTCATTCAACAAGGACAATTGTTTGTCAATGGATTGCTGCATCGTTTTAGTGTCTATATGCTTGTCTGTTCCTATATACCACGTATGATTGGAAGACTCTTCATTTGCAAAGACTGTAAATTCTTCTATAACCACATTGAGTTCATGACTTACATTTGTTAAGGCTACCCGAATATTATCTAAGGATAAATGTTCACCTGCCAACGACAAATATTGTTTCGTTCTGCCTGTAATTTTAATTTCTCGTTTAGCAACATTCGTAAAACGAATCGTATCTCCCAATTGATATCTCCATAAACCTGCATTGGTAGTGATTACCATAGCATAGTCCATCCCTTCTTCCACATCTTGCAAAGTGTAGGCTTTATAACTATCTATCAAGTTTCCTTCCGGGTCAAAATAATTGGAATTAAAAGGAATGAATTCAAAGAAAACACCATTATCAATCAATAAGCGCATCACTTTTTCTTTTTCATCCAATTGGTAAGCGAAATATCCTTCACTAGCCAAATACGTGTCAAATTGATAAAGTGGTTTCCCACACACTTTTTCCAATCGTTTTTCATAAGGCTCAATAAAAATTCCACCATGGATATACACTTTCAAATTAGGCCACATATCATGAATAGAATTCAGTTCGTATTTTTTTACAACTTCCTCCATCACCAATACACACCAACTTGGAATCCCAGCAATAATACCAATATCCCACGTTGGCGCTTCTTTCACAATTTGCTCTAGTTTTTTGTTCCAATCCTTGATATCACTGATTCGTTTAGAAGGTTTGGTAAATGGAGTTGCGATCTTTTTCGTGTGCTTTTTTAGAATTCCACTTAAATCTCCTTCATAACGTTTACCTATTTTGGTTAGTTTAGATGCTCCACCAACAACTAATACTTGTTTTTGGTAAAACTCCGTAGGTAAATCCAACTGACAAAGTGTAACTATTTGTTTCAAACTGGTTTTTTGAAACGACTTAATCATCTGTTTGGTAATCGGGAGTTGTTTACTTGGCGAACCGGTTGTACCCGACGATAAGGCGAAGTGATTAATTTTTCCTGGCCAAATGACATTCTTTTTTCCTTCCACTGTTTGATTCAACCAAGAGGAATAAAACTCTTCGTAATTTTGGATAGGCACTTTACTTTGAAAACTTTCAATGACTCCTGAGTTATTCAACATTTCAGAAAACCCATAAGACTTGCCTAAACTCGTTTTCTTTGCTGTTTTAATTAATTTTAATAAAGTATCTATCTGTAAACCAAATGACAAGTCTTTTTTTAAACTTCGTTTATATTCAATTTTTGCGGTTTGTTTTACTAATCTTCCAACAAATTTCATATCCTCTATTTTTAGTAACTCAAGTGATACCAAAAGTCATGCTAAAAACACATTTGAACATTAAGCATGAATTAAGAAATCGTTTATAGAGATTAATTTTCATACTTTTTAAAAAAATCGCACAACTTTTACATTAAAAGTGCGTTATATAATAAGCGAATTGACTACTTTTGTATCAGTTTTTGAAAACATAACTTATTAAATATTAAACAATATGAATCATAAAGTATTTGTTGTACCTCATGACTTCACACCAGTTGCAGATAATGCTCTGAATCATGCAATCGCAACCGCAAAAATTGTAAATGCTCGTATTTATTTGTTGCACGTTGTTGGTAAATTGAAAGAGATTGATGCTGCTGAAGCACAATTGAAAAAAGTTATTTTAGATAAAAATTCAGATGTTGAATTAGTTCCATCTGTAAGAGTTGGAAATATTTTTGAAGATATCGGTGATTTTGCTGCAGAGCATCATGCTGAATTAATTTTTATGGGAACTCATGGAGTTAAAGGATGGCAACAAATTACAGGTTCACATGCATTGAAAGTTATTACGCACTCTGAAGTTCCATTTATTGTTGTTCAACAGAAAGAAATTGGTGAAACTGGTTACGATTCAATCGTAGTTCCGTTGGATTTAAATGCTGAAACAAAACAAAAATTAGGATATGTAGCAAATATTGCTCAATATTTTAATTCAAAAGTTCACGTAGTTATTCCAGATGAAACAGATGATATCTTCCGTTCTCAAATTAAAGTAAATATCAAATTTGCTCAAAAGTTTTTAGGTGAAAAAGGAATTAGTTATGATATCTCTTTCTTAAATCCAAAAAATTTCGAAAAAGAAGTATTAAAGCATGCAGAGTCTGTAGATGCAGATTTGATTACCATTATGAATTTAAACAGAGGAAATATCCTTTCAGGATTAATTTCAAATCCAGAAGAATATTTGATTACAAATGAAGCAAACATTCCAATCTTGATTTTAAACCCTAAGAAAAATATTTCTGCTTTTTCATTAGGATAAAATATAAATTAATAATTCGAAAGGCTATCAATTTGGTAGCCTTTTGTTTTTTTACATAAAAAGAAATGATAAAATTCACAGGTGTTATATATAAAAAACTCTTCTACTTTTATATTAGTTGTATTATTATCTTACTTGTACTACCTCTAAATGGCACTATCAAATTAACAGACGTATATTTTGGTTTTCGATCGGATCATATTGTACATAGTTTGATTTTTTTACCATTTATGTTTCTTTGCTTTTTGGGTCAAATTACTTTAAAGACTTTAAAATCGTTAATAATTGGATATTCGTTTGCAGCATTTTGTGAATCTTTACATTTATTTATTCCCTATCGTAATGCGAGTATCTATGATTTTTACGCCAATTGCTTCGGGATTACTCTCAGTTTTTTACTTTTTAAATTAGCACAACGAATGAATTTAGTTCCATTATTAGATGCGTAACTTTTTTTAAAACTTCTCGTTAAACAAAAGTTGATGAAGCATATACATTTCCTTTTACGATTATGTTTTTTACATCGCAGTATTATTGTGATTGGATTACTTTTGTCTATTTGTATACAAAGCTGTACGGAGGAACAAAAAGAGAATGTTAAAGATCATGTCTATTTAAATGAATATAAAAACCGAAAATTTTTTGGAATAATTGATTCTTCTCTAGCTGCTACTTATCCTTTTATTCGTTTAGATCGAAATCATTACCAATTTTATACAAAACGTAGTCCAAATTTTGAAAAATTGTATTTCGACATTAAACAAATGGTACGTTTTAAAGATCGAAAATTAAACTTTTACCATATTGGAGGATCTCATTTACAAGCCGATGTTTATACTCATGAAATGCGTACGCTTTTACAGACAAATTGGAAAGGATTACCTGGAGAAAGAGGTTGGATTTTCCCATTTGATTTAGCAAAGACGAATAATCCTAGAAATTATAGTTTTCGATCTCCAAATAAGTGGACAAGTTATCGCAGTACTTTAGATAGACCTGATTCTCTTGAATATGGATTATTAGGAATGGTACTTGAAACTACAGATTCAATCATTGACATTAAATTTCGATATAAAAAGACGCGTGTTAAGCCTGTGTTTGATAGAGTACGAGTATATCATAATAAAGGTGCATTTCCTTATACTTTTTCTTTTGTTGAAAACGACACTTTTGTAATAAGGGTTCAAACTAACGTTAATGTAGGTTATACAGATATTCACTTCGATAAAAATTTGGAGGAATTTCACATGAAATTAACTAAACAGAGTCAAGATACTTATAAATTTAGGTTATTAGGTTTTCAATTATCTAATAATGAACCAGGAATTTCGTATACTACCATTGGTGTTAATGGTGCATCTTTACCCACACATTTAGCTAATAAATTATTTGAAGAACAATTACGAGAGTTACCACCTGATTTTTTTGCGTTTTCTGTAGGAACTAACGATGCAAATGTATTATATAAGGATTTTAAACCTGAAGTATTTAAAGCTAATTTAGATTCATTAATTCAATTAGTATTACGGGTGAATCCTAACTGCGCTATTTTATTGACTGTACCAAATGATGCACATTTC
Organism: Flavobacteriia bacterium; assembly: GCA_947455255.1. Classification (GTDB taxonomy): domain Bacteria; phylum Bacteroidota; class Bacteroidia; order Flavobacteriales_D; family Crocinitomicaceae; genus CANHVK01. The sequence goes on along the minus strand of CANGOA010000009.1, from coordinate 7,386 downwards.
AAAAAGAAATACCTCAATCGTAATGTAGCACGTGAACGTGAAATGATACGTGAATTAGCACAAAAGTATGAAGGTGTTGTTTGGGATATGTATGGTATAATGGGCGAATTAGGTGCTTCTACTACTTGGTATAATTACGGATTAATGCGACATGACTTAGTACATTTTACGGCAACTGGCTATAAAATCAAAGGTGATATGTTTTTTGAGTCGTTTTTGAAGTGGTTAGAACAAATGGATCTTAGGGATCGAGAATTATTTGGAAAATAATTAATTTTTAAAACGCTGTATATCAAATAATTTAAAATTATTTTTAATTTTTTTTACTTGTTTTTTAAACCTTTCTATATCTAGTGAGTCATAGATATATAAACCACTTAAAAATTAGAAATTATGAAAAAATTAGTTTTATCCGTATTAGTTGTATTAGCAGGAACAACATTATTTGCTCAAGATGGTGCTAAAAAAGAAGCAGTAAAAGCAGATAAAGAACAAGTAAAAACAGATAAAGAGGCTGTTAAAAAAGACAAGGAAGCATTGAAAGAAGCAAAAACTTCTGGTGATAAAGAAGCTGCAAAAGAAGCTAAAAAAGAATTAAAAGCTGATAAAAAAGCTGCTCGTGAAGACAAAAAACAACTTCACCAAGATAAAAAAGAGCATAAAGAATCAAAAAGAGAAAACCGTAAAAACGGTTAATATCTTAAAGGGTATGAAAAAGGGAGGTATTACCTCCCTTTTTTGTTTAGTGTATATAGTAAGGAGAGATCATCCAATATACCACAACCCCTGTTACCGCAACATAAAACCACAATGGCCAAGTGATTTTAGTCCATTTTTTGTGTTTTTCAAAGTTCCCTTGCCAAGCAAATAGGTAGGTAAACAAAACCAATGGAACTACCGCAACACTCAATAATATGTGCGAAATCAAGATGAAAAAGTAGATAGCCTTGTAATCACCACCATATTTGGTAGAATCGCTCGTCATGTGGTAAGCTACATAACTCGCTAAAAACAATAAAGACAATACCAAACACGTTTTGATTAAGCGCTCGTGTAAGGCGATATTCTTTTGTTTGATAGCAACTAATGCACCAACTAATAATATTGCTGTTACACCGTTAATTGTCGCGTAAATACGAGGTAAGAAGCTTAACTCCTCTCCAGGAATTTTAACTCCAAACAAAATTGCTACTACTACTGGTATTGCAATGGATGCTACAATGGTAAATCGTTTGAAATTCTTAACTTTTTGTTCACTTGGTATTGTACTCATATGCTAGTAGTTTGCGTACATCTTTGTGTAAAAGATCTACTTGTTTGGTATCTGTTCCGATATATACACCTCGTACATATCCTTCTTTGTCGACTAGTACAAAAGCTGGAGAATGTGCATATCCACCTTCTTCTGCGATGTCCTTATTTGCGAAAACTTGAAAGTAATTTACTCCTAATTCGTGGGTAGCAGCTTCATCTCCTGTAAAGAATTGCCAGTTTTTGGCTGTAATTCCATAATGTTTACGGTATGCTCTTAATTGTGTCGGTGTATCGTAAGTAGGATTGATGCTAAACGATATAAACTGAATTTGTTTTTCTAAATCTTTCGTAAGTAGAGACAAACGCTTCATTTGGGATGTCATTTTTGGACAAATGGAAGGACAAGAAGTAAAAAAGAAATCCGCAATCCATACTTTACCTTTCATGGATTTTGATGTAATCTTTACAGAATCTTGATTGAAATAGGAAAAAGCAGGAACTTTCGGGTAAATGGTATCTGTTACCTCTTTTCCATCAATCGTATCGTATTCTACATCGTAATTTCCAACGATTGGTAGAACGCGTACTTTTTTATTGGAAGTACAGGAAGTTATAAATAGTATAGCTAAAAGAAAGGCTAAGAATGAGCGGATCATGTTCTTATTTTTTGAGTGCTTCTTTGTCGTATTGTTTGTCTAACAGTGCAATGTGTTCTTTCATCTTGCGAATCATCCCTTCCGAATTACCTTTTAATGCCATACGAAGATGGTTACGTTTATCTACTAATAACATCAACTCTTGAAAAGATTCCCCTCCGTAATACTTTTTTCCTTTTTGCATCAAGTTTTCGCCATTACGAGAGATGTTGTACACTTTTTTTGCATCCCCATGCGCAAGTATCCAAATGGAAGAATCGTATTGTTCTACTTGGTCTTTTAACGTATATTCGATATCAGAAAGATTTTCTGCAGGATTTCCTTTTCCATCCGTTACAAAAGACACCAATTTAACAAAGCTTAATTTTTTTTGATTTTTACGTAAGTGTTGGTAAATCAATTGATCTAAATGCCACAATGAAATTGCACAGTTTCCAGGACACGTTTTTTGGATAGTAGTAAAAAGAACGACTTTGTTTTTAAAATCTTGGTCGGTATATTTTTTACCATCCACTCCTGTGAATGAGTAGGTTGGAATCGCACCCATGTCATCCAATTCGGTAAACTTATGTTTACACCCACGCGAGGAAATGAATATCAATAAAGAAGCCGGTCCGAATAAAAGAATTGTTACTATCAATTTTTTCATTCGTCCGGCTTTACCTTTAGTAGAAGTCATATATCTTAGAATCCGATAGATTTCAAGGCTGCGTGAACTGCGTTACCTTCTGTCAAACAGATAAATATAAGATAAAGAATAAATACAAAATAAGGCAATAGGATTACATATCTTAATGTTTTCTTTTCATCACCTAAGTGCATAAAACTCATTACAATAAAAAATGCTTTTACAATAGTCAATATAATGAACCCCCATTTTACCATTTCCCATAAGTTATGGTCTTGGTGAATTGTTGCTCCAATAATAACTTCAACTGCTGTAATTAAAGTAAGTAATCCTGTTACTTTCCAAATCTTTTTACGAAGATCAACTCCAGTTGCTTCATCGTGGTGTGTGTGTAACGAATATTCAATAATATCATCTCTTTCCATAACAGATATATTTTATAAGATTAAACTAAGTAGAAGAATGTAAATACGAACACCCAAACTAGATCGACAAAGTGCCAGTATAAACCAGTTTTTTCAACCATTTCATAGTGACCTCTTCTGTGGTAACGTCCTTCAACAACTTTTAAGAAAATCAAGAAGTTGAATACTACTCCTGAGAATACGTGGAATCCGTGGAAACCAGTAATAAAGAAGAAGAATTGAGCGTATTGCGTTGGTCCGTACTCGTTTACTTTAAGGTTAGCACCATAAATTACACGGTGAGGAGTTCCGCTATTGATTACTTCTAGGTACATTTTGTCTGCACCAGCTTCTACTTTTTGTCCAGTTTTATATTTAGCTCCGTCTTCTTTGATTACTAAAACAACGTGCTCATCTTTTGCACGGTGAACTAATGCTTTAGAACCATCGTGAAGTGTGATTGTATCGTTTTTCAATTTTCCATGCTCAATAGCGTGGTGGAATTGGTGTAATAAATCTTCTTTAACAACTTCTCCTTTTTTGTGGTGTTTTCCAGCTTCAACTACTGTGAAGTCTTTGATTTCACCAAAGTGACCTTGAACGATTGCTTTAGAACCATCCGCTAATTCGATTTTTCCGAATTCAGAACCATGAATGAAGTGATACCACTCCCATGCTTGAGAACCTACGAAGAATAAACCTCCGATGATCGTTGCTAACATCCATTTTTGAACTCCTTTTTTGTCCATTCTGTGTCCAGCCTCAACAGCTAACACCATCGTTACCGAAGAAACGATAAGAATAAACGTCATTAACGCCACGTATAAAAGTGGGTAACCGTGACCTAAAAATGGTAATGAGTTAAAAGTTTCTTCCCCAATTGGCCAAGCTACTTGACACGCATGTCTTGTAAAACCATAGGCAATTAGCAATCCACCAAATGTAAGCGCATCCGATACTAGGAAGAACCACATCATTAATTTTCCGTAACTAGTACTAAAAGGAGAAACCTTACCACCCCAAGCGGTAGCAGAATCATTTTGAGTTTCGTTGTGATTTGACATTCTATAATTTTTTTTGCAAGTTTAAGGAATAAAAATAATAAAAGTATGATTTACTGTTTATTTTTAATGAATATAAAGAAGAAAAATAAGCAAATAAATCCAAAGGATACCTAGAAAGTGCCAAAAAATAGCACCCAATCGTAAACTCAACACATATTTTTCGTACGCTTTTTTCGCTTTTTCTTGAGCTTCTTCTCCTGTATCACCACTCCAAGCTCTTGCTTTTAAACTTTTTACCACCATCTTAATTAGGTAAATTGTTGTACCTAAAATGTGTAATAAATGCAGAATAGTAATGATGTATAAATAGGAAGTAGATAAGTCGCGTGTTTGATTTGCTTTTAATTGTAATGGCGGAGATAAACGTCTCTTACCTAGCATCAATTCACGGTTTTTATATTGTAATTCTTTTCCTTTATAGAATACATGGAAATCTTTGCCTAACATCCCTTTGTGGAAGAAATCCCCACGATGATCACGAATGTTCCAAGCAAGGCTTTGTAAACGACGCATGTCCGTATATTGTAAAATCAATCCTTTCGCAGTTACTAATTTACCTCCTTGAACCGTTACTTTTTCTTTTTGGTAGAAGATTTCAAAGTTTGGGTTTAATAAAGTAATTGTATATCCTTTTAGTTCAGCAGTTGTTTCAAAAGGTTTTACAAAGTTTTGTAGTTCCGCATATTGAACTTCTGACATTTTTTTACCCGCTAGTAGGTATTCATTACCATTAACATCAATCGCTTTTCCTTGGTACTTAATTTCGAAGTAGTCTCCATATCGACCATCCACAACAAAAATTGGACTTACACCAGCGGCACCTTCTTTTACTAATTGTTTGTAACCTACAAATTGACATACTGAGAATCCAATACCAAAAACAAGGGTAAGAAGCATTAATAAACGTGCAGTAGACACTTTTTCTTTTTGTGCATTTTTAACTGCGAAATGGTAAAATATACTGCTTACAATAATTACAGCTGTACTCATCCAAAATCCTGTTGGAAGAGGGTATTTTACCCAAAATGTATCCCCCATGGAAACAATGTATGCAGAAGTGAATCCTGCAAAAATCATTACAACACTAAAAATAGCGATGTAGACTAGATTTTTCTTCATTTTCTCCCTTACTTCGGGACTCAATTCGTCGCTATAATCTCTGCGCATAGTGCTTATTATTTAGGTAGATAATCAAAAACATATAAAAATTGCACGAGTGGCAAATAGAAAAAGGATGCAAACATAAGTCGACGTGCATCTTTATCATCACAGGTCAATAGTAAACGGTAGGAGTACCAAAAGAACCAAGCTCCTAATATGGTTCCAATGACCAAGGTAGTTGTTCCTGCCCAACCTAACACCCAAGGTAATAGTGTAAAAGGAATCAGAAATAAAGAATACATGGTAATCTGAAATGCAGAATTTTTTGACTTCCCGAATTTTGAGGGAAGAAGCGAGAAACCACCTGCTTTGTAATCGTCGAAAGATACCCAAGCGATTGCCCAGAAATGAGGAAATTGCCATACAAATTGGATAAAGAATAATACACCAGGTTCCATCCCAAATGCATTCGTATGTGCAATTGCTCCCAACATTGGAGGAATAGCCCCTGGAAAAGCACCAACAAACACCGCCCAAGGCGATACACGTTTCATAGGCGTATAGATAAATACGTATGAAATGAAAGCGCAGAACCCTAAAAGTGCACAAAGAAAATTGATACGGTATAATAGGTATGTTCCAACTACTAAACAGACCAATACTACGATGTACGCTTCTTTGACCGACATTTTTCCTTGTGGAAGTGGTCGACCGTGCGTACGTTTCATTAAGATGTCAATGTCTTTTTCCCAGATTTGGTTGGAACCGTTAGATGCGGCCGTAACGAGTGACCCACCGACCATTAACAACCAAATAATGGTTCCGTTAACCGGTGCTCCATCGCGAAAAACAACAAATAAATAGCCTGATAATGCGGAAACTACTACTAAAGCTGAAAGACGAAATTTTGTAAAAACTAAATAGGATTTTAGTTTACTTTCTGGTTTTATATTATCCGTTATTGTCGTATCCACCTGTACAATTTTGGTGCAAATGTAGGGAATTTTATTTCCCTTTTATCAGAATTTTCAAACTAATTCGCACAATTTCCCCCATGGATTTACACTTCAAAAACTCATTATTTTTATAATGTAAAGCTAATTCTTGTTTTAGTTGATCTATATTTTCTTGAGGAGCAATGGTGTCTTTCGACATTACGTGAACGATATCGCGGATTTGATAGCGAGAATTTCGGATGCGATTAAATATCAAGGAACGTTCCTCTCGTTGATATTGCTGAATGGATTCAGGGGTTAAATGCTTACTTACTAACTCAACAAACGGTAGGTTTTGTTTGAAAAATTGGGGTAGATATACTGCTTTTCGTTTTTCGAAAGATTGTTGATCGAAATCGATGGATCGCATGCGATAGTGCGTTGACTCGAAATCTGGCGTAACGTCAATGACGAAGTTGCTAGAATGCATATCGCCTAATAAACGAACAAAACATCGTTCATTGAATTTTACAAACTCTTTTGCCAAACGTGTTTCCTCAAAATTTTGGTGAACGGTATTGTTTTTTGTGAGGAATTGATCTGCTGGAATTCCAATAATGTGTTCTTCAATCAAGGTTTCATCGTTCACGAAATAACTGATGTGATTTGGTGAAAGTAGGTGTTCTAGTTCTAAGCCATAGATACGGGAAGCATCCGCTTTTTTTACATAGAAATAATCGAAGTTGTCGTTTAAGCGATTTACAACCCTCACTCTGAAAGGTCCGGTGTTGGCATAGAGACAAAAATCTATACGATCGATGTATAAGTGATTGATTACAGAAACATCTCCTGCCGCTTTCAAAATCGCATATACGTGTTTTAGTTTTTCGTTGATTTCATCCGCTTGGGAATGATTATATATTACTGTTATCCAATAGGTATTATTGCCATCTCGGTCGTATACATTGATAAAATTTTCGTATCCCATCAATTCAGAATATTTCAACGATGTTTTTACATCACGACCGTATTGACGCAGGTATTTACGAAGTGCATCCGAGATTGGATAGATGAGTTTCTTTTTAGAGATTAGGTGCATTAAAATGATTTAATTTTTTCTGTCATATATTCTGACATCCCCTTTGCTAAGTAGATAATTAAAGGATTATCGGAGTTCATTTTTTCACATTCAATGATGGTTGAAATATATTCAAGTTGACTTTTCTGGTCTAAAATCTTTGGGAAAATAGGAGGACAATTGTTTTTCATTAAAATAGCTCCTATAATTATTCTGCATACCCTTCCATTTCCATCTGCAAAAGGGTGAATTTCGTTTAAGAATTT
>CANGOA010000008.1 GCA_947455255.1 Flavobacteriia bacterium | reverse complement strand
TGCAGCTGTTTTGTTATTGAATGAATTCAAGGCAGACGGACCAACCTTTGCGATATTGAAACATAATAATGCGTGTGGGGTTGCGACAAGAAATACAATCAAAGAAGCATACGAAGTAGCCTTGGCTGCAGATCCTGTTTCTGCGTTTGGCGGAATTTTAATTTCTAACACAGAATTAGATTTAGAAACTGCAACGTTGATCAACGAACTTTTCTGTGAAGTTGTAATTGCTCCTGGTTTCCAAGCGGAAGCATTAGAATTGTTGAAATCAAAGAAAAATCGTGTGATCCTTCAACAAAAATTTGTACAACTACCAACAAAGCAATTCCGTACAATTTTGAATGGCGTATTAGAACAAGATAAAGACTTATTAACGGAAACAGTAGCAGATTTTAGAACAGTAACGAAAGTTGCTCCAACTGCACAAGAAATGGAAGATATGGTCTTTGCAAACAAATTAGTAAAACATACAAAATCAAATACAATTATTCTTGCTAAAAACAACCAACTATTAGCAAGTGGAACAGGTCAAACATCACGTGTGGATGCCTTGGTACAAGCAATTACCAAAGCAAAAGCATTCAACTTTGACTTAAAAGGTGCCGTAATGGCATCGGATGCATTTTTCCCTTTCCCTGACTGTGTAGAAATTGCACACAACGAAGGAATTACTGCAGTGGTACAACCGGGAGGTTCTATCAAAGATGATTTATCCGTAAACTACTGCGATGCAAATGGCATGGCAATGGTAATGACTGGTAACAGACACTTCAAGCACTAAAAAATAGTTTGCGAAAAGTGAAACAAAATTTGTGATTTTGCGATATAACAGCATTAAAAAAGTCTTCTAGGAGTAGAAGCATACACAAAAATGGGATTATTTAGTTTTTTAACACAAGAAATAGCAATCGACTTAGGTACGGCTAACACATTGATTATCATGAATGATAAAGTGGTAGTGGATGAGCCTTCTATCGTGGCTAAAGACATTCAGTCAGGAAATATTGTTGCGATTGGAAAACGTGCACAACAAATGCATGGTAAGACGCACAAATTGATTGAAACGGTTCGTCCATTGAAAGATGGTGTAATCGCAGATTTCCAAAGTGCAGAAGCAATGATACGTGGTATGATCAAAATGATCAACATTGGTAAAAGCTTTTTCACACCAACGTTACGTATGGTGGTTTGTATCCCTTCTGGTATTACAGAAGTAGAAAAACGTGCGGTACGTGACTCTTGTGAGCACGCAGGAGCAAAAGAAGTTTACTTGATTCACGAGCCAATGGCTGCTGCAATTGGTATTGGTATCGACGTAGAAGAACCGATGGGAAATATGATCATCGATATAGGTGGTGGTACTTCTGAAATTGCCGTAATTGCATTAGGAGGTATCGTTTGTGATAAATCTATTCGTGTAGCGGGAGATGATTTCACACAAGACATAGAAGAATACATGCGTCGTCAACACAATATCTTAATCGGTGAGCGTACGGCTGAACTATTGAAAATCGAAGTTGGTGCTGCTATTCCAGAATTGGAAAATCCACCTGCAGACTTCGCAGTTCGTGGTCGTGATTTGATGACAGGTATTCCAAAAGAAATTATCGTTTCTTATACAGAAGTAGCACACGCTTTAGATAAAACAATTTCAAAAATTGAAGAAGCGATATTAAGTGCATTGGAAATGACTCCGCCAGAACTTTCTGCAGATATCTACAAAACTGGTATCTATTTAGCAGGTGGAGGTTCCATGCTTCGTGGTTTGGACAAACGTATTTCTCAAAAAACGAAACTTCCTGTTCACATCGCTGAAGATCCACTGAGAGCTGTAGCGCGTGGAACAAGTATCGCTTTGAAAAATATTGACAGATTCCAATTCTTAATTAAAGATTAATGAAAAGTCCCGCAAGGGACTTTATGTTTTTGCTATACTATGCGTAACCTAATTGCGTTTTTTAGACGTTTTCGTATTTTCTTGTTCTTCGCATTCTTGCAAGGGATAGCATTAACCACGTATTTTAATTATTTAGCATATCCTAGATCACAGTACTTGACAACTGCTTCAGCTGTTTCAGGTCAGATGTTGGAATACCACAATGATATTACGAAACATTTTCAATTAGCATTCAATAACAGAAAGTTACAATACGAAAATACTTTACTTCGCAAACGATTAGCAAATAGTTTTGTACGTATCGATCAGCATTCGGTGTTGATAAATGATACTCTTAATGATCAACAGTACGAATACATTCCAGCAGTTGTAATAAATTCAACGGTTAATAAACGCAATAACTATTTTACCTTAAACAGTGGTTGGCGTCGAGGAATTAAACGTGGAATGGGTGTGTTTTCACCGAATGGAATTGTTGGTATTATTCATAATGTAAGTGAACATTACTCCGTTGTAAAATCTGTACTTACAGAAGACATCAATATTGACGTAATGGTAGAATCAACAGGAATTCCAGGACTTCTCAAATGGAATGGAATGAATGCTAAAATTGGTTCGATTGCAAGTATTTCGAACGACTTACCAGTAAAGAAATGGTCTAAAATTGTTACGCGAGGAGGATCTGGAATTTTCCCTAGAGGTCTAACAGTTGGAAAGATTAAAGATTTTAAAATGGTGGAAGGTAAACCATTATGGGATGTATCTATTTATTATTCTGAAGATTACAGAAAATTACAAAATGTATATGTCATCAAAAATTTACTTTTAAACGAACAAAAAAAGATCGAGTCAAGCATACCTGATGACATCGAAGAACCAGAAGGTCTATGATAGATATTATAAAACATAGCATACGTTTTGTGTTGTTTTTAATAGCACAGGCTTTTATTTTTAATCAATTAGAAATAGGATTAGGAATACAATTAATGGTTTATCCATTATACATTTTCTTGTTACCATTAGAAATGAATGTATTTCTATTGATGTTGGTTTCATTCGGATTAGGTTTTGGGATTGACTTATTTTCAAACACTTACGGACTTCATGCGTCTTCAGCATTAATTATTGCTTATGGTCGACCATATTTAATCAAATTATTTGAACCAAGAGATGGTTTTGATCCAGGAACAGAATTAACCATTTATTCCATGGGTTATGCTTGGTTTGGCTATGTATTTGGAACGTTTTTATTGGCACACACTATGTGGTTTTTCTTCATTGAGCAATTTAAATGGAGTGAATTTTGGTATGTAGTTTTAAAGACCGTACTAGGAGTTCCTCTTTCGCTTCTTCTTTGTGTTTTACTTCAATTTTTATTCTTCAAAAAGCCTATTAAACGATGAATACGGACGCTCGAAGATATGTAATCATTGTATTTTTTTTGTTAGTTGGATCCATTTATGCAGTCCGTTTGTTTTACATGCAGGTGATTGATGATAGTTGGACATTACGCGCGCAAGAAATTGCAGAAAAAAGACAACAAATTACTCCACCACGTGGTGTGTTTTTCGACCGAAGAGGTAAAAAAATTGTAGCGAATAAAACGTATTTCAACTTAATGATGCGTGAAGCAGACATGAAGGAAAAGTTTGATACGAATGCGTTTGCTAAATTGATAGGCTGGACACCTATAAAAGTAAAAAGTCGATTTTGGGAAATAAAATTAGGAGAAGGAAGATACAAAAATCCGCATACAGGGAAAACTACTTCAAATTACCAAAAAATTCGTTCCTATCCTTTCGTAAAAGAAATGTCGATGGAGGAGATGGCAAACATTGCTCCATATTTACAGAATTTTCCGGGATTCTATGAAGAAATTACAAGTATGCGAAGTTATCCATATGCGAATGCTGCAAATATCTTGGGATATCTTTCTGAAGTGAATGGTGACGAAGTTAAAGAAGATCGTTTTTATCGTGCTGGTGATAATATCGGAAGAGCTGGACTAGAACGCTTTTATGAAGCAGAATTACGTGGAGTAAAAGGAATTCACTACATTGTGACATCGGCACTAAACAACGCTATTGAACCATATGCCAATGGGAAATATGATACCATTGCTAAACAAGGTCCTGCCCTACATCTTGGCGTAGATATTGTATTACAGGCATATGGTGAAAAATTGATGCGAAACAAACGTGGTTGTATCGTAGCAATTGAACCAAATACAGGTGAAGTATTGGCTCTAGTATCTGCGCCAACATTTGATCCAAATTTATTTGTTGGAAAAAGAAGCATTTCCAAAAATTATTCACGTTTGATTAATGATCCTGCAAAACCATTATACCCTCGACCACTTTCTGCAGAATATCCTCCTGGTTCTACTTTTAAATTAATTCAAGCTTTAACTGCTTTACAAGAAGGTGTAATTCGACCAGGAACTGGTTTCCCGTGTACAAAAAGTATGGTTGGTTGTCATAACCACCCAAACGCTCGCAATGTTGCTGAAGCGGTACAATACTCATGTAACCCTTATTTCTATTACACAGTAAAGAAAATAATACAACAAGGAAAACGTAAAAAAGTTACTGAAGACGCGCCTATTGGATTAGCAAAATGGACCAAATACATGAAAAGCTTTGGTTTTGGTGTAAAATTAGAAACAGATATTACGGGAATACGTCCGGGATTGATTCCAGATCCAGCTTATTACGACAAATGGTATGGACATAATGCATGGGCATTTAGTACAATTCGATCAAATTCTATTGGTCAAGGGGAAGTAAAAGCAACGCCTTTACAACTTGCAAATCTAGCAGCAATTTTAGCAAACAGAGGGTGGTTTATTACTCCCCACTTTGTAAAGTCAGTAGGTAGTAAAGGACCTTTGCCAATCTATCGCAAGAAACATTATACCATGATTAACCGTGAACATTTTGATCCAGTTATAGAAGGGATGAGAATGGTAGTCAATGAAAAAGGCGGAACAGGTTCACAAGCACGCATTAAAGATATTGTAGTATGTGGTAAAACAGGAACCGTTCAAAATCCACAAGGAGAAGACCACTCAGTGTTCATTGCGTTTGCTCCAATGTACAAACCTAAAATCGCAATAGCAGTCTTTATAGAGAATGCAGGTTTTGGAGGTACTTGGGCAGCACCTATTGCAAATTTAATGATGGAAAAATACTTAAAGAAAAAAATTACCGATAAAGAAAAAGAAAAACACATTTTGGAATCGGATTTAGATTAGATGAAAAGAGACGAATCGATAATAGGAAACATTGATTGGGGACTAGCAATAGTATTCCTTGTCATGGTATTTATGGGTGTTGCAAATGTGTATTCAGCTGCTTTCAATCCAAAACACCCTGATTTATTTGATTTTTCACAAAAATATGGAAAACAAATTATGTGGGTTGGAATCTCAATGTTCTTGGGACTAATGGTCTTTCTAATCGATGCAAGTATCTATCGAAAATTTGCGATACCAATCTATTTGTTTTGTTTGGTACTCTTGGTTATCGTACTCTTTATGCCCAGTGTTAACGGTGCACATGCCTGGCTGGGTATAGGTTCGTTAGGTATCCAACCTGCAGAATTTGCCAAAATTGGAACAGCTATCGCTTTGGCAAGCTATGTGAATAGCATAAATGTAAAACAACAAAATGTCAATACTGTAATTGTAGCAAACATTATTCTACTTTTCCCAATGGCATTAATCTTATTACAACCAGACGCAGGAACATTTGTTGTATTTACAGGATTTCTATTTGTAATGTATCGTGAAGGAATTACCTACGATCCAATCGTATTACATTTAGTCAATTTAATACCAGGAGTTCGATTTAAAAGTACATGGGTGGGTTCTCACTTTATTCCTATCTTATTCGTTGTAGTATTCTTATCGATTATAACGTTATTAATGAGTAATAATACCATTCATTTCTTTTTATTTCCTGGGGTTGATATACCTGGATTTTATGGTGTCATAGGAGCATTATTATTTATGGGAGTAGCAACCTACTTAATTCTTCGATTTTTTGCTTCTAAGCGCGAGCGAAATCGAATCACCATGATTGTAGTAATTGGTTTCTTTTTGTGTTCTCTAATTTCATCTATTGTAAACTTTGGGTTTCAAGGTTTAAAAAAGCACCAAAAAGACCGTATCGAATTGTTTTTAGGTTTACGTGAAGACCCTGACGGGGAAGATTACAACCGTAATCGCGCAATGGCTGCAGTAGGTTCTGGAGGATTTTTCGGAAAAGGATATGGAAATGCGAGTGTAGCAAGTGTAGAATCCAATCACGTTCCAGAGTCAGAAACAGATTTTATCTTTTGTCCATTAGCAGAAGAATGGGGATTCTTTGGGAGTTTAGTGTTGATTTGCCTATTTATGTTTATGTTATTTCGCATTGTACAAATTGCAGAAAGACAGAAGTCGCGATTTAATCGGGTGTATGCCTATTGTGTTGCGATGATCTTGTTTTATCACTTTGCTGTAAACATTGGGATGGACATTGGTTTTGCACCAGTGATAGGTATTCCTTTGCCATTTTTTAGTTACGGTGGATCTTCGATGATGTCTTTTAGCGTAATGATGTTTGTCTTGTTAAAATTAGACAGTCAACGCGGTGATGTGTTGGGTTGATTTTGTATTGTAGTATTGTAGGGATGTTTTATAATTGTAGGGATATAGCATGCTACATCCCTACAATTATAAAAACAAAAAAATTACAACGATTTCGTTCTACCACCATCCACAGGAACATTAATTCCGTTGATGTAACTTGCAGCAGGTGATGCTAAAAACATTATTGCATTCGCAACCTCTTCTGGTTCTGCTATTCTTCCCATAGGCGATTCAGCTGCCATTTCAGCGAAAATATCTTCAATGGTTTCATTTGTTTTAGCAGATTTTGCTTCTGCGATACCTTGTAAACGGATTGTATTAGTTGCACCAGGTAACACATTATTAACTGTAATATTAAAAGGTGCTAATTCAGTTGCTAACGTTTTACTCCAACTAGCTACTGCTCCACGTATAGTGTTAGAAACTCCTAAATTTGGTAATGGTTGTTTTACACTTGTAGAAATTACATTTATAATACGACCATATCCATTTTCTTTCATTACAGGATATAATGCCTGAACTAAAATGTGATTACAAATTAAATGTTGTGTGAATGTATCGTAAAATTCTTCAATTGCAGCCTCACGGATTGGTCCTCCTTTTGGTCCTCCAGTATTATTAACTAAAATATGGCAAGTTACTCCAGCAGCTAAATGTTGTTCAACAGCTAATTTTAACTCAGAAGGTTTTGAAAAATCAGCAGAGATATAGCTATGTTTTTGACCAATAGGTGTAGGTAATTCAGCTAACGTTGCTTTTAGTTTATCTTCATTGCGTGCAAGCAAAACAATAGTAGCGCCCATAGCTGCCATTTCTAATGCACTAGCTTTACCGATTCCTTGTGTGCTTCCGCATACAAATGCAGTTTTATTTTCTAAGTTTAAATTCATTTGTTTATTTTTTGATTGAACAAAGATACCAAATGAAAATATCAAAATAGATTCTGAAGTAAGATATTCTAATTTTCCTTTAATACAATCTTATTAGCTTTTTCAAATAGAATAATTCTAATAAACTTTTTTAGACTTTTTCTAAATTAGAAAAAATTGTAATTTAATAATCAGGCTATTAAAAAAAATTTAGTACATTAGGGCAACTTAAAATATAAAAAAATGAAATTAACTAAAGTAACTTCAATTTTATCTCTTACAGCAGGTTTGGTATTATTCACTGCATGTAAAAAAGACGAAACTACGCCAACAGTAACGCCTGTTACGTATACGCCTGAACAAAACAAAGCAAATTTGCAAACAACAGGTCAAACGGCAATTAAAGCAATGGATGATGCAAAAACATTACCAAGTTTGGACAAAACAGCAAATTTCATCAAAATAATGGATGCAAAAAATCCATTTGGTGATACAAAAGCTAATGGAATTATGCCAATTAAAGTGATGTATGCATTAGATGCTTACCATTTAAATGGCAATCAAACACAATTATTCAATACATTAAGAGAATTAAAAACATTAGACTCAAATTCTGTTGAATTTCAATTTAATAAAATTGCAGGAATTTATGATTGGAACAGTCAAGATTCTACATGGAAAAAATCTCCAAGTACAGATTTAGTACTTAATTTTCCAGGTACAAAATCTTCTACTACAAACGACTGTTCTTATTCTGTAACATACAAAGGACATGAAGGAGCTTCAGTATTGTCAGGAAATGGAAATACACCTGAAAAAGTAGTTGCTAAATTGACCGTTAAAGATGAAGTTTTAATTCAATTTAACTTTGATGGAGCGTATGATGCCGTAACAGGTGTGCCAACTTCTTTAGAAGCAAATTTGAATGTTAAACCTTATAACTTCAATACAAAATTAACTGCTTCTTCTACAGATGTTGCTTATTCATTTGCATTTACGCACAATTCTGATAACATTCTTGCAGTTGGAGCTTCATTAAAAGGTGAATTTACAAAAGCTCATTTAGAGTCTTTAAAAGATTCAAGTGCTATTAATGGTGTTGAAGATTTGAAAAAAATCGCTACTAAAGTTAATTTCTATTTCCAAGTATTAAACGTGAAATTAGATGCTAATGCTGATGTAGCAACTTTATCTGATGATATCAAAAATTTAGGAGGCGGAGATAAATTAAACATGACTCAAGCTGCTGCTGAATTAAATAAAAATATTTCTATCAAAGTATTCTACACGGATAAAAACGTAAATATAGCCCACGCTGAATTTTACCAATATTTGAATACAAACAACAACAATGCTGATGATATGAATGTACGTTTAGTATTTGATGATGCTTCAAAAATTGATGTAGAAACATACTTCAAAACTGGTTTCGATGGCTTACAAAAGGACTTTGAGAGTTTTCAAGATGCTATGAAAGCAAAATTTAACTAATATATAGTTCAAAATTTTTAAAGGCTATCTCTTAATTGAGATAGCCTTTTTTTATACTTTAAACTCTATAAAAGTTCATTTCATCTACATATTTCCTTACCTCTTCGGTTAATAAATAATGTACTTCTTGTTTGTTTTTAATCGCTTGACGAATATACGTTGATGAGATTTTCATGATTGGAGCGTCTTTACAAAAACATGCGTTTGGAAATTCACTTACCAAGATTTGATGATTGTAATCAAAACCTGACTCTTCTAATTCTTGTGCTGTAAAAACACGGGGATAAATGTACATCGGATAATTATCACCAATAATATCATAATTCTTCCACTTTGTAAAGCCTCTTAAATTATCCTCACCAATTATTAATGAAAATGTATGTTGTGGGTGTTTTTCTTTTAAATACACCAGTGTATCTACAGTATAATTAGGTTGAGGCATCTTGAATTCGATATCACAAGCTTTCAACTTATCGTTTGAATCAATTGCTATTTCTACTAATGCCAAGCGATGGTGATCAGCCAATAAAGTTGCTTTTTGCTTCAAGGGATTTTGTGGAGTAACAACCATCCATACTTGGTCTAATTCTGGCAAGTTTGCAAAGTAATCTGCAATTACTAGATGACCAACATGTATTGGATTAAATGTTCCAAAAAATAATCCGATACGCATATTTAAGCGTTTAAAAAATTTGAAATAATTGATTCTGCTTTAGAGCAAGCATTCTCGAGGTTATCATTTTCTAAAATCACATCAAATTTATATGCCAATGCCAATTCTTCTTCAGCACGTGCCATACGCATTTGAATTTTTTCTTCAGTTTCAGTACTACGAGATCGCAATCTTCTTTCCAATTCTCCTATTGATGGAGCCTGAACAAAAATTGAAAGCGCCTGATCTCCTAGTTTGCTTTTAATGTTGATTCCACCAAGAACATCCACATCAAAGACTACTACTTTTCCTTCACTCCATAGTTTTTCAACTACCATATGTAACGTACCGTAATAGTTGTCTTTATACACTTCCTCCCATTCTAAAAAAGCATCTTCTTTGATTTTCTGCTTAAAACCTTCTACCCCTAAAAAATGGTAATCTTTTCCATTTATTTCACCAGTTCTTGGTTCTCTACTACATGCTGAAATAGAAAATACTAAATGTGGAAATTTCTCTAATAAATAACGTACAATCGTAGTTTTACCAGCTCCTGATGGTGCGGAAAATAAGATACTTTTTCCTGTGATTTTTGGTGTACTCATGTTATAAGGTATTCAATACTTGTTCTTTAATTTTCTCTAAGGAATCTTTCATGTCCACTACTATTTTTTGTAATTCAACATGATAGCTTTTACTACCCAATGTATTGATTTCTCTTCCTAATTCTTGCGTAATAAATCCTAATTTTTTCCCTGCAGCAGGTAGTACCATCGTTTCCAAAAAGTAATCCAAATGATTTGACAAACGCATCTTTTCTTCCGATACATCTAGTTTCTCAATGTAGAAAATCAACTCTTGTTGAAAGCGGTTTTCATCGTATCCAACAACTGATCCAGCATCTTCAAGTCCTTTACGCATGCGTTCTTTGATAATATCAATACGAACAGATTCATACGAATCCACTTGCTTTAACAATGAACGAATTTCTTCAATACGATCTGTAAACTCTTTTTCTAAAGCAAGTCCTTCTTGACGACGGAATGTATTTAAGTTTAAACAAGCCTCCGCAACAACCGTATGAAGTAAAGCAAACTCTTCTTCGCTGATCGTGTTATCTTTTGTTTGTGTGTAAATATCCGGCATACGCAATAGCAATGCAAGATAGTCTGAACTTGATTCACCAATTAAAGTATTTGTATCTTTTAAATCTTGGTAATATGCTTGCGCAAGATCTTTATTTATTTCAATAGATTTAGATACACCAACGCTCTCTATTTGTATGTTTAATTCAACCTTACCACGGTCAAGAGCATTGGTAACATATTGTCGAATTTCTAGTTCTTTTTCACGATAAGGAGCTGCAATTCTTGTATACAAATCCATACTTTTACTATTCAACGATTTTATCTCAACGCTGATTTTTTTATCTTCAAAGGAACCGGAAGCCTTTCCATATCCTGTCATTGAATGTAACATACCCTTTATTATTTGAGAGTAAATTTACCACAAAGTATATCTTTTTGAGTGCATCTGTACAACTATTTTTTAGAGAAGTTGTTTTTCAATCATTCGACTTCCTACATATTTCGTAATTTAGTAGCATAATCAGAATTTTTAAACCACAGAAATGAAAGTTATTGATCACTTAAAAGAAGCAAAATCAACCCTGTTTTCATTTGAAATTTTACCACCATTAAAAGGAAAAAGTATTCAATCAATTTATGATGGGATTGATCCATTAATGGAATTTAAGCCTAAATATATAAATGTTACCTATCACCGTGAAGAATATATTTTCAAGGAAAGAGATAACGGACTTTTAGAAAAAATTGCAATTCGCAAGCGCCCAGGTACGGTAGGTATTTGTGCAGCTATCATGAATAAATACCATGTAGATGCAGTTCCACACTTAATTTGTGGCGGATTCAGTAAAGAAGAAACGGAAAATGCTTTGATTGACCTACAATTTCTAGGGATTGACAATGTACTCGCATTACGTGGTGATTCAATCAAAACGGAAAGTACGTTTAAAGCTCATCCATCTGGGCATGCATATGCTGTAGACTTGATTAAACAAGTAGTTGAGATGAATACTGGCAATTACATCACAGAAGATTTTCAATTAGAACCAACGAATTATTGTATTGGTACTGCTGGTTATCCTGAAAAGCATTTTGAAGCGATGAATTTGACAACCGATTTACAGTATTTAAAAGCTAAGGTAGATGCTGGTGCTGACTATATTGTAACTCAAATGTTTTTTGATAATCAAAAATATTTTGATTTTGTAGATGCTTGTCGTGCTATTGGAATTACTGTTCCTATTATTCCAGGAATTAAACCTATTAAAACGTTAAATCATACCACATTTTTACCTAAAGTATTCCATATTGACTATCCTGAAGCTTTAGCGAAAGAATTGTTGAAATGTAAAAACAATGATTCTGTTAAACAGTTAGGTATTGAATGGGGTATCCAGCAATCAAAAGAATTAAAGGCACATAACGTACCAGGTATTCACTATTACACCATGTCTAATTCCGATGAAGTAAAGGCAATTGCTTCGGAAGTATTTTAATTTAAGTTATGCGTAATTATTTGGTATTAAGTTTACTCTTATTAGTAAGTGTTTTCTCCTTTTCACAAAAGAAGCATATTCAATTAACTAATGGGTTACTAGTTGCACAATTAGATAGACCTGAAGAAAAGTTCACGTTAGAAATAAATTTATCTGAGCTATTTTCAAGTGAAAATATTAATGTGGTTCCATCATTAAACATCTTAAAACAGGGTGAAATTCCTTCTGTACTTGCTTCTGATTCTGTGACTAACATTCTTAAATCAAAAAATATTGACACTTATATTTTGGTTTCGGTTAGAGGTTTTGATAAAAGCTTTAAATCATCAACTCATTTTGAAAGTTTAGCAAATGAATTAGGATCAAGTCATTTATTTCCTCTTTATCGCGATGAAATCATTTCTATAACCTTCGAATTTACAATTTATAGAAATGGTGAAGTTGTTGCCAATAAGCTTCTTCGTTTAAAAAATGTTGACTCTAAAGACAAGGTAATGAAGAAGCTTCGCAAAAAATTACCGAAATTAATTAAACAGTGGAAGTTGTAATTTTTATTCTGTAGATACACAACGCATTGTGTATCTACAGAATAAAATTATCATTCCATTATATCCCTGCCAAATTCAATCTTAATTTCAATCCTGCGCTCGTATTTGATGTAGGATAAGACGTTGCTACTTTAGGTCGGTTAATAACCTGATCGTAATACATCATCAACGTTAAATTAGGCCCTAAATTGTAATCAATTGAGGATTTAATGGAAATCACCATTTGTCCAGCTGTGGCCTGATTTGTATTTTCAACAATCTTTCGAATGACTGTAAAGTTATCTCTAAACGAAAAGTCTAATCGAATATTTAAGTCATTTTCAGGAACTTTACCTTGAATCTTGAATGGGAATTTTACTTTAGAGAACTTCACTCCTGAACCAACAACCCATTCTTTAGATAAGATTTCAGTGACTTGTTGGTTACTCAAAGCCAAAGATGCATTACGATCATTTTTGTATTCTAATTTGGTAATTAATCCTTGACCTAAGAAATTCCATGTCGCATCTATTCCAAACAATGGAGAAAAACGTTCTGTTAACGCTACGTTTTGAATTTGTCGTTCTGCAATAAAGTTATTATTCAAATCAAAAGTTGAGGGATTACCATTCCCATCCACTTGTGCTTTTAAATTCGTTTGTATACCTGAAATACTAACGCTTGAAGAATATGCATGTCTTAATGTAATGTTTTTTGTGTGTTTTTTAAAAAACTCCATTTTAGAGAATCCATTATAATTGATGGACCAGTTAGGTAATGGTATAGCTGATAAAGGATTTATGTTTCTAGCAGACGTTTTATTATTTGTATAAGAGGTCAAGAAGGCACCTATAAGTACCTCTTGTTGTGTAGATCCATATCCTTTAGCATATCCACTTTTCGCAGCATCCGAATTTGGATTTTTATTTCCCAATAATTGACTAACCTCTTCTCGACTATTTCTCAATGCTGTAAAAGAAGATGATTGATAATTAGATCCTGAAGATATGAAGGAAGAACGTAACGCAATAGTAGAATAAGTTAATGTACCTGTTTCAACTAAACTTTGATTTTGGTATGTTTTTGTAGAATCGTTCCATCGGAAGAAATCGCTTGAATTCATCGAATAATTTCGATTAAAATTCAATTCTATCGATACATCTTTCAAAGGTTCAACCGTAATTCTCCCAGAAATATTTTGAGAATGTGTAAGTGTATGTTGCTTATTTAAGGCCTGATTTTTCACTAACCAACCATTATCAGCTGCATTTCTAGCAAAATCATAATTTGTTTTTTGACCATAGATATCATAAGTCTGTTGTCCAAATAAGAACCCTGTCAATGCACTTGGAGAAGAAGCTGGCATACCAAGATATCTCGTCTCTAAATTATAACCAGGTAACAAAGTACCATCATTCAACGCATAAGTTCCAGAAACTGAACGTACACTCATAACAGCCCTCCCAACTGTTGCTACAACAACATTCACGGGTTCTTTTGCACGTTTTGCTTTTCTCGCATCTCTTTTTTCTTTACGTAGAATTCTTCGACGTCTTCTATCTTCTTTGCGTTGTTCTTTTTTAGTTAATTGATCGTACGGTTTGTTAAACATTGTAACATTAGGGTCAAATTTAGTTGGTTTTTGGGCTGATTCCTGTTGGTTTTGTTGGGTATTTAATTGAGGACGAGTATTTGTTTTACCGCTTTCTATTATTTTCTTTAGGTATGGAACCTTTGAATAAAAATTCGTCATGTTTAAAGTAGTAGTAAGATTTACTACGCGACTATTTTGTACCGTGTTTCCAAACTGACTTTGACCAAGTGGAGCTCGTTGCCAGTTAAATGTTCCACTATATTTTGCAGAAGCAGTTACAAAATCTAATAATGGAATTTTATCAAATGGCATGTTATAATTAAAAGCATAATCATGTGTATAATCCATCGTTTTACCTAAGGTATTTAACTGACGTTTAATCGTATCTAAGAAAACTTGATATCCTACAGGGTCTGCCTTTTTATCCACACGACCATTTGATTCATCAAAAATAGCTCTATCTGAGGCATTAAAATTAAATTTTAGATTTTTTGTAATATCATATCCAAAACTATACGTTCGATTCCAAGTAAATGATTTTACGTAAACCGGAGTAAATTCATAGGTAGGTGCAAGATTATTTCGCACCTTCCTTTCGTTATAGTTCCGCAATACGTCATTATTTATTGAAATGGTCTTAGGCGTCAAATAAAAATTTGCATCCTTTATAATGTTCCACCATTTGGACTTCTGCATGAATTTTACTTTTTTGAAAGGTTCTATAGGTTTGCTAGTAAAGCTATAACTATAGGTCAAGGCACTCTTCCAGCTTCTTGTTCGATCATATTCAATATTAAAATCACGTTTATATGTTTCATTGTATCCATAGGTAGCTGAAAAGTTTGACAAATTCCAAAAATGAGCTTTTGCATCAGGATTGGCTTCTTTACGCACATTTGTAAAGTTATAGGATCTTCGTTCTGTAAAATCCTGTCCTGCTTTTGCACGTTGATTTTTTTCAGATAAAGAATAATCACTTAATTTAATGTCCGGATTAAATGGATCATATTCTGGGTTGATAATACCTAAATTATATCCATAGAAAAATGGTAAGGATACTTTTAATTTATTTCCTAAAAATTGACCTAACTGCATCGTTGTATTAAAGTCAAAACCAATTTGTTCGTTACGTTGGCGTTCTTGAACACGGCTTTCGATTGATCCCCAGTTTACCCCAGCATAATTTCCTGAAACCGAAACATTTGCAAAATCTGCTGCTTGAACTTGCATACGACCAACAGCAGCTGATCCACCATTGCTTTGGAAATCCGTTAAACGCAATTCGTTAATCCATATATTTCCACATTTAGGTAAACCATCGTCACTCCATAATTTATTATTATCGATTGCAGGATTTCGAACACCAATCATAATGGTTTTTATTCCTTGTAAATTAGGACTACCTTTTACTTTGATATAACGGGTTGAGTTTGCTGGATCCACCATTACATACTCCGTTGCATTCGTTATTGTCGAACTAGGATTAGCAGTTATATCATTTCTTTTCTTCTTGACCAATAATAAATTATCAAAGTCTATTTCCATATTGTTAGCATCCGGCCAAATTTCATTTGGAGAAGTCGTATTCCATACCGTAGAAGACATTGGCATTTCATACTCATAGTAATTATCAGTAAAATCAGAACCTAGACGAACAAACAATGTTAAATCGTTTGATTTAAGTGGGCTTGATTTTGTTATTTCCTCTGCGTGAACAAACATTTTCAATTTCTTGTAGGTTCTTACATCAAACTGCACATTTTTATACGCAGCTCTTGCCGAACCATCTTTCAAGTTACATACCTCAAAAGCTAAAGATTGTTCGTTCATTTGACGTTGTTGTACTTGAGACGGGTCAATTTCTCTTAAAATTCCTGGAGGAACAACATAATTTATTGGTGTTCGAGATGCATTCTCTTCAATATTAACAGCAGAAATATTAAACGTTGTTAAGTTTGGATCAGTTTGAAACGTTTCTCCAGGTAAATTCAAATCTCCTAAATATTTTCTCCATTCACCACGAATAAATTCTAATCGAGCAAAACGAACTAAAACCTCGTCATTAAAGTCTTTTAAAAACATACGCATAAAGCGTATAGAACGGAAATCAGTAATACCATTTACGATTTTTTGAGGTTCACGAATTGGAACTTTAAATTGAATCCAGCGCTCAGTTTTTGTACCATTTGTATAAGTTTGAATGTTTGTCACATAATTTTTTCCAATTTCTAAATCTTTCGAGCGTAGACTAACTTTATATTGGTAGTAGCTTTCAGATTCCGATAAATTGTTGTCTTGATTCAAATCTTCCACATCTGGCAAATTTGTTGCTTGAGTAGTATATCCAGCCGCATTTAGTTTTGCAGACATTTCTAACGAAGGAGAATTACCTTGATGTCTATTATAACGCTTATAACGTGTTAGAATATCCGCCTTTTCATTATCATACGTATCATTTCGATAATACGTATAATCATCGTTGGATGGGTCGGAAAGCATTTTATTTTTTACATCTGGTTCAAGGATAGGATTGTTTTGCACCCATTTCACATAGTTAGCAAATTGTGATTTTTCAGCATCATTATTCCAGCCATCTAAACCAATATCTTGATTTTCTAGCGCTGTAGAACTTGGATCAAACGCATTTACAACCACATTTTGAGTAGAAACACGTGCCCATTGTGTTACATCTAAATTTTCCATACTAGTTGTTGGAGCAGGTGGTAAACCATTTTCAAATTCTTTACGTGAATCTGGCAGTACATCTTCTGAAATATTTCCTAAGTTGAAATATAAATCACCTCCCGATGGTACAATATTCTGATTCGCTTTTACAACATCTTCGTTAAATGGATCCAATATCCAAAACTGGATAAATTCAATATTTGACAACTCAAAATCATTTGTACTTAATGAACGCATAATTCCACCCCATTTAGAACCTGGATTTTGAAATTGTCCTAATTTATCAAGCATAGAAATAGTATCATAGTTATACATTCCACGCTCTTTTGGATAATAAGCAAGTTCTAAAATTGGAATATTCGTAAACGTACCATATTGTTGTTGTAAATTTGGAAAAATATCTTTCTGGCTAACCATACGCATCCTACTATCGGTGAGCATTTGAGGGTTATCAATAATATGTTTCGGTGTAGTAGCACCTGCTTGATAAAACATTGGGTCTATCAAATACCAAGCAATATTCGCGCGTTTAAATCCTGCGCTTAAATCTTTATTTGCTGCTTCTGGAAATAGATCTGGTTGGTATTGTGGAATGGAAGCCAATTTCCATGCAGTTTGTGTGCGTAAATCTATCGTACTTTGACTGCCTTCAAAATCATCTACATACGATATTCCAGTAGATGAAATTGCGTTTGGAGTACCTGGGATCAAGTGTGCAACTTCCCCTGTAAAGGAAATGGATGATTTAGCTCGTGTTGAAAGCATTGGTAAAAAATCTACCGCTTTTGTTAAAAAAGGTAGATCGTGCTTAAAAGCAATATCCAACCCTATCATATTATTTTTAAAAGGTTCTGAACCAATATCTACTTTTTGTGTAATTGGTCGCTCGGTCATACGCATCCACGTTGCACCAATATTAAAATCTTTATTAAATCGATAATTCAAATGCGTACCTATCATTGAACGCGCTTGAAAACCAAATACAGAATTACTTTCTACAGAAACCTTAATTGGCGTATTTGATTCTAATACACCAGTATTCAAAATTTTAACTCGACCTAAGTTGTAATCAACAGAATAATCTGTTCCTTCTACTAATTTTATTCCACCTGCCGTAACCGAAACAGCTCCTTGTGGAACGTTCAGTGCATTTAAAGGGATGTCAGAACTAACAGATGATTGGTATTGACCCTTGAAGATAAATCGATTTTTTGATGGTAATTGTTGTGCTGCCGTTTTGGTTGAATCGTATAATTCTGTAAAAGCAATTTTATCGACTGTACTAACAGGAATACCTTTTGCAATCATTTTTTGTCGCAATGTTTGACCAAACGGCTCAATGGTTGAGAAATAGATACGACCATTTTTAGGATTTATTGTTCCTCCATTATCTGCTTTATTTCCATTAAAATTTACTGGAGCAAAGTCAAACAAACCATCTGAAAATGGTTGATTGTTGACATTCATTTTGTCCATCCCTAATAGCGATACTAATTGTTCTTTATCCAACCCATCGTAAGGGAAAAAGTTTACAGGTAAACTAGTTGCAGGATTATTGTACATGACATCCAAACGGAAACCTTGTTTATCTAAAGAATATGCGCCTATCGAGTAAACGTTTTTCATCATTAAGTCCCAAATTTTGTTTTTAGGATTGGTCAAAGTAGGTTTTAATAATTTCAAGAAAAGTGCGGATTTTCCATCAACACCATCCGTAGAAAACTGTCCTACTTGATATGTTTTGCCTTGATAGGTATATTCATATGCAACAGCTAATACCTCATCATTGATAATAGGTTGATTTAGAGATATATATCCTAATAATGCATTATATGAAAATTCTTGGTCTGTTAATTTTCGTGCATTTTCTACTTTTTCATATTCAACCGTTTGTTTAAATGGCCCTGGGGTAGTAACTACATTTGACAAAGCAGTAACAGCATTTGAAAATCCTTTTATTTGGTCTTGATTTAATAACCATGAGTATAAATCATTTGCATTATTATCAGGGAAAACGGACGTTGCAAAATTACTAGGACCAGGATTAGTGCCTTGAACATCTTGAGGTAACGCTTCACCTAAATCGGTAAATGCAACGATATTACGTGTGTTTAAAGTACTGTTTACGCGGTTAGTTAACCAAACCTCCATACGTGTAATATTGATTTGCGAATTCACAATTGGCAACTGAGCCATTGCTGTGTCATACGCATTTCTAAAATAATGTCCTATGAAATAGTGGCGATTAGCTTCATAGTTGTCTGCTGTCAACTCAAAATTTTGAACTTGCGACTTACCAGAAACATTTATTTCCGACTTTTTTCCTTTCGAAGAAGCAATAACATTATCAATAGTTAATTTACCAAATTTCCATTGTGTTTTAATCCCAAATAGAGTTTGAGAACCTTGAATCAATGAAGTAGTTAATGGCAAGGAAACATTTCCAAGTTCCACTTTTTGTAGAATTTGATCTTCATCTCCTGTATATGCTAATTTCATAACATTTTCGAAATCAAAAGCTGCCTGACTATTATAACTCGTACTTAACTTTAATTTTGTTCCAATTTGACCAACTAAATTAATTTGCATATTTTGTTGAAAATCAAATCGTGTCAAGCTACGTTGAGCAACAGGTAGAATGGGGTTATCCAAACGCGAATGATTAATTCCCATGGAAACTTCAACGGAACCTTGTGGTTTGATACTAATTTCATCCGAACCAAAAAAGTTTGCAAATCCCTTTCCTCCAACTTTTATCGGTGCCACCAAAGGTTGACCTGATTCAGTCTGTGCATCTATCTTATCTTTCCAATTATTTGCTAAAGATTTTTTACGTTCATACTCCAAATATTCTTTCAATGTCATCATCGATGGATTTCGATAATTAATTGAAGTAGAATCTCCTAATGTCTCTTTAAAAATATACTTACGTAAGACTGGATCGTAAACGATGGTTTGTTTTAATTTACTTGGATCCCCTAAATCAAAGCGTTGTGGTGTATTTTGAGATGGGTCATACGTCTTCTTAATAGGAAAAGGAAGCGATTTTATCGAGTCTTGCGCATACAAACTGCCATAAAACAAAGATAGCAAGGTAATAAAAATCACCTTGCTACAATATTGTTTATAGCTGTTAATATATCTAGTCAATGTTTACAAAATTTTAAGCGCTCCTTTAATGATTTGCTCAACCGTCTCCTCTCCTTGACTCACTTTTTCGATTGCTTTTTCCGCATTCTTCTTATCAAATCCTAAAGAAACTAAAGCCGTTAACGCATCAAAACGATTTGTATTGTGTCCAACAGAAGAAATCTGGGCAGAAAAACTCATTTTCACCATTTTATCTTTCAAATCAACAATAACACGTTGCGCAGTTTTTATTCCTATACCTTTGATACTCTGAATTGTACGCACGTCTTCTACTTGAATTGCGTGTGCAATTTCCTCAGGAACGAGTGAAGACAACATAATCATCGCTGTATTAGGACCAATTCCAGACACCGAGATCAAATGGTTAAACATTTCTCGTTCTTCTTTCGTCGCAAACCCATACAGTATTTGTGCATCCTCGCGAACTATAAATTGAGTAAACACTTTCACAGATTCTTCCGAACCAATTGTAGAAAATGTATTCAATGAAATTTTCACTTCATACCCCAATCCTCCACATTCTATGATAAGAGTGGTTGGATTTTTTTCTACTAGTTTACCATTGATGTGTGCTATCATTTCTTATTTATTTTGAGCATCAACAACAGCTACTTTCACCATATTTACTATTTCACGAACTGAAGCACCCATTTGAACTACGTGTATTGATTTTTTTAAACCAACCAAAATTGGACCTATCGCTTCCCCTTCAATCATTTCTTGTAATAATTTATATGCAATATTTCCCGAAGATAAATTAGGGAATATCAAGGTGTTAACTTGTTTGTTTGCCAACGTTGAAAATGAAAATTTCTCATTCATCAAATCATTGTTCAAGGCAAAGTTTGCTTGTACTTCACCATCTACCACCAAGCTAGGGTATTTTTCATGAAGAATATCTACCGCTTGTGCCATTTTAATGGAATCTTTCCCTGGGGAAGAACCAAAATTAGAATAACTCAATAAGGCAATTTTTGGAACCACTTTAAACTTACGAATAGTCTTCGCTACATTGTTGGTGATTTCAGCGATTTCCTCTGCTGTAGGATCCATGTTGATGGTCGTATCCGCTAAGAATAATGGACCACGTTTTGTCATCAAAATATAAAGACCTGCAATCGTTTTCACATCTTTTTGTGTTCCTATCGTTTGAATAGCAGGTTTTACAACATCTTTGTAGTTACGTGTTGCTCCTGAAATCATCGCGTCAGCATCACCAGTTTCTACCATCATGGCACCAAAGTGATTTCGCTCACGCATGATTTGTATGGATTCAAATTCTGTAAATCCTTTGCGTTTACGTTTTTCGAAAAATCCTTTACCATAAGCTATACGTCTTTCTTGCTCTTCTTCCGACTTCGGATCTACGATTTCAAATTCTGTAAACTCCAATGCATATTCATTGATGATAGCTTCGATACGTTTTTTGTTTCCTAATAAAATTGGAAACGCCACTCCTTCTTCACTCGCAAATTGCGCTGCTTTTAATACTTTATAATTATCTGCTTCAGCAAAAACAACACGTTTTGGATTGCTTTGTGCTTTTACAGTAATGTTTCTCAATAACTTATTGTCTAAACCTAAACGGTTTTTTAATTCCATTTCGTACGCATCCCAATCCGTAATTGGATTTTGTGCTACTCCAGAATCCATCGCTGCTTTTGCAACTGCTGGAGCTACATAGTAAATCAAACGCGTATCTAGTGGTTTTGGAATAATTTGTTCGCGACCAAAAGAAATGCTTTTATCTCCATAGGCTTCAATTACTTCTTCTGGAATCGTTTCTTTTGCTAAGGAAGCAATCGCTTTCACCGCAGCCAACTTCATCTCTTCATTGATGGTTGTTGCGCGAACATCCAAAGCACCACGGAAAATAAATGGGAATCCCAATACATTATTCACTTGGTTAGGATGGTCTGAACGACCAGTTGCCATGATAATATCTTTACGAACGGAAACAGCATCTTTGTAGGAAATCTCTGGTTCTGGATTCGCTAATGCAAATACGATTGGATCATTCGCCATCGAAGCAATCATATCTTTAGAAACCAAATTTCCTTTGGATAAACCTAAGAATACATCTGCATTAACAAACATTTCTTCTAAGGTTTTGTCGCCGCTAGTATGTGAACCAAAAATCAATTTATTGTCCTCCAAGTCTTTTCTACCTGCATGTAATAACCCTTTACTGTCGAACATGAATATTTTCTTCACATCCGCACCTAAGGAAATATATAGCTTCGCACATGACATTGCTGCTGCTCCTGCACCTGATATAACAATTACAACATCACCAATTTTTTTATCTGCCAATTCTAAAGCATTCAATAAAGCTGCAGAAGAAATAATCGCTGTTCCGTGTTGGTCGTCGTGCATGATTGGAATATTCAATTCCTCTTTCAAGCGACGTTCAATTTCAAATGCTTCAGGCGCTTTGATATCTTCTAAATTGATTCCACCGAAGGTTGGAGCAATTGCTTTTACTGTTTGTATAAATAATTCTGGGTCAGAAGCATCTACTTCAATATCAAAAACATCAATGTCGGCGAAGATTTTGAATAAAACTCCTTTTCCTTCCATTACTGGCTTAGAAGCCAAGGGTCCAATATTTCCTAATCCAAGAACTGCAGTACCGTTAGAGATTACAGCTACTAGGTTTCCTTTAGCGGTATATTTATATACATCATCTGCATTTTCTGCAATTTTTAGACATGGTTCTGCAACACCTGGTGAATAAGCTAATGATAAATCTCGTGGTGAAGCGTAAGGTTTTGTAGGAACAACTTGTACTTTTCCTGGTCGACCACTGGAGTGGTAATCTAGAGCATCTTGTTTGCGAATTTTTGCCATAATCTATTGGATATTTTTCAGAGCAAATGTAAGAAAAATCAAGGATTAATGAATCAAAAACAAGAAATAAAATAGGGTAAAAAAATCTGAATTTTAGATTAAAAATCAGTGTCTTACAACAAAACGAGTAGTTTGAACTAACACTTCATTCGAATAAATATTTACTAAATAAACATTATTCTTAAAATCAGATAAATCAATTTTTTTGAAATTATCCAACTCATCCGCATAAATCTCTGTTCCTAAAGCACTAAATATTTTAATACTTCCTTTTGTCAAACCACCTTTGATGGTAACATTCAAAAATTCAGAAGCTGGATTTGGATAAAGTGCAACGGTGATGTCGTCCGTATCCACAACTTTACTAGTAGATTGTGCAAACAATCCAACAGATAAGAAAAGGAAAAAAGATACCAAAAAAACTTTCATCGTTCACATTGATTTATTCAAATATATAAAATTAAGTTTGGAAAACAAAGAATTAGTGAAAAAATTTAATGTTAACTTATTATACGATAACATCAACTCATCCGTTATATATACTTTTAAAGTACATATATTCAAAATGTTTCCTATGAAAACGTTTATACTACTCTTTATATTTGCTTTTTCCATTGTTGGAAAAGGATTTGCGCAAAACGACGAAAGCACTTTCTCAGAGAAATTACTCTTTGTAAAAAACAACGAAAACATTGAAATTGAAAATGTTGCCATCGATATTAAAGTCGTTGGTTCGGTTGCTATCACCACGTTTGACATCGTTTTTAGAAATCCAAACAACCGAATATTAGAAGGTGAACTTCATTTTCCTTTAGGAGAAGGTCAGTCGGTGACACGATTTGCAATGGATGTAAATGGTAAATTACGAGAAGCCGTTCCCGTTGAAAAAGAAAAAGGTCAACAAGTATTTGAAGAAATTGTCAATCGAAAAGTGGACCCAGGATTATTAGAAAAAACCATCGGTAATAATTACAAAGCACGTGTTTATCCGATTCCTGCCAATGGTACAAAACACATTATGATTGCCTACGAACAAGAAATCAAACCATCCAAAGAAGGATTTACCTATGTCCTACCTCTCAATTTCAGAAATAAGATAGCGCAATTTTCCATTAATATCGAAGTCTTGAAGTCGGATGCTAAACCAATTTTCGAAAAGAATGACTTAGAAAATTTCGTATTCAAAAAATGGCAAGAATTCTACAAAGCACATGTAAGTGAAACAAACTTTAAAGCCTCATCCCCTATCATATTTACCATTCCAGCGAAGAAAGAAGCTCAAACGTTACTTGTTGGTCAGGGAATAAAAAACCCAAATGATCACTATTTTTATGGATATCTACAGCCTGAAATTCAACAACGTCCAAAAAAACTTCCTTCAAAACTTACCTTGATTTGGGATGTTTCCACTTCCAATGCTACAAAAAATAACGAGCGTATTCTTCAATTATTAGAAAACTATTTCAATAAATTAAATACTGTTTCTGTGCAATTCGTGACTTTTAGCAATGAAATTCATTCGGAAGAAAAAATTGAAATTAGTAAAGGAAATTGGGCTGCTTTAAAAACAAAAATTGAACAATTAAAATATGATGGTGGAACGCAATTGGGTTGTTTAGACTTAACAAAATATGTAGCTGACGAACAAATTTTAGTCTCTGATGGATTATCCAATTTTGGGGAAAATGAAATTACCCTTTCCAATACCCCTTTGTACGTCATAAATCAAAATCAATCTGCTGATCACGCCTATTTGAATTATATAAGTGCAACAACAGGAGGTAATTATATTAATTTACTACGACAAACGAACGAACAAGCAATCGAAATATTATCGAATCAAGCCTTTCAATTCATTTCAGCAACTTATAACCCTACTGAATTAACAGAAGTTTATCCAACGATACCAACCTTGGTTAATCGAGAATTTACGTTTGCAGGAAAACTTCTAACGAAAAAAACCAATATCACACTCAATTATGGTTTTGGAAAAGAGATAACTTCTTCTATTAACGTAACAATCGATTCCACGAACCAAGAAACATCAAGTTTAACAGAAAGACTTTGGGCGGTTAAAAAAATCAATGAACTCGACATTCAATACGAAAAAAATAAAACAACGATTGCCGAACTAGGAAAAAAATATGGCATCGTTACACGGAACACTTCTTTAATCATCTTAGAAACGTTGGAAGATTATATACGTTACAACATCGAACCACCTGTTGAATTACAAAAAGAATTTGCAGAACGCATGCAACAACGTCAACAAGAAAAAACGAAGATACTCCATACGCAAATCGAACAATCCGTGCGCGAATTTCAACAACGATTAAGCTGGTGGAACAAAGAGTATAATCCATCTCCAAAAATTGGCGGAGCTTGGGTGACACAAAAAGGAAATACAATTGCCTTACAAGGTGGGGTTATTGAAGGTTCTGTCTACGATGCAAACACGAATTTACCTATAAGTAATGCTTTGGTGGAAATAGGAACAACAGGAAATGGTGTAACAACTGATGGTCTTGGAAAATTCTCACTTGTACTTCCTAAAAATGTTACTTCACTGGTAATAAAAGCTCCTGGTAAAGAAGCCCAAACAATTAAGGTAACAGCAAATAATTTAAGTGTTTGGATGGAATTTGAAATACCAAAAACAGTAAAAGTAAAAACATTAACAAGAACATTAATCGATAGTAAGAGTTCAAAAAATGATGACGTTGAAACAATCAATATATCAACTCATGATCAAGAAGGTGATGAAAATGGTTTTAATACGATTGTAGCACCAAGAGCAGAAGAGATACAAGCAATGCCCGCTAGAGATGTGAATAGTGTTGTTGGAACAATTGCAGGTGTTAGTACTAGTGATGGTGAAATGTCATTAAGAGGAAGTTCTGATGATTCAAAAGTAGTATATATCGATGGGCAAAAAATAAGGGGAAATTCAAACAAACCAAATTCCAACAATCGTCAAGAATCTGTACCTATAAACAACGGAAAAATAAAATTAGCCTCTTGGAATCCAGACACGCCTTATCTAACAAAAATTAAAGAGGCAACTGAAGGAGAAATGTATGCGGTTTACCTAACACAAAAAGAAGAACATGGAAACTCACCTTCTTTTTACATCGATGTTGCTGATTACTTTTTCACCAAAAACAAAAAAATAGAAGGTTTACGTATTCTTTCAAATTTGGCGGAGATTAGTCAACAAAATCACCAAATACTTCGTGTACTTGCGCATCGTTTGGAGCAATTAAACTATACAAAATATGCAATAAATGTATTTGAAGAAGTATTGAAAATTCGTCGTGAAGAACCACAATCTTACCGAGATTTAGCAGCAGTATATGCGGCAGATGGACAATACCAACGTGCCGTGGATACCATTTATAACGTAGTATTAAAATCATGGAATGGTCGCTTCCCTGAAATAGGGGTTATCACAAACGAAGAAATGAATGCCATCATTGCCAAAGCAAACCAACAAAAACAAACACTCAACCTAGATAAAATAGATAAACGATTAATAGCTCATATACCTATGGACATACGTGTTGTGTTAAATTGGGATACTGACAATTGCGACATCGATTTATGGGTCACAGATCCACGTGGAGAAAAATGTTTTTATTCACATAATCGAACCAATATTGGTGGCACAATTTCACGTGACTTTACAGGTGGGTATGGTCCAGAAGAGTTTATCATCAAACATGCGATTCCAGGAAAATATATTGTACAAGCGAATTATTATGGATCGACATCACAAACACTTATGGGTCCAACTACGATACAGCTAGATCTATATACGCGCTATATGGATGCTACTGAAAAGAAAGAAACAGTTACTTTACGCTTAACACAAAACAAAGAGATTCTTAAAATCGCTGAGTTTGAGTTTAAATAAAATAACGAAAACTTTCCAAACAAAAAAATCAAATTTTTCTTGCCGTTTAAAAAATTAGTCATACTTTTGATTAAATAATAATCGTATTTGTTTAAAATATAAGCATGAAACATTTAAAAGTAAACGACAAAGCGCCTGCATTCGAGAGTATCGACCAACATGGGAATGCATTTTCATCAGCAACATTAGCTGGAAAAAAATATGTTGTGTATTTCTATCCAAAAGATTTAACTCCGGGTTGTACAGCACAAGCATGTAACCTACGTGATAATTATAGTGAGTTACAAGAAAAGGGCATTGAAATCATAGGTGTTAGCATGGACGATGTAAAATTACATACGCGATTCATTGATAAATATGAATTACCATTTACCCTATTAGCAGATACAGACCGTAAAGTAATTGATGCATTCGATGTATGGGGTTACAAAAAATTCATGGGGAAAGAATATGATGGGATTCATCGAACAACCTTTGTAGTGAATGAGGAAGGTGTTATCATCGGAATCATCGACAAACCAAACACAAAAGACCACACACGTGAAATTCTAGAAATAATTGAAGGGAAGAAGTAGAACGTAAAAAAATTACGTTGTACGGGTTCTACCTTTGTCAAAAGAAACGATAAATAATAACGAATTAAAAAATAAAGATCATGGCTAAAGAGGCAAACAAAGAAGTAAACTTAGAAAAATTAAAAGCGTTACAACTTACAATGGATAAGTTAGATAAAACGTATGGTAAAGGTACCGTAATGAAAATGGGTGATTCTCCAATTGATGAAATTGAAGTTATTCCTTCTGGATCGATTACACTAGACTTAGCATTAGGAGTTAACGGTTTCCCTAAAGGTAGAATCGTTGAAATCTACGGACCTGAATCCTCTGGTAAAACAACCTTAGCAATTCATGCAATTGCAGAATGTCAAAAAAATGGAGGTATAGCGGCGTTCATTGATGCAGAACATGCCTTTGATCAATTTTACGCTAGAAAATTAGGGGTTGATATTGACAACTTATTAATCTCTCAACCAGATAACGGTGAACAAGCATTAGAAATCGCGGATAACTTGATTCGCTCAGGAGCTATCGATTTAATCGTGGTGGATTCAGTAGCTGCATTAACTCCAAAAGCAGAAATTGAAGGAGAAATGGGGGATTCACAAATGGGTCTTCAAGCACGTTTGATGTCGAAAGCATTAAGAAAATTAACTGGTTCTATTTCAAAAGCGAAATGTTCTTGTATATTCATCAACCAATTACGTGATAAAATCGGTGTAATGTTTGGTAACCCAGAAACTACTACTGGAGGTAACGCATTAAAATTCTATGCTTCTGTACGTTTAGATATTCGTCGTGCTGCACAATTAAAAGATGGGGAAGAAGTTATCGGTAACCGTGTGAAAGTGAAAGTGGTTAAAAACAAAGTTGCTCCACCATTCCGTAAAGCGGAGTTCGACATCATGTATGGTGCAGGAATTTCTAAAGTTGGTGAAATCATCGACCTTGGAGTTGACCTAAACATCATCAAGAAAAGTGGTTCTTGGTTCTCCTACGGAGAAACAAAATTAGGACAAGGGAGAGATTCTGTCAAATCCATCTTATCAGATAATCCAGAATTGATGTTAGAATTGGAAGGGTTAATTAAAGATGCTTTGACTAAACCTGAAGCAAAAGAACTAATATTAGGAGAATAGGTTGCAAAACCAATAGAGCCACAATGCATCCTGTAGATGCCACGATAAAACCAGTAGAGCCACAATGCATTGTGGCTCTACTGGTTTATCGCATCAAGATCCGAGCAGTTTGTTCGGATTTTTGCATTACAATAATCTGCTTATCTACTATCACCCTATCAATCGTCTTTTGATCATAATGACGTATCGTTACCAATTCAAATCCTTCTTCAACAGAAATTACATACTCTTTTTCTAAAATTTGAAAAAGATCTTTAATCACATTTTGTTTGTTATCGATTACGAAATCAAAACTAATAGCAGAATTTTGCATCAAATTAATGTGAACACCTGCACGAGATAAAACATCAAAAAGTTGACTCAAATTATCTTCCGCTATAAAAGAAAAATCTTTTGGAGTGATTCCAACTTTAATTTGATTCATCTTAAAAATGAAGGAAGGTACTAAATGATCAAATTCAGTAGAAGCAGAAATTACAGTTCCTTCAGCATGTGGATCAATGAATGATTTTACATACAAAGGAATATTCTTATTTTGTAATGGCTTAATTGTTTTAGGATGAATAACAGTTGCACCATAATACGCCAACTCAATTGCTTCTTGGAACGAAATCTGATTCAATTTAATCGTTTCATCAAACCACTTAGGATCTGCATTCAACATTCCTGGAACGTCTTTCCAAATGGTAACGCTAGAAGCATTCAAACAATAGGCAAAAATACCAGCTGTATAATCAGATCCTTCACGACCAAGTGTTGTAGTTAAACCTTCAGTAGTGGATCCTATGAAGCCTTGTGTAACAATCGTGTCCGAATTTTTTAAAAGAGGTGTAACATTTAAAGAAATTAACTCTTGCGTTTTTATCCAATCTACGGTTCCATTACGGTAGGTATTATCTGTACGAATACACGAGCGAGCATCTAACCAAATCGCTTGTTCAGTTTGTTCTAACAAATAACATTCAACGATTTTAGTGGACACTAATTCTCCTATAGAAACAATTTGATCATAGACAAAATCATAGTTTTCAGAAAGGGGAAGATTAATTTTATTTTGTAAACCTTCAAAAAGTTCGTCTAAAAAACTGTTTAAACCTTCGTGTTCATCAGGAAATAATTTTTCACAAATTTCAACATGGTATTGATATACTTGATCGACTAAATAACGAAACGATTCTTTGTTTTTGTTCCACAACGCATCTATAATTTCTTCCATCGCATTTGTGGTTTTACCCATCGCAGAAATTACAACTAATTTCTTTTCTTTTGGAAACAACGAAATAATCTTTGCAACATTTTTCACAGCATCTGCATTCTTAACAGATGCCCCACCAAATTTAAAAACTAACATAATCTAAGTGTTTATTTTCTTTTAAAACTCCAATCCCTATTCTTAACAAAAACAAAACGAAGCGAAATAAAAAATCTATTAACAGGCATAATCTCTTTAGTTGGAGTTAAAAAATTATAACCAGTTTGTATATGCAATTGTGTAAACTTAAATCCAAAAACTGGTGCAAAACCAATAGCACTAGATTTATAATCTGTTCTGAAAATACCATTAACACCATAGGTAAGATCTAAACGACCTTCTTTAAACCAATAACCAACATCATATCCCAATACATTCTTGTCAAAATTGTAATTAAATCCAAAATGTGCAGCGTGTGTATAAGGTTTTAAAAGTTTAATTTTTTTATACTGGTACTCTCCCCCCACTTCCAGACAAGAAAATTCTCCACGTTGAATTCCTATGTAAACACCATACTTTTTTACATCAATATCAAGTTCGGGTAATTTTGAGTTAAAAACTAATTGGCCATTCGCAAGGCTAGTTATAAATAATATTACGATTAAAAAAACACTTTTATTTAGCATACTCAAAATATATATTACGTAATTCTAACGAGTCATTAGTATCAACACCTAAACTATCCGCCAAAAATTTTGCACGTTGAACATCTTCTAACGTATAACTTGAAGAATCATTATTCATCAAGTTTTTTAAAAAAATAGTGCTCTCTTTTAATTGAGGTATAGTACTCGTTGAAACCTTAAGAATTGGATTATACAACAAAGAATCTTGTTTGACTTTAGCAGGGAAAAAAGACAATTTTTCATCATAAGACTCTAAAATAACTAATAAAGTACTCAAGATATATGCATATTTCAACAAAGAAAAAAATACACCTGCAAACTTATTTAGTGGTGTTAAAGCAGTTATCTTAATCAACTTTTCAATTGTTTTTCCTAAGAAAAAAACGAGGGCACCAATTCCTAAAAATGTGAGGGTAAAAGAAATTATCGGTAGATATTTAGAAGTCAATCCTACATGTTCTCTCAATAATCCGGCTGTAAAGTCTGAAAAATGAATACCGATATAGATACCGACAAAGAACGCTAAAAGAGTAAATACCTCTATAATTAATCCATGTTTAAACCCTTTCCAGGCACCATAAATTAATGGTATTAGCAATAAAATATCGATTGAATTCATTTAAAAATAAATATAGATAAAAGTAAGGTATTCTCACTTAAACTACTTTTGAGTATAAAAAACTTCTACACGAATAGTTGTTAAACAAAAAGAGGTTGTTTCTTAGTGAAACAACCTCTTTCAAAAATTTAGAAAATATTAGTGTTTTGCTAAATAATCAGCAACACCATCAAAAGAAGCTTTCATACCTTCATCACCTTTTGTCCAGTTAGCAGGACAAACCTCACCATTTTCTTCGAAGAATTGTAAAGCATCTACCATACGTAAAGCTTCGTCAACGTTTCTTCCTAATGGGAAGTTGTTTACCAATTGGTGCATAACAACTCCGTTTTTGTCTATCAAAAACAAACCACGGTAAGCAATCATTGGTCCTGTAGCATATAAATTACCATCTACATCGTAATCGTATTCTCCAGCCAATACACCGTAAGCTTCAGAAATTGTTTTAGAAGTATCCGCGATAATTGGGTAAGTTACACCTTCAATACCACCTTTGTTTTTAGGAACTTGTAACCATCCCCAGTGAGATTCTTCTGTGTCAGTAGAACAAGCTACAACTTTAGCTCCTCTAGCTTCGAAATCAGCTAATTTAGCTTGGAAAGCATGTAATTCAGAAGGACAAACAAATGTAAAATCTTTTGGATAGAAAAATAAAACAACTGGATTTTTCCCTACATATTGATCTAAAGAAAATCCAGAAACTACTTCACCACCATTAATTACTGCACCTGCAGAAAAATGAGGTGCTTTTTTACCTACTAATACACTCATGATATTTATTTTTTAAATTAAATTTTGAATTTTTCACTACAAATTTACAAATTGATTTCAGGTTTATATAAAAAAACCGTTAAATCCATCGAATAAGTTTTAACATAAAGAGTACTAAATAATTCAACTCTATTTTTATTGTTTTCACAACATTTTCCTTTATTTTTGCGACCTACATAAGTCATATAAATATGAAAAAAATTTTAGTTATCGGTGCAGGCGGACAAATTGGTACAGAATTAGTACTTGAGTTGCGCAAAAGACATGGTGTAAATCAAGTGATTGCAGCAGATGTTAAAGAAGAATGCACAGATGCACTAAAAGATGGTCCATATGTAAAAATGGACGTTTTAGACAAAGCTTATGTTCAAGAATACATTCGTACTGAAAAACCAGATGATGTTTATTTGTTAGCTGCTTTACTTTCTGCAACTGCTGAAAAACATCCAGAATTTGCTTGGAAGTTAAATATGGAAGGATTGTTCACTATACTTGACTTAGCAAAAGAGGGGGTTATCAAAAAAATATTTTGGCCTAGTTCTATTGCTGTTTTTGGTCCTACAACACCTCGCGTTGAAACTCCACAATATACCATCATGGAACCTACAACGGTATACGGTATTTCAAAATTAGCAGGAGAAAGATGGTGTGAATATTATTTCAATAAATTTGGTGTGGATGTACGTTCTATTCGCTATCCTGGTTTAATTTCCTATACGAGTTTACCTGGTGGTGGTACAACTGATTATGCTGTTGATATTTTCTATCATGCTAAGAAAACAGGCGAATACACTTCTTTTTTAAACAAAGACAGTGCGTTACCAATGATGTATATGGAGGATGCTATTCGTGCTACTATTGAATTAATGGATGCTCCAAAAGAGTCCGTGAAAATTCGTTCTAGTTACAACTTAGCGGGAATTTCTTTCACACCAGAGCAATTAGCCCTTGCTATTCAAGAAAATTTACCTACATTTAAAATGATGTACCAACCTGACTTCCGTCAAGCGATTGCTGATAGTTGGCCA
The DNA here is from genome assembly GCA_947455255.1 of Flavobacteriia bacterium. Classification (GTDB taxonomy): domain Bacteria; phylum Bacteroidota; class Bacteroidia; order Flavobacteriales_D; family Crocinitomicaceae; genus CANHVK01. Next base: position 7,475 of record CANGOA010000008.1, on the reverse strand, counting down.
GATTCAATTGATGACACTGCTGCAAAGCAAGATTGGGGGTGGAAAGAGAAGTACGATTTAAAAGCTATGGTAGAAACGATGCTGAAAAATGTTGACCCTTCCAAGTTAAATTAATATATTTGCTAATTAATCTTGTCTGAAATTTGAGATAAATGATTCGTACAAAAGAAAAAAATTCATTGTTTTTGACACTATGCATTGTATGTATGGTGTTTTTCAGTGGATTAACTTTTGGACAAAAGATCAACAAAAAAGACGAACAAGGAAAAAAACAAGGTCACTGGATTTATTTAGGTAAAGATCGTCCTGGTACTGGCTACCCAGATGATGGAAAAGTAGAAGAAGGTGATTACAAAGATGACCGTAAAGAAGGTGTTTGGATCAAATACTACAACGACGGAAAAACACCAAAGTTAAAAGGTGAATACGAAAATAATCGTCCAAAAGGAAATTACACAAAATACCATGAAAATGGTAAAGTGAAAGAAGACGGACGTTTTGAACGCGATGTTTACTTAGATACATTAAAACGTTTTCATGAAAATGGTCAGTTAGAGTATATCGCAAATTATAACGGCTCTGGTAAAGAAGATGGTAAGGTAGCTTATTATTATGCGAATGGTCAAGAGGAATTTGTTTATACTTCTAATAATGGTAAACCATCTGGAAAAGCTACACGTTATTATCCAAATGGGGATATAAAAGAAATCATCACTTTCAATGCAGAAGGTGGAGTTGATGAAGGAGATATCGTGAAAAAAGAACCTGTTCGTCCTATGGTTAACGTGGAAGATCCAGGAGCTTCAAAAGTAACTTCTAAACCTGTTGTTTCTCCTATTATACAAGATAATGGAGGTAAATTCAATCCAAATGGATATAATAAAGTTTACAACAAAAACCGTGATATCTTCCAAGACGGAATCTTCAAAGATGGTCGATTATTTGATGGTAAACTATACGTTTACGATTCAGATGGAATCTTATTAAAAGTTCAAATCTACAAAGAAGGTAGATACCACTCTGACGGGGTGTTAAATTAATAAAAAAGCCAACTAAATAAAGTTGGCTTTTTTGTTTGTGCTATTTTATTCAGTAAACACAAGCTAAAGCTTGGTTAATATCCATGATTAAATCCTTATAATTTTCAACGCCAACCGAAAGACGAATCAATTTTTCTGTAATATGCATAATTCGTTTATCCTCCATTGGAACATCAGCATGAGTCATTGTTTGAGGATGTTCTGCTAGACTCTCAGTTCCTCCTAAACTTACAGCTAGCTTGATTAATTTTAATGAATCTAAAAACTGAAAAGCCTCTTTCTCTCCACCAACAATATCAAAAGAGATCATAGCGCCATTTGAAGTAAATTGTCTCGCCAATAACTCTTTATCTTTTTCACTTTCCAAAAACCCTAGATAATAAACCTTTTCTACTTTTGGGTGTGCCAATAAAAAGTCTGCCACTTCTTTTGCATTTCTAGCCTGCTCATCCATACGAACCTTCAAGGTTTCCAAACTACGCATGAGTAACCAGCCTGTCCATGGTCCCGCCATATTTCCTAAAAATGTACGTAATCCTTTCACTCTTCCCATCAATTCTTTCGAACCCAAACATGCACCTGCAATAACATCAGAATGACCGCCAATATATTTCGTTGCAGAGTATAATACTAAATCGGCTCCATGCTTCAAAGGATGTTGCCATATTGGACCCATATACGTGTTGTCAACCGACAAAACAATCGGTTTTTCTGGAGTAGTAAAGTAGTTCTTCACCTCAGCACATAATTCGATATCAATCAATGCATTCGTTGGGTTTGCAGGAGTTTCAATGTGAATCATTGTCAATCTATCTGCTCTACCAGATTGTTTTACGCGTTCAATAATTTCTTCTTTCGTATCAGTCGCATAAAAACCAATTGATTCAATGTTTAACTTTTTCAAAAAATGATTGATAAAATGATCTGTCCCCCCATAAACTGGTCTCGAATACAACAGTAAATCACCTGGTGCCATAAACTCCATCAATGCTGTAGAAATAGCCGACATACCACTTTCAAAAACCGCACAATCTTCCGCTCCATCCCATAAACACAAACGATTCTCTAATATTTCTAAATCTGGATTATTTAATCTACTATATATTAATCCTAACTCTTCTCCTTTGTCTTTTTCTCGTAAGCCGTATGCTAATTCAAAAAAACGTTTTCCTTCCATTGCCGAATTGAAAACAAACGTTGAAGTTTGAAAAATTGGACATTTTATAGCACCTTCTGACAAAGAAGGCTTATAACCATAACTCATCATTAAGCTTTCTGGTTGCATTGATTTAAAATCCATAATATTCTATATTTTAAATCAAATGTATAATTAATAACTACATTAGTATATATTAAAAGAATATTATACTTTGTATTAGTTAAAATTTTATTATTTATACTTTTACATATAGCTTAACTAAATTAAAATAGTAAACTATTCTACCATGTTGCAATTAGATGTGCTTGATTTAAAAATTATAGATGTTTTGAAAGAGAATTCAAAACTCAGTTATAAAGAGATTGCGGATAAGATAGGTTTGAGTACAACTCCAACCTATGAACGAATTAAACGTTTAGAAAAAAACCAGGTAATTCTTCAATATACAATCCTTGAAAATAAAACTATTCTAAATAAAGGAATGAAAGTATATTGTCAGGTCTCTTTAAAATCACATAATTTAGAATTAATCGAGCTATTTGAAAATCAAATTATTAAATTAAAAGAAGTGGTACAATGTAATCATATTGCTGGAAACATGGATTATTTACTTTATGTAGAAGTAAAGGATATGGAGGCATATCAAGTATTTTTGAGAAATAAATTGGCTTCTATACCTAATATTGCGAATGTTCAGTCTTCATTTGTAATGAAAAGTTTAAAAGAGTAAAAGGATGTCCCTTTTCAGAAACATCCTTTTAACTAATTCAATGTATATTATTTTTTTACCACTTTTATTACTTCTGAAGAAGTGTCACTTATTACATTAATAAAATACATTCCTGGTGTGTATGCACTTATATCGATCGAATGATTCGTCGTGTTTTCTAATGTCGTAGCATATACTTCTTGTCCGTTAACATTCAATATTTGTATAGCTATTTTAGCATTCGATGAAGTCGCTCTTTCTAAGGTAATCATCGTTTCTGCAGGATTCGGATAAACACGTAAGGTACTTTCTTTTTTGTTTTCTAAGCCTAGACTTTTATTTGCTTTACTGATGGTTGTGTTTGTTACTACCGCTTCATTAAAGTCAAAGTAAATGTGTGCTGTGTTTTTAATTTGGTCTGATTCAGAAATTGCTTTTTTAGGTTTGATACGGTATTGAATGAAACCATGGGAAGCTTTTTCGTTTGTTGTGCTATCCATCAAGTGAATGTTGTTGTAGAACACTTGCATAATGTTACCATTTAATTCCACACGGTTTTTATGGCTATAGTTCAATACTTCAAACGTGGACAAATCTAATTTTGTGTCCAAAGTATCTAATAAACGAATGTTAAAAGCTGGAGCAGAACCTGTGTTTTGAAAATGAACCGTGTACGTTAAATACCCATCGTATCCAGGTTTGAAGTTTGCTGGGAATACTTCTTTCAAGTTTGGATCGTGTGAATTCACTACAGAATAACAATAGTTATATTGATTGTTTGCAACATTGATATCACCTGATGATGGTGTAATTTGCGCGTCTACACAAATTTGATCACCTGCTTGTGCAGTAGTTTCTGTTTCGAATTGAAGTCCGAAGTCTTCTGTAAAATTCACTTTTCCAAAATCTGCGATTTCGTAAGTATATACATTTCCAGCAATGCTTGGAGTTAAAGCTCCACCTAAAATTCCTTTGTAAACAACAGGACCAGAAATTGTTAATTGTAATTTTCCAGCAGTACCTGTAGCACAATGCATGTTGTACCAATTACTCATATCACCAGCAGCAATAGTAAGTGTGTGTGGTTGGCCAGGGAACACGATACCTTGAGTAGCAATAGCACGTACACCAACATCGATACCATCCTTACAGGATATACTAAAGTTTACATCTTTAGCATACGTTTGATTTGTTAAGTCAACAACTTGTTTATCGTTACATGCAACAGTAAAGGGAATGTTATCTTTGTCTAATTGTACTTGGTAAGATTGTGCTTCTAAAGTCGAGAATTGATACACTCCATTTTCAGCGGTGATAGTTTGAGCAATTACGTTGTTGTTCGCATCTAACAACATCATTGGAAGGTTAGAAATACCTTGTTCTTTCTCATCTTTTTTACAATCTGCATTTTCATCTTTCGTTGTAAATCCTACGATACCTTCTTCAGCACTTGGACAACCACTTGTATTTCCTTCAGCACATAAAGGGTATGACAAAGTAACTTTATCCATACTTGGTAGGTAGTTTGGCAGACAAGTAAATGGGTTGTTTGAAATCATAATATATGTCAACGATTTTGGAAATTTCGGGAAGCATGCTATTTGGTTATTCGAACAAGATAAACCTTCTAACGTTGGAGGTAAAGTAGGTAAGGTACTCAAGCCACAATTTGAAGCAAATAAGACTCTTAAAGAAAATGGTAAGAATGGTAATCCTCCTAATGGATTGTTATCTATTAATAAATTATTAAGAACTCCTGGTAACTCAGGTAAAGATGTAATAAAATTTGAACTACAATCTAACAATCCGCTTAAAGAAGTTGGAAGCGTAGGAAGAGCTTTTAATTGATTATAACTACACGTTAATTCAATTAAGGTATTTGGCAGTTGAGGTAAAGAAGTAAGTAAATTCTTATGACATCTTAGAATTACTAATGATTCTGGTAACTGTGGTAAAGAAGTGATTTGATTTTCTGCACATACAAAATGAATCAATGTATTTGGAAGTTGCGGTAATGAAGTTAATTGATTGGTATAACACGAAAACCACATCAATTTTTGTGGTAATTGAGGTAAGTCTATTAACTGATTCATATAACATTGTAATTCTATTAACGAAATTGGTAATTGAGGTAAATGTACCAGCTGGTTACTATTACAATCTAAATAAGTTAACGTTTCTGGTAATATAGGAAGTGCTGTAAGGGCATTCGAATAACATTTTAGTATAGAAAGTTGCTTTGGCAATGTTGGTAATGAAACTAAACCCGTATTTCCACATATTAAGATCTTTAAATTCTCTGGTAAGGTTGGTAAAGTAGAAAATTGATTTTTATTAATGTCAGATATTTGATATTCATTTCCAACATCCAAGGTTTCTAAATTTGTAAAATATTCAACCCCTGTAAGGTCCTTAATTTGAAGTGCTTCTGCAATAATTGTCTTTTTGTTTTTTACTGCATCACTAGAAACATCCAGTTGATTTCCATTCATTGCTGTAGGAACTGAATCCCTCAACCATTTTGCAAAATTTGCATCAGGAATTGTAACATAATTTTGCGCAAACGTACTTGTTACGAGTAGTATAAACGCGGATAGTAAAATTGATTTCATAACTTTTTGTTTTATTTTAATCAAATGTATCTCCAACATTTCGATATTAAAAGAACAAATTAGAATTCGTCGGGTTTGAATTAGAATTCGTCGTAAAACAGTGTTTTCTCACTATCTTTGAAGCACAAAATCTCATTTGTCATAAGACATGAAAAAAGAAAATTACATACCGTTTAGCAAAGAAATCTTGTTGGAAAAACAACTGGAACAATCCTATACCAACGAAACAGATGCTACCAATTTCAAACGCTTATTTCACATTATTGAACATTATTTTCACTACGAAGGTTTTGGATTAAATCAACAATTAAAACTCAATTACGCGCATTTTGATCCCGATCGTTTACCTGAAGAACGCGCATTATACTCGAATAAAAGCAATTTAAAAACCTTCCACACCATTTTTAAAAAGGTCCTCGAACGCGGAAACTTTGAAAAAATCGAAGACGAAGTACTTCACAAAGCCATTAATGCTTCTGATCTTGTTGGACTAAACCTACATATCGACTTCGACAATTACGACGAATATTATTTGTATGCTCGTGGACTTACAACAACCAAAGAACAAGTAAAAAAGTGGTTCTTCTGGAAAAAAGAAGTAGAAATTGAATACTACGATCGAGTAGTTATTTACCTTCACTACAAAGACGCAACTTACTTTGAAGCGAAAAAAATAGATCCAGAAAAACTGCATATCGATCCAAATAGCATCGTACTTAAAATTTTCAAACGCGTACCCAAAAATGACTTGGAAACCATTTTTCCGAATGCCGAACCGAAGATGTCTTTAACCGATAAGTTATTGCTTTGGATTCCTGGAATTGGCGGAGGTGTTCCGATTATTTCTGCAAAGGTTATTCCAGCCTTACTAAAAATTGAATCCGTTTATAAATCCGGCAACTTATTACATCTGCAAAACATAAAAACGTCCTTGATGCAAGCTGGCGTTGCTCTAGGTGTGCTCGGATTGTATCTATTCAAACAATACAAAGGATATGTCAATAAGAAAAACAATTTCAAAAAGATGTTAACCGATTCCTTGTATTTCAAAAATTTAGGCAACAACGGTGGCGTTTTTCACTCTCTAATCGATGCTTCGGAAGAGGAGGAAATGAAAGAAAGTATGTTGGCTTATTCGTTCTTGTTGCAAAACAATCAGCCGACAAGTGCTGAAGTGCTCGACCAACAAATTGAAACATGGTTTGCTCAAGAATTTAAGTGTCACCTAGATTTTGATGTGAAAGACGCATTAGCAAAATTACAACACATTGGTTTGGCGCAGGAAAACAAAGCACTTTGGACGGTATTACCGATGGAAAAAGCGTTGGAACGAGTAGATGAAATCTGGGACGGAATTTTTGAGTATAATAAATAAATTTGTTTTTTAAGCAACCTATCTGTTGGTTATGTGTCTCTTTAACATAACTAACAATTCATTTGCTATGAGAAACCTATTTAACCTTTTATTTCTACTTATTTCTACATCAAGTATTTCTATAGCACAAAAACAATGTGTTGACTTTTCGAAGGATTATATCGTAAATCCAAACGATACAACCGTAGCGGTTGATAAAGTATTTTATGAGTCTGCTGGTATTAGATTCTATAAACCAACGTTGAAAGGTCAATATTATCATTCCTATAACTCTTATCAAAAGGATACAATCGGAGGTATTTTTACGATCGGTGATATTGCATTAACTGTTACAAATTACACTTGCGGCAATAAAGTACTTACTTTTAATTCGATAGCTTCTTCCTTTATTGTTATAGATGGAGATACTATCCTAAACAAGTACGATTATAAGAATAATACTATCTATTTTACTAGTAAAAATTACACCCTAACTAGAGATACAGCATCTTTTTTTACAGTAAAAGGTAACTTTAGCGATATACAAGTATTAGGCGGATGTCACATCTTAAAAGATATCTGTATTGATTGTAACCATGAT
>CANGOA010000007.1 GCA_947455255.1 Flavobacteriia bacterium | reverse complement strand
TTGGCTGACTTTGTGGTAGGGGATATGTCAAACGAAAACTATGCGAAAATCGATTTACATAAAAACTATGTAGATACGATTACCTTAGTTTCTGCGTCTGGTAAACCAATGCAACGCGAAGCAGACTTGATCGACGTTTGGTTTGATTCAGGTTCGATGCCTTATGCACAATGGCACTATCCATTTGAAAATAAAGAATACATAGACAATCACGCGAGTTTCCCAGCAGACTTTATCGCGGAAGGTGTGGACCAAACACGTGGATGGTTCTATACCCTACACGCAATTGCGACGATGGTATTCGACAAAGTAGCATACAAAAACGTTATTTCTAACGGATTGGTGTTAGACAAAAACGGACAAAAAATGTCGAAACGTTTGGGGAATGCTGTGGATCCATTCACGACATTAGATAAATTTGGTCCGGATGCTACACGTTGGTACATGATTACCAATGCGCAACCATGGGACAACTTAAAATTTGACTTAGACGGAATCACGGAGGTGCAACGTAAATTCTTCGGAACATTATACAACACCTACTCCTTCTTTACACTGTATGCGAATATCGATGGGTTTGATTATGCTGCAGCAGATTTAGATATTAACGAGCGACCAGAAATTGATCGTTGGATTATCTCACAACTTCATTCCTTGATCCAAAATGTGGATGAAGCGTATGAGACATTTGAACCAACAAAAGCAGGTCGTTTGATTCAAGATTTCGTAACAGATCAATTATCGAATTGGTATGTACGTTTGTGTCGTAGAAGATTCTGGAAAAGCGATGATTCGAAAGATAAATTGTCTGCTTACCAAACATTGTATACTTGTTTGGAAACAGTCTCCATTTTGGGAGCGCCAATCGCACCTTTCTTTATGGATCAACTATTCAGCGATTTAAATGCAGTTACGAAACGTCACGATGTAATTTCAGTACATTTAGCTGATTTCCCAAAAGTAAATCCAGCATTGATTGACACCGCATTAGAAGCACAAATGGACATCGCACAACGCGTTTCTTCCTTAGTATTAGGTATTCGTAAGAAAGAACGTATTCGTGTCCGTCAACCGCTACAAACGATTATGGTTCCAACCTTAAATCAAACCTTCTCCGACAACATTACGCATGTGAAAGAATTGATTTTATCGGAAGTAAACGTGAAAGAATTGCGTTTGTTAGAAGAAGGAAGTGGCGTATTAGTGAAAAGTATCAAACCAAACTTTAAAACGATTGGTCCGAAATACGGTAAACAAATGAAGGCTATTGCTGCGTTGGTCGGCAAAATGACTGCGGATGACATTGCTACTGTGGAGAAAAACCAAGGTTGGTCGGGCGATATCGATGGAGAAAATATCGTGTTAGACATCAACGACTTTGAAATCTTAGCACAAGACATCCCAGGATGGTTGGTAAGTACCGAAGGAGGATTAACGGTTGCCTTAGACATTACCATCACAGACGAATTGAAATCAGAAGGTATTGCGCGCGAGTTAGTAAACCGCGTACAAAATTTACGTAAAGATTCTGGTTTGGAAGTGACGGATAAAATCAGATTGACTGTAGAATGTGCGAGTGAAATTCAAGCTGCCATTGCGCAAAATGAAGAGTATGTTTGCAACGAGGTGTTAGCAACAGAAATTTCATTTGGTTCATTTGACGGAGAAGCGTTAATCGTGGATTTAATCGAAGAAGGGGATGCGAAGATTGGGTTGGTGAAGAGCTAATTTTAATAAAAATAGAATGTAAGGCCACGACATTTCGTGGCCTTATTTTTTTCACAGATAAATACTAGTATATGTTTTTAGCATTCAAGTTTACTAAGCTATTTTTAAAACTATTTGTTGCATGGTTTTTTATTCATATCGTGTGTATACTCATCGATGGATTTACAGACGAAGTCAAACCAACGAACGTCGGAATTGTTTTTGGAAATAAAGTCAATGAAGATGGTACCTTATCTGACCGATTAAAAGCTCGTGTAGACAAGGGGCTTGAATTGTATCAAAATAAGACTGTTCAGATACTTTATGTCAGTGGTGGATTCGGAAAAGAAGGATATAAAGAAGGGGATAAAATGGCAGAATATTTAATGCAACACGGAGTTCCTAAACGAGCGATAGTGATTGATAACAAGGGAAACACCACTCACGAAACAGCAGAAAATTTTGTGAAAGATTTCCCCAATGAAAAAGAAGTGATTGTCATTACCCAATATTATCATATTTCTCGCAGCAAATTAGCCTTGAAAAATGTTGGAATTGCTCAAGTCGATGGAATACACGCCAATTATGTGGAAGCAAACGACTTTTTCTCCACGATCCGAGAATTTTTTGGATACTATAAATATTTGGTGTTTTATTAAGATTTTAGCTTCTAATTTTCGATAAATGTACTTGTATAAAGTCCTCTTTTTTCTTAAATTCAATAGTAGTCACCTCCCTTAATCCCTCCTCCAGGAGGGAAGTTTTACAGTCATTAAAGTTTAATGTGGTTATACTATTACGAAGTGAGCTATTGTCTTCCCTCCAAGTTTACACTGAGTTTATCGAAGTGAGGAGGGATCGAGGGAGGTGACCTCTTCCTCCATCTACTTTATTTCCCTCTTCATCGATTTTATTACCAATCCTCCTTTTCCTTTTCTTATCTTTAATCATTCTTAATAATAGTTACGTATGATTTTTCGCTTTTTTATTTTTATTGCCATTTGGTTATTGGTTGATTTATATGTTTTTCAAGCAATGAAAACGGTTTTTACAGGACCCAAAGCAGTCTATGTAAACTATGCCTATTGGTTGTTTGACATCGTATTAATGGTGATTATCATATACGTAGGTGCATCCGGTAAAATGGCGGGTGGACCTCCAAAAGGCGGAAGTTACATCATGGGATTAGCTATTCTTTCCTTAGCTCCAAAAATCATTGTTACCCCATTTTTATTGATTGAAGATATTGTTCGTTTGATCCAAGGTGGATATGTAGGCATCCAAAAAATGCGTCATACTGTTGGTTCGGAAGATTTACACATGTGGGGTCGACGAAAATTTGTGAGTCAAATAGCTTTAGGATTGGCAGCTATTCCATTCGTAGGAACGGCTTGGGGAATGATCAAAGGAAAATACGATTACCGCGTGCACAAAGTAAAAATTGCCTTTAAAGATTTACCGGATGCTTTTCATGGATTTAAAATCACGCAACTTTCAGATATACATTCTGGTTCGTTGGACGATGTGGCAGCAGTTCGAAGAGGAATTGAACTAGCCAATGCTCAGAAAAGTGATATCCTTGTTTTTACGGGTGACTTAGTAAACAACGTTGCTACCGAAATGGATCCTTGGATAGAGCATTTTTCGCAATTAGACGCGCCACACGGAAAGTTTTCCATCTTAGGGAATCATGATTATGGAGATTATGTACAATGGCCGTCAGAGGAAGCGAAAGCTAAAAATTTACAAGATTTAAAAGATGTTCATGGTAAAATCGGTTTCCGTTTGTTGTTGAATGAAAGTTTACATTTGGAAAAAGACGGCGAAAAAATCGCGTTGATTGGGGTAGAAAACTGGGGGAAACGTGGATTTGTGAAACATGGAGATTTGGATAAAGCCATTGCTCCGATCGAAGATTCAACGTTCAAAGTATTATTATCCCACGACCCATCCCATTGGGAAGCGGTAACTATACCTCATCCAAAAAAGGTGCATTTAACATTAGCAGGACATACGCATGGAATGCAATTTGGAATTGAAATCCCTGGAATCAAATGGAGTCCTGTGAAATACATTTACCCACAATGGGCAGGATTATATCCAAAAAACGACCAACATATTTATGTAAACCGTGGATTTGGGTTTTTAGGATTCCCAGGAAGGGTTGGTATTTTACCTGAGATTACGGTGATTGAGTTAGTGAAAGGATGATTACATCACATTTCGCTTATTGTTTTTCTTCTTCGTTTTCATTTGATCTGAAAGTGATTCTTTCAAGCTCACAAAGTCAGATAAAATAAAGAAAACAGTTGTAAATGAAAGTATTACTTCAAGTAACACAACAAATTTAGAGGCAACCGATATTGGCATTAAATAGCCGTATCCGAAGAATGAAAAGTTCAACACACTAAAATACCAGAATTCAAAAACCAACTCATAATACGAAAAGTGTTTATTTACCCCAACAAAACAATTGTGATCAACTTTGTATAAACACATATAATCAACTCCAAATGATAATATTACCATGAAAATGTTGATTAACATAAAGCGTAAATATCCATTATAAGGAATGTTATTTTCGGAAATATGAAGGATTTTTTTGTAACTGAAATAAATAAAATACCAAGCTTTGAAAAATGCTAATACGTCAATTAGTGCTAATGTCCATTTGTAGTGAAAAAAATCCTTTTCATCAATATAAAAAATGATGAGGCCAAACCCCATAATCATTAAATACTTAATAATTAAATCTTTATAACTCATTTCAGTAATTCGATATTAATCTTCAAACTCATCCAACTCATCTAATTTACCTAAACTTTCTTTTTTCTCAACGCGTTTTTTCTCTGTCCAGTAATAAATACTTGGTAGTAAAATTGGCGCAAATATCATTGTACTTATCAGTCCTCCGATTATTACGGTCGCTAATGGTCGTTGGACATCTGAACCAATACCATATGAAATAGCTGCAGGAACTAATCCCATAACAGCCAAAGTGATCACCATGATACGCACATTAATTTGTTCTACAGAAGAATCTAAAATGGCATTAAATAAACTCAATTTACCTTCTTCCTGCTTGAGTTTAAAGGCAGAGACAAAGAGAATTCCTGTCATGATGGCGATTCCAAATAGCGAAACAAATCCTACTCCTGCAGAAATATTGAAATAATATCCTCTAAATAATAGGAAACAAACACCACCCGGTAAAGAGAATAATACACAAGACATTGCTAAAGAAGCATCTCGTAAGTCCCCTTTGTACAGCATGATAAGAATAATAAACACCCCTATTAAAACTAATGGAACAATGACTAATAAACGAGAAGAGGCACGTTCTAAATTCTCAAATTGACCACCGTACATTAAACGATAACCTCGAGGAATATTTATTTTATGTTCTATTTTCTTTCTTAATTCTCTTACAAAACTACCTTGGTCCCTGTTTTTAATATTTGTACGAACTGTAATCATTCGTTTACTTCCATAATGGTAAATGTTTGTTTGTCCTTGAACAAAGTGCACATTCGCCAATTGACTTACAGGAATCATCGAACCACTTATAGAAGGAATTTGAAGGTCTTTTATGTCATCTATGGAATTTCTATATTGAGGTAAAAATCGAATCACAATATCGTATCTTTTGTAATTGTCATATAGCGTTGAAATTGTTTTACCGCCAATTGCAGCTTCAATCATATTTTGGATGTTGGCAATGTTAATTCCATAACGAGCAGCAGCTGTCCGGTCAATATCAATAGCCAATTGATCTTGCGGTCCTTCTTGTTCTATGTTTACATTATCGCTACCACGGGTATTATTGACAATTTCAACAATACTATCTGCTTTTTGACGCATTACAGTCAAATTATCTCCCACAATAGAAACAGCTAAATCCGCAGCAGAGCCTGTTACAATTTCCATTACTTGGTCAATAATTGGTTGTCCTGAATTAATAGAAACACCCGGTAAATTCTTTTTTAAGTCATCTTTAATTTTTGAAACTAAGTCTTTTTTAGAAATTTTATCGCTCCATAAATCGTAATTTTTCAACCCAATTAAAATCTCATTACGGTTTGCTGGAAAGGGATCCGTACCATCATCGTTGCGACCAGATTGCGTAATTACAAAATCTACTTGTGGGTATTTACTGATGATTCTTCTAATTTTAGGAGCATACTTTGCATTTTCTTGAATGGTTATGCCTGAAGGAAAATTAGCTCGTAAAAAAATTGAACCTTCATCTAAAGGTGGTAAAAATTCAGTCCCTAATTTAAAACTCCAAAGGGATAATAAAATCACAATAGATGCTGTAATAATAGTTGTTTTCTTATAATTCACCATGAATTTTTTCATCATGTGTTCATACCCTTTATCGATTTTATCCAACAAATAATTTTTAGGTTTTTTGATTTTTTTATGGATGTCTTGTAAATCTTTCTTATACACAAATGAAATCAATACAGGTATGAACGTTAATGAAGCAATCATCGAACCAATCACCGCAAACGCTAAAGTCAATGCCATCGGTGAAAAGAGTTTACCTTCCACGCGTGTCATCAATAAAATCGGCATATATGCCAAGATAATAATGGTCACCGAAAAGAAAATTTCTTTACCAACTTCTTGAGCTGCCATCAAAGTAATTTTAATAATTCCTTGTCGTTTATCTTCTGGAGTGGCCGATCGATACTTCCTTATGAGGTACTCCGTCATTACGCAGGCACCATCGACAATAATTCCAAAATCGATTGCACCTAAGGAAAGTAAGTTCGCAGGAATACCTGTCAAATGCATTAATATAAACGCAAATAATAAGGAAAAAGGAATAGTAATTGCAACAACCAACGCACTTCGAAAACTACCCAAAAAGAAAATAAGGATAATAACGACAATAGAAATACCTTCAAACAGAGTATGTGCAACCGTTTCTAAGGAATGATCTATTAAAAAACTACGATCATACAATGGTTTAATATTTACCTCGGCTGGTAATTCATTAGACTCAATATCGTTGATTTTTGCTTTTAATTTTTCTAATACCTCACTTGGATTTTCATAACGTCTAAGTAAAATAATCCCTTCTACCCCACTTTTAACATCTTCTTTTTCCTCTGAAGTTTTGTATCCTAACACACCGCTTGGTGAAGGTGGAGTGATTTCAATGGAAGCGATGTCTTTTACATAAACCGGAAAACCATTATCCGATTTAATTACAATATTTTCAATGTCATTAATATCCTTGATTGCTCCTAATCCTCGAATCGCAAAGCCTTGTCCTCCGCGTGCTATAATACCACCACCCGTATTTTTATTATTCTCATTGATGGAATTAATGATATCCGCCAATTTTAAATCATACTTACGCAATTTTTCAGGTGCAGTAAGAATATGAAATTGTTTCATCGGCCCTCCAAACGTAACAACATCAGCTATTCCAGGCACTTGTAATAGTGAAGGTTTAATTACCCAATCTTGTAAATCCCTTAATTCAGTAGGCGTATATGTAGAAGGTGCATCTACTACGTAACGTAAAATCTCTCCAACTGCTGTGGAAAGTGGTGCAAGTTCAGGTAACACTCCATCTGGTAATTGCGCTGCAGATAAGCGCTCAATGACTTGCTGTCTCGCAAAATAGTCATCCGTACCATCTTTAAATGTAAGCTGTACTACAGACAACCCAAAAATAGTTCTACTACGTCGATCTAAAATATTGGGTGTGTTTTGAAGCGCTCGTTCGATGGGGATTGTCACTTGTTGCTCAACTTCTTCGGATGCTCTTCCAGGAAATTGTGCTATGACAATTACGTTAGTATCTGCAATATCTGGATATGCTTCGATTTTTAATTCTCGAAAGCTAAAAAAACCTAGTACCATAAGTAAAGCACTTATGGCAATGATTACCCAGCGTTTTTTAAGACTAAATATTAAGAGTTGTTTAATCATAGATAAAACGTTCTACTGGATGAGTAATCACCAAACATTTTTGTATATCCTCTTTCAGAAGATTTAAAACAGATTTCACTTTTTCCTCTGTTTCGATAAACGTAATTAACATCGTAGCGCCATCGAAACTGAACAATTCATCCGGACGTTTAATGACTTTCTCTTCTCCGAAACCTAATACACTTCTAAAAACGGTTGCACCACTCACTCCTTCCTGCACCAATTTATAAATTACATATTCGTATAATGGTCGATTTTTACGAAGTATATCAGCGTCTATAAATAATTGTACTTGTCTCATAACTAATAACCAAATGATAATCCTTTTAACTGCATTAACCCGGAAGAAACAACGTTTTCTCCTTCTATAATTCCACTAAAGACGATAATACGATTGTTAATTTCATTTCCAATTGAAATTTCTCTTCGTTCAAAAGTGAGCAAAGATGTTTTTACAAATGCATAATTTCTTCCTTGAATGGTAATAACCGAAGATTTGCTGATAGTAAGATGTTTACCTTCATTAATTCCAAAAGAAACCATGGCAAACATTCCAGCTTTTAGAATATCATCCGTGTTTTTCACACTAATTCTTAGTTTAATCATACGGGTTTGAGGATCAACCACATCCGTAATTTCTTCTATTTTTCCTTCGAACGTTTCATTTGGATATGCATTAAATTTCAAGGAACAATGTTGCCCCTCTTTGGTAGCATGAATTAGGTTTTCAGGGATATCACAGATAATAAAAACTGCACCATTTTTTGCTTTACGAAGCTTTTCAGGATTAAATCCATTCATTTTAAACTTCGTTTCATGCTCAATTAATGCAGCTTTTTCATTGGCTAAATTTGTTTCTTCCAATGCTAATGCGGTTTGTGCTTCTAATAAATCCTTCCCTGATGCTGCACCATGCATTTTCAAATCATAGATACGATCGTATTCTATTTTTCGTTGTTTGATAGTTACATTTTTAATTTGATTCATATTCATCAAATGTTGTTTTAACATCGAATAACTACTTGCTAAGTCCGAATTGTCAAACAATACGATGTTTTGGTTTGAAATTTCTCCAGAATTTTCAACAGTTGCGGCAACTTTCGCAGGCGAGGTTAAATCCGCAATTAACAAACTAGAAGTCAATTTTTCGGCATCAAAATTATTTGAAATTTTTTGACTTTGAAAAGTAATAATCGTGCCATTTTTAGAAACGATTGGAGATAAATAATCCTGGTTTTTTGATTTGGCTTTAGAAGAACAAGCTGCTACTAAAAAAAAACAAATACTAAACACTATTCTATACATCATGTTATTGGGCTAATTGTTGGATAATTCCAGCTGTATAAAGCATTTGCAATAAACTACCTCGGAAATTATATTGGATTTCAAAAAATTGTTGTTGCGTATCTATCCAGCTTCTTTGTGCTTCAAGATAATCGACAATGTTGGTACCTCCAGCTAAATAATTGTAACGCACATTTGCTAAAATTTTATCCGAAATTTGAATATAATCCGTATAAAGATCCACGTTCTCTTTTTGTTGTTTAAACATTTGGTATGCATTCAATAATTCCGTTTGAACTAATTTCTCATTCGCAAGTAATGCAATTTCTGATTGATTTTTTAGGATGTTTGATTTTTTAATCTCACCTTGATTCCGAGAAAAAATTGGAAATACAAGTGTCCCGTAAAACCCTGCATAAGGTAGCGTATTTTGAGGATTTAAAATAAATCCCAACTCAGGTGTTGGTAATGCGGATGTTTTTTGAAATTTAATATTTGCATTTGCAACATCGATAGTAGATTTTGCAACTTGAATATCGCTCCGATACATTAGTGCAAAACGTAGTAAACTATCATAATTTGTAAAGTTATATTTTGAAAAAATTAAATTGTCTGTCGTATCAATTTCTAATTTTTCATCGCCCCCAAGTGTATAACGTAATTCCATCATAGAATTTTGAACACTTTGGGTAGCTGTTTTGATTTTTACTGAGAATTGATTTGCTAATAGTTCTACACGCATTAAATCAGAATGAGATATAACTTGATTTTTAAAGCGTAGGTTATTAATTAACACAAGTGAGTCTAAATTTTCCTTAGCTTCTTTTAAGATGTCTAACTGCTTTTGAGCATACCAAACATTAATCCATTGATTTGCGACATTTATTAGTACGTTTCGTTCCGATTCTTTATAATTTTTTTGTTCCTGTACTAAGTTTTGATGTGCTAAAGCAATTTTATTTTTTCGTTGTGCGGGTAAAATGAACGGTTTGGTTAATTGAAACCAAGTTTGTCTATTTTTTGGACCAAACAAACTAGAACCAGCTGGAAAATAGTTAGAATTCAGTAAAAATAAATCTTGTGTATTGAAAATAGGATTCGGTCTTAAACCTGCTGTGATAGTATCTGCTTCATGCATTGTTACATTACAAGCTAAAATTTTGAGGTCAGGATTTTT
This sequence comes from Flavobacteriia bacterium, assembly GCA_947455255.1. GTDB lineage: Bacteria > Bacteroidota > Bacteroidia > Flavobacteriales_D > Crocinitomicaceae > CANHVK01. The sequence goes on along the minus strand of CANGOA010000007.1, from coordinate 33,385 downwards.
TTCTACAGCCAGTATAAGTGCTTGTTTTAACGAAATTTTTTGAGAAAATGAAAAGAAACACAAACAAGAAAATACAAATGCTATGATGACTTGTTTTTGTAGTTTCATTTTAACAGTTTAATGTTTCATCAAATTTAATATAATTCTATTTGTATTCATTCTATTTTAGAAACATTTTAAAACGAAAAGCAACCTTTTTATAACTTTGGTATCTGATTAAACAGATTATGATAAGTTTTTACGTTACATTAATTCTTTTATCAATACTTCTGGTGTATGGAATTATTGAATATCAGATACATCAACGGTATGTGAAATCAATACCCGTGCGTATACATGTCAATGGTACACGTGGGAAATCGAGTGTGACACGCTTGATTGGAGCAGGATTAAGGGTTGGAGGATATAAAACATATACAAAAGTTACTGGGACTTTTCCTCGAATCATTCTTCCAGATGGAAGCGAAGCAGCAATTCATCGTAATGAAAAAGCAAACATACTAGAGCAACTTAAAGTGATTAAATACTGTGCGAAAAACAAAGCACAAGTATTGATTATTGAATGTATGGCTTTGCAACCACAGTACCAACGAATTACCGAACTACAAATGGTTAAGTCAACGATTGGAGTAATTACCAATGTTCGTCTAGACCACTTAGATGTCATGGGACCAGGTTTAGACGATGTTGGTCGAGCGTTGTGCGGAACAATTCCTAAAAACTCAAAGATTTTTACCAGTGAAGATCGACGTTTAGACATGTTTGAAGCGGTTGCGAAGAAACGAAATACTAAGATTCATCAAGCACTTGCGAGTACGATTTCGGATGAAGATATGGTAGGATTTACCTACATCGAACACAAAGAAAATGTATCCTTGGCATTGGATATTTGTGCAGAATTAGGCGTCGACCGAGCGCTTGCATTAGCAGAAATGAAAAAGACTATTCCAGACGAGGGAGTACTGACGAAAGTGACTGTAAACTATGACGATAAACGCATTGACTTTTACAACGCTTTTGCTGCAAACGATCCTGAATCTTCGTTGATGATTTGGAACAGTATTGTCAAACATGTAGATGCTGATGAACACCTCATCATTTTATTGAATACACGTAAAGATCGACAAGATCGTGCAAAGCAATTGATAGAACTTATTGCACTTAAATTGAATTATAGTTCGGTTGCGCTCATTGGTGATGTGGTTGATTTAGTTGTTGAAATGGGCATCAAACAGAAAATTAAACGAGAAGAGATTGTTCCGATAGGAAGCAAGCCAACAGAAGAAGTGTACATCGATTTATGTAATGCTTCCAAAAAGAAAACAACAATCGTTGGAATTGGAAACATGGGAGCAGGTGGTGCAGAATTGGTTAAATATTTTGAAAGTAAACAAGTAAAATAATGGTAGAATTAGCAATCACACTGGGAATTGTACTCAGTTTGTTTTTCATAGAAGCATTTGGATTGGCAGCCGGGGGTGTCATTATACCTGGTTATATAGCCTTACAATTAAATACTCCCGATAAATTAATTGGAACCGTAATTATTTCACTTGCCACCTATTTAATCATTTTATTGATTTCAAAGTTCACCTTCTTATTTGGTCGTCGACAAATGGTTGTAGCATTATTAGTTGGTACACTGTTATCCATATTATCTCATCATTTTTTGGTCTTCAATACAGATAATAGCACTGCTGAATTTAGTGCAATTGGATGGGTAATTCCAGGATTAATAGCACACTGGTCAGCAAAACAAGGTTATCCAAAAACGCTAGCAATGTTGGCAATTACTTCTATCATTGTGCGATTAGCAGTTATTCTTTGCTTCGGAGGAGCTTTACTTTCAAATATATAACACATGGCAAAAATATCCATCCGTTCTACTCCTATACTTGCAACGTTAGCTTTACTTTCTATAGGATTATTATATGTTGTTGAAACAACGAAAAAAAATGTCAAGGAAGAATGGTATAACGAAAAAATAGCAGCTTCTAGGCTAACTCAAAAAGCACTTTTACATTTAAAAAATGAACGTTTTGAAAATGTACACTTTGTAGATAACATCAATGATCCAAACGAAACAGGGTTAATCGGAGAACAATACACACCAATTACTACAGGAAGTGGTTCATTACCTATCAAAGCATCTACCATGAATCCAAATTTTGGAGGAATGATTGTACAACTTTTGAAAGATGCACACTTAAAAAAAGGAGATAAAGTAGCAATTTGTATGACTGGTTCGTTCCCGGGATTAAATGTCGCAGCATTAGCAGCTATTCAAACGCTTGGAATTAAACCAATCATTATTTCATCAGTGACGGCATCATCGTGGGGAGCCAATGATCCAGAATTTACATGGGTTGATATGGAACACGAATTATTTGAGGATAAAATTTTCACAAACCACTCCATTGCTGCATCCATGGGAGGTAATTTAGATATCGGAAGAGCTTTAAGTGGAGAAGGCCGAGATTTAGTCGAAGCAGCGATTAATAGAAATCATCTACCATACATTAATACAGGAAGTTTTGAAGGAAATATTTCAAAAAGACTACACTTATTTAACCAACACAAAAACATTAAAGCATTTATAAATATTGGAGGTGGAGTTGCCAGTAATGGTAGTGATATCAATGGAGATGCCATTCGTGCTGGCTATCATGAAACATTAAAATTAAAAGATTTTCCTGATAAAAAAGGAGTAATGTTTGAAATGGCCAAAAAGAATATTCCAATCATACATTTGAAAAACGTCGAACAATTAATGAATAAATATGATTTACCATTAGAACCTATTCCATTGCCAGAAATTGGTAAAGGCAAATTATACTATTCATTAAAATACCAAGTTGGAATAGTAGGAGTTGCTTTATTTTTCTTAGTAGGTTTGTTATTAGTTACTATCTATTTAGATAAAAAACAACACGCATTAGGAAATGAAATTATTAAAACAAACGATTAAAATTATGAAAGTATTCACGTTATTTCTTGCATTACTATTTAGTACAACAAGTTTAGTTTTTGGACAAAAATCGACCATAAAAGGTAAAAAAATTAAACCAAAACATCAGGTTGGTATCGTACGTCTGCAAGGTAAAAAAACACTAACATACTATGCATTATCTGAAAAAGAAAGAACAGAATTGGTAGTAATGGGACCTGGAAAAATAGAAGTATTATTACGTGTACGCTTGGAAGACACTACAAAAAGTAGTTTGCCATATGTGATACAGCACGTATTAGACGATAAGAAAATGAAAGTGGATACACTTAAAGGTGAGAAAGTTTCAAAACATTTAAAATTCAAAAACGCTAAATTAAAAGGTAAACCGAGTGCTGCTGGCAAAGTATTTATTCATGTTCCACCGGGACAACATGTCATTAAAATTTACAAAGGGGATACCGAACAAAAAATTCATGCTGAATTTAAATACTTCAAAGACAAGGACCAACCAGATTGAAAAAACCTTACGCCATCAATGCCATTAGATACAGTTCGTGTAAAATATTTAAACAAGAAAAATTCAATTGTAAAATTTCATCGAATAACGAACGAGAAAAAATTTGTTTTAAATACAACCGATACAACGCAACTTAAAATTATCATTAAAGCAGAATTAGATTTTAAAGATCAATCTGGTAAACCAATTATTTTAAATGTAAAAGAAAAAGGAGTTATTGTAAAATCCTACAAAATATCTGGTGAAAAATCACAAAAAACAGAATATGTAGATGAGAAAAAATTGATACCTGGTAATTCCAATGTGATATATTTAAGTCTACCCAAAGGAGCGCATACCTATGAGTTTTCTTTAGAGGATAAGAAAAAATCCGCCTTAATATTAATTGAATATAACACCAAAATAAAAACGAAATAACAATGAAATTATCAGTTATATGTACCCTTTTAGCAGGTTTATCTATTTTCTTTAGTTCATGTGATAAAACACCAGGATATGGAGGGAATTCTGGAATTAAAGGTGTAGTAAAAATTAGAAAATATAACTCTAATTATTCTGTATTAAGAGAAGAATCACTATATGCAAACGCAGATGTTTATATCATTTTTGAAGATGGAAAAGGATATGGAGATAAAGTAAAAACAGGTTTTGATGGCTCCTTTAACTTCAATCATTTAGTGCCAGGAAATTATAAGTTATATGTTTATTCTGACGATACAACTATGCTAAGTTCAAGTCAAATTCCGATTACTATTCCAGTAACAATTACAAAAAGCAATCAATTAGTGGATGCAGGAGTTTTTAAAATTGCAGATAATACACCAATAAAAGGAAATGCATCCATATCTGGGAATATTACTGGACACAAATTGGGAGCTTCGTATACTGCGATACATGAAAAAGTGTATTTGACAGACATGAATGATTCTACAAATACCAATGCAAATTACACAGATTATAACGGAAATTATGTTTTTAATAGTCTACCTGTTGGTAAATACAAAATATATGTATATTCTAAAAATAGCGTTGCAACACCACCATATTTGTTAATCGACACCATCGTTTCTGTTTTAAAAAATAACGATGCTATTAAAAATGTAGATTTTAATGTCAATGATTAATCGCATTTTAATTATATTATTTCTATCCTTTCAAACATTGATTTTTGCCCAAGATATTAACGGTGAAAAGAAATTTGAATATAGTAGTTACCTCTATTTTAAGGTTAACAAAAAAATCTATATCGATAATTTTAATTTGATGTGTTTTGATTCAAGACGGCACATCTTTAATTTTATGCAAAATGATTTGACCTTCAATTATAAATTGACGAAACAATTTATTTTGATGTTTGGGGATGCTTTGTATATAAATAATTGGAGTCCACAATATAATCAAGCATATCGCAATAAAATTTACTTAGGAGCAATTTATTTTAATAGACCAACCATTGGTGTAAAGTACATTTTCAAATTCAACAAAAAACTTGAATTAGAAGAGAATATGACCTTCCAATATTTTACCCCATCCATGGAAAAATATCATTCACGAATTACTTTGGGATCAAAATTATCATATGATAATCGAAAATGGCCATTGGAATTTGAACCCTTCGCACAAATGATATTGTATTATTATCTAGGAGGTGAATCGATGATGTATTACAAGGATGATGGTAGTTATGATGGTTATTATTCTCCAAATGGCTTACATCGATACCGTTTTAGATTAGGTTTTAAAATTAAACCTATAAAAGCATTGAAAAAATTAGATTTAATGCTTTATCTTGCGGGTCAAAAAGAATTTAATCTACCATGGATGGGTGGACATGATATAAATACTAGTCCACCATCTCTAGGGGTTACAAATAAACAACGAACAAATTTAGCCTTTAATGACTATTCCATTTTAGGATTTCAACTAAATTATGTATTTGGGACGAAGTAACTATAAACCAAATCGTTTCCCAGGTAAGGCTTTAACCACCCCTTTTAATTCTAAACCAAGCAAAATACCACTCATCAATCGTATAGGAATTTCAGTCTTGATTGCGAGTACATCCATACTAACATCTTGCATTTCTTTTAATATCGAGACGATCTTTTGTTCTTGTTCGTCCAGCTCTGCAAAAAGTTGTAATTGATTACTCAAGGGTTTAAGTTGATCTGTCCAATTCATCATTTCAAAGAAATCGTCTGAAGATGTGATTAGATGCGCTTTATTTTTTTGAATGAGATAATTACATCCTTTCGAATATTCACGTGAAATATCGCCTGGAAATGCAAATACGTCACGTGCATAATCATTGGCTAACTCAGCCGTGATTAATGAACCACCTCGTTCACCACTTTCAATAACGATTGTAGCGTCACACATCCCTGCAACAATACGGTTCCGCATCGGGAAATTTTCACGATCAGGATTGCTTCCTGGGAGAAATTCGGATAATAACCCTCCATTTTCCAACATCTTTTTGGCAACAGGTGTATGTGCATGGGGATATATTCGATCTAATCCATGTCCAAGTACTCCTATGGTTTGTATTCCTAATTCTGTGCAAAGTTTATGGGTATAAATATCGATACCGTAGGCTAAACCACTTACCACAACAATGTCTTTCCCTACAAATGAATGCAACAAATCTTCGCAAATTTTACGGCCATAATTACTTGCATTACGAGTCCCTACAATTGACACAACACGCGGTAAATTGCAATCCATCATCCCTTTTTTGTATAATAAAATAGGTGCATCATCACACTGATTTAAACGATAAGGAAATTCATCGTCTTTGTAAAAAAGCGTTTCAATTTTATGTTTATCAAAATATTCTGTATATTTTCCAGCGTCTTTTAACGCACGGTTTCGATCTAGTTGTTGCAAAAATTTCTCTCCGATTCCTGGAATGGTTTTTAATCGATGTTTTGAAGCTTTAAAAAATTCTGTACTATCTTCAAAATGCGCTAAAATTTTTCGAATCTTCTTTTTTCCTCCACCTGTAAGTAACGTTAATGCGATTTGATGTTCAAGGCTCATAGTAGTTTTCAAGTTTGTTACTTAAAATTAACCACAAGAAAGCAGATGTAAGGGATTGATTTTTAACTAATTTTTTCTTATATTATTATAAAGCAAAAAAAAAGCTAACCTAAATAGGTTAGCTTCCTTGAATATTAAATCCAAATTATTCTTCATCAGCGTCATCGTCGTCGTCCACTGGCTCATCAAAATCATCCTCTTCATCGTCCGCAACTTCATCCGCCTCTTCTACTTTCACTTCTTCTTCTTCGATATCATCAATATCATCATCTTCTTCCTCATCGTCATCTGGAATTACAACAGGTTTTTTATTTACTTTATTTAATTTAATCAAGTAAATAATCTCCTCTGTTTCCCACAAAAGCGCATCTAAAGTCTCTCCAGTAGGTGTTTTGATCTGAGTCATACCTCCACCAAATCCTTCTGGAAATGCATCTTCTAATCGGTCTTTCATGTCTTCTGAAAGCTTGTCATAACTTACTATCGCACGTTTTTTCGACATAATCTATAAATTTCCTGTTATTTATTGTTGAATGCTTATTCTTCAGCAAAAATATATTAATTGCTGAATTTACAAGGTAAAATAAAAAAGTTTTTATTTTTTTTTAATTAAACATTGATTGTTAACTACTATTATGATCAATTGTTCAAAGACAGAACATTTATTAATTGTGAATTGAACCCAAGAAATTCTTGTATTTTTGCACCGTGAAATCGCTTATTACATATCTATTTCTTTGTTTTTTTGCTGTTTACTCCTACGGACAACAAATACGTATCGGTGTTTACCGTGAGTATGATATTCAACGCATAGTTTTTGCTCATGACGGTTTCAATTATAGTATTTATACTGATACCTCCTATCTAGGAGAAATCATGGATGAAGGTTATGTAGAAATACAACAAACAGTTGATAATCGTTTAGAATTATTTGTTGGTATAGTTTCGCAGGGAATTTTTGATAAAATAACTTTAATCGAAAATCAAGAAAATGCAAGTATAGAGCTTACTCCAACAATTCCTTCACAAAAAACACGTAAATACCAAGATGATTTTGAGGTATTACCTGGAATCAAGGGACTTACAATAGTAAATGTTGTTAATATAAATAATTATTTATCTGGAGTTGTAGAATCTGAAGGTGGTACAGGAAAAGATATTGAATACTATAAAGTACAAGCGCTTATGAGTCGCACATATGCACTTAAGTACATATCAAAACATGTGAAGGAAGGTTTTAATTTATGTGATCGAGTACATTGCCAAGCTTACCATTATAAACTTCGCTTTACACCTGACATCGAGAAAGCAGTTATAGCAACTGAAAACGTGGTGATGGAGGATGAGCATGGAAATTTAGTGGATGCCTATTTTCATGCGAATTGTGGTGGACAAACAAGTGAGGCTGATTACATTTGGAATAATTCTGTTCATTATTTAAATACCTTTAAAGACACGTTTTGTATTTATACCAAACAAGCTACTTGGGAAAAACGGATACCCAAACATCAATGGGCAGAGTTTTTAGTAAAAAGATACAACTACCCGATTAATGACTCAATCATGGGACCACTGCTGTACAATTTTACACAAACTGAACGTTTAGCTTTTTACCATAATCCTATTTTAGGGATTCCATTACGCGACATACGTCAAGAATTTAAGTTAAAATCAACTTATTTTAGCAATTATCTAGATGGTAACGACGTATTGATTCGTGGAAGAGGTTATGGTCATGGAGTAGGTTTATGTCAAGAGGGAGCGATGCACATGGCTAAATATAAATATAACTATATTCAGATTGCTATTTATTATTTTCCAGGAATTCAAATCCACAATTTAGCAGTGGATGCTTTCTACAAACAACGTGGGAATCTATTTTTATGTTCACCATACCGCGTAGAAGATTGATGATGACTCCAAATTACTTATAGGTAATTATAAAAATATCTTCGTCGTCTTTTTTGAAGAGTTTATTTTCCCTTGCGTATGCTTCTAATTCTGAAAGATATTGCAATTTATCTAAGGTATTTTTAGTTTTTGTTAATTTAGCCTCTACCAATTCTTTCTCCTCATTCATTTTATGCAATTTAATGTTCTGAGATATAATAGTGAAAATGTCCACATCATCCAAAAACATTCCATAAAAAGAAAATATGAATAGCGTTACTACATACTTATTTTTGTAGTATTTCGATTTACTTTGAATCCATAGCATCCACTTACTGGAATAAATTGCACTTTTCATACTTCAAAGATACGAGCTAAGGTGTTGGGTTATTGAATGAGGAAATGTATATTTTCAAGAACGAAATGTTTGTAAAACAAAAAAGGTTGCCTTTCGACAACCTTTGAAATTAACTTCCGCAATAAAGACAACCATCATCGTCGTCTTCCATCGAAGGATTAAATTCGATTTCAGGATTCAATTGTTTTTTCAATTCATAAATGGCTTGCATTGTCTCACCATCCTCGAACAAATTCCCTGTTAATTTTGTTTTTAATTCCGCAATCTCTTGTTTAATTGCATCTTCAGTCATTGTAACCATGATAAATATTTTAGATACTACGAATATATTTCAAAATCGTAGATGAACATAAAAATTTCATAGATAAAGTTTTGAGTATCGGGTGTTAATAATTTTTTGATTTTTTTATTTCGTAGGGATGTAGCATGCTACATCCCTACGAAATAAAAAAACATCCCTACAAATCAAAAAATCAACGTTTCCTACGTTTCGCCAACCACTCCGGAACCTCTTTCTTAGGCTGTTTATGATTTTCAGAACCCAATAATTTTTCTGCTAAATCAGGTCTGTTAGCTTTCTGTAAACGACTTTTAATCCAATCCCTATTCTCACGCTTATACCAAAAGAAAAAACGATTTTGATTCAATTTTTCTTCTTTCGTCTTAACCGTTTTGATTGGTTTTAAGGTATATGGATGAACTCCTGAATAGTAAATCACTTCTGCAACGGTCATCGGAGTTGGCGTGAAATCTTGCACTTGCTCCAATTGGAATCCCATGTCCTTAGTCTCAGCAGCCAAATTCGCCATATCTTCTTCCTCACACCCAGGATGAGAAGAAATGAAATATGGAATCAATGGTTGATTCAAATTGTGTTTTGCAGAAATTTGATCATACTTTTCCTTGAATTTATGGAAATAGGAAAACGACGGTTTACGCATGACACGCAAAGTTGCATCAGATGTATGTTCTGGCGCGACCTTTAACCTACCTGAAATATGGTGTTTTACAACTTGTTCGATGTATTCATCGTGATTTCCGTCTTCGTTGTTTTTATTAAAGTCGTCTACCAATAAATCGTAACGTATTCCAGAACCTATAAATGCTTTTTTCACCTTAGGATGTTGATCTACTTTTTTGTAAAGTTCCGTCATCGGTTTGTGGGAAGTATCTAAATTCGAACAAATAACAGGATGTATACAACTAGGGCTCGAACAACGATTACAAATCGCTTCGTCTTTTCCTTTCATTTTGTACATGTTTGCAGAAGGACCACCTAAATCAGAAATATATCCTCTAAATTCAGGGTGTTTGGTTACTTCATCCAATTCTTTTAAAATCGATTTTTCACTTCGAGATGCAATGAATTTTCCTTGGTGCGCAGAAATCGTACAAAAACTACAACCACCAAAACATCCGCGATGCATGTTGATGGAAAATTTAATCATATCATACGCAGGAATAGCACCACGCTTCTTGTATTTTGGATGTGGTAAACGCGTATAGGGTAAATCAAACGATTTATCAATCTCTTTTTCCTCCATGGTTTTATAGGGAGGATTTATTACCAGAGTTTGATTACCAACGTGTTGAATAATACGATTTGCTTCCCATTTGTTGGACTCGACCTCTACAATTTTGAAGTTCGCCGCATACTTGATTTTATCTTCTAAACAAGTTTCATGACTTGCCAGTTCAACGGTTTCCCATTGTTTGTTTTTCGGTAATTCTTCTTCTTTCGGTTGAAGAAAAGCAATTTGTTTTAAAGTCTTTAAGGAAGAGAATGGAACGCCTTTTTTCAATAATCGCAACATCTCACGCAAGGGTTGTTCGCCCATCCCATATACCAACATATCTGCTTTGGAATCTACTAAAATGGAAGGCATCAATTGATCTTTCCAGTAATCGTAGTGAGTCACACGACGCAAGGAAGCCTCAATACCACCAATTAAAATCGGAACATCTGGGTAGAGTTCTTTTAATATATTCGAATAAACAATCGTAGCATAATCTGGTCGGTAACCCGCTTCGCCTCCAGGTGTATACGCATCCGTAGAACGCAAACGTTTATTGGCAGTGTAATGGTTCACCATCGAGTCCATGCAACCAGCTGTAACCCCGAAGAAATACTTCGGTTTACCAAACTTTTTAAAGTCGCGCAAATCATCTTTCCAGTTTGGTTGCGCTACAATCGCAATACGAAAACCTTCATCTTCGATAATACGACCAATCACAGCCGTTCCAAATGCTGGATGATCCACATAGGCATCGCCTGAGATTAAAACGACATCTACATCGTCCCATCCGCGTTTTTCAACTTCTTGCTTGGTAATTGGTAACCAGTCGGTAATTGGTCTTAATTGTTGTTCCATACCTTACAAAGGTAAGGGATAATCGATGAAGAGGAAAATTAATAGAATGTAAATTTCAAAAACATACCATAGCTGTGGGATTAATCCCACAGCTATGGTATGTTTTTTTGAATTAACTGACCTTCATCACATTTTATTCCTCAACGCTTTCCTATATTTGTTCTATAAAATTTAGAAAACTATGAGATCTCAAGTTGCCATTTATGATTCACACGAAAAAGCTGTTGAAGCTTTAGGAAAATTAAAAGAATCAGGTTTTAACATGGAACATACTTCATTAATCGGTCAAGCCGAAATAGTGGATGATCATGTACACGTGAAATCAGTAACAGATATGCGCATTAAAACAACTGCCATTGGTGTAGTTGCTACTTCAACATTAGGTCTATTATCTGGAATTGGTGTATTTGCCATCCCTGGTTTAGGATTCCTTTTTGGTGCTGGTGCATTAGTTGGTGCAATCGCAGGTTTGGAGATTGGAGTAGTTGGAACTGGATTATTCAGTGTGCTTACAGCTGCAGGATTTAAAAACGATAACATCGTGAAATACGAAGAACATATCAAAGAAGGTCGTTTCTTAGTAATCGTAAAAGGTCCGTTAGAAGAAATCGAACAAGCAGAACATATTTTACATACCGAAGGAACACATTTAGGATTGGAATTGTTGGATAAATAATTTGTTGTTTTTTGTAGGGATGTAGTATGCTACATCCCTACAAAAAACAACAAATCACGATTCCACGTACACCCGATGAACGCGTGACGAAACTGATGTCAACACTTCATACGGTATTGTATTCATTTTTTGAGCATAGGAGGACAAGGATTGATGTTCTCCTATGATTTCAACTGCATCACCTTCATGCACTTCTACCGAAGTAACCTCTACCATTGTCATATCCATACACACATTACCGACTACAGGGCAAAATTCCCCTTGGATTACTACTGAACCGACACCATTGCTTAACATTCTTCTAAATCCATCCGCATAACCGACAGGAATCACGGCAATTTTAATAGGCTTTTGAGCAATGAAATTACACCCATAGCCTACAGATTCTCCTGCTTGGATAGACTTCACTTGCGTAACTACACTTTTCCAAGACACGACCTCTTGTAAGGAGTGCTGAACCTGTGGATTCGAACTATAACCAAACATACCGATTCCCAAACGAACCATATCTAAATGGATGGAAGGGAAATTTCCAACAGCTTCAGAATTTGCTAAATGCTTGATAAAAGGATAGGAAATAACGGTATCTAAATAACGGATGATTGCACTAAATCGCTTAATTTGAGACAAGGTAAATGATGCGTCTTCTGTATTATCAGCATCTGCCAGATGACTATAAACACTTTGTAGTTTGATTTCAGGTTGGGTTTGCAGGATTGATGTAAGTTCATCTAAATCACTTTCTTCAAAGCCTAAACGACGCATCCCTGTGTCGAACTTTAAATGAACTGGGTAATTTTCGATGCCTTCACGAATTAATACCTTAATAAAATCATCCAGCATTTTAAAAGAATAAATCGCTGGTTCTAATTGATACGAAATAATATCGTCAAACCCATCCTCCTCTGCATTCATAACCAAAATAGGTAGTGTAATACCATGTTTGCGTAACTCTACACCTTCGTCAGCATAAGCTACACCTAAATAATTAATTCCAATTTTTTGAAGGTATTGTGCCATTTTTACTGCACCAGAACCATAGGATGAAGCTTTCACCATCGCAAGAACCATACATGAATGCGGTATTAACGAACGGTAAACTTCCACATTGTGTTTGACTGCCGACAAATCGATTTCCAACCTAGTTTTATGTTTCTTTAATTGAAACAAACGAACCAATTTTTGAAGTTGAGCAGAACGTGTTCCCTTAATCAATACCGTAGCATCAGCGATGTCGTTTACTGGAACTTCGGTGATTGCATCAATATAATAAACAGCATCCAAGTTAAAGGAGGCAATAATAGATTTAATTTCATCAATTTGAACGTCCGAAAAACCAGTGGTAGCAATAATTGCAACACGTTTTTTGTTAGACGAAATACTTAGTTGATATTCCAAGGATTGAACCAATGCGTCTATATCTAAATTATAGGAATCATTGATGATGGTAGTCTGATTTATCCCTTCAAAAGTTTCCATGCGCAATGCCAGACTAGGTAACGTTTTTATGCGTTCTTTTAAAATTTCAGTATTATTTTCAAAATGCGAAGCAACAGAAATAATCAATTCTAAATTTCGTATACTTACACCATCATTATATGGAATTAAATCTACTAATTCTTTCGTTGAATTAGGACGAACAATTTCACCATGTACAGAATTCAATTGACTTTCATTCAACACAATATCATTAGATATCCACGTTCTTTTACAACGTGAAAAAGCAGTTAATTTTTCTGAAAGATGTATCTCTTTTGAATCAAAATTGTGTGCGTGAGCTCGACCAAAAGAAGTGAAAATACCATAAGTTGGATCTATCATTTCCACTAAGACTTGCATTTCATTTGGTTCAGAAATTCCAGCTTCAATCAAAGCTAATTCATGAGTTTCATTAATTTCCAACAAAGATAAGGCAACACCTAATTGAGAATTAAAACTTTTAGGACTACGAACTATTTTTTTAGTAGTTGAAAGTAAGTGATATAACCATTCCTTAACCATTGTTTTTCCAACACTTCCAGTAATAATAAAAACTGGGATTAAAAATTTATTTCGATGAAACGTAGCCAATTTTTGCAGGGCTTCTAAAGGGGAATCTACCACAAAAAAACATGCGTCTGGAAATTGAACTAAATCAACAGTAGCTGAAACAACAAAATAACGAACACCTTTACGATAAGCCTCTTCAAGATAGGTTTGACCATCACGATATTTTCCAGTCAAAGCGAAAAAAACAGTATGATTTGACGAAGCAAGTTTACGTGTATCATACGCAACTTGATATATAATACCTTCCGATATACCTATCACTTCTTGCGCTTGAATGGCTTCAGAAAATTGATCTATGGTTAAATTTAGTTTCAAGGTTAAATAATAATTTAACCTAAATGTAAGAAATTATCACTTTACAACGTTAAAATTTCATGAAGGACATCAAAACTACCTTAAATTCTATATTTTCGTTAAAAAAACACATTGAATAAATCACGTTCCATTTTATGCTTATTTCTAGTGCTTGCTACTTTCTCTCAAGCACAGATTAACATGCCTGAACGTGAAAAGGAAATGGAAGAAGTTCATATCATTCCAAAATCTAAAAAACAACGCGGTAAAGAAATCATGAAAAAAGTGATTGGACAACGCGAATTTTATGCTAATCAACTAAAAAATTATTCCGTTGAAACCTACTGTTTTACTACACTTGACAAGGAAAAAGAAGATACGATTAAAGATAACATGAATGAAACAGAGCGCATCAATCAATTGGAGTGGATGGCTAGCAGTTATTACAAAGACAAAGGAAATTACAAAGATGTTTTTCACGGATACCTTGATTATTCAAATCAAAATAATTTAATAAAATATGAAGGAGGTTCAAATGAACCTAATTTGTTAGGTAACGAATCTTTAAAAAGTTATGTAAGCCTTTCAACGAATCCTTTTGTTTTTGTAAAAAGCTATAAAGATGCAGATATCAATCTATACACAAGTCAAATAAATGCACCGCAACTTAGTACTAATACAATTATTTCACCCTTAGCAGACAATGCTTTTTTATATTATACCTATTATTTGGAAAGCACAAATTTACTTAGGCAAGATAGTATCGTTTATGAAATTCGAGTTGAACAAATATTTAAAGAAGAAGCTCTTTTTAGTGGAACACTTACAATTAGAGACAAATCTTGGGAAATTATTGATTATAATCTATTCTTAAATAAAGGTGGGATGGAACTTTTTCAAACGATGCAATTAGAAGGTTCCTATCGTAAGATTCAAAACATATTAGTTCCAACGCAACGAAAATTTAATTATATCACTAGAGAAGGTAAATTATTAATTTTTGGTACTTCTGAAGTGTATTACTCCAATTATACGATTCCTACATCTGAAAAACCAACAGACTTTTGGCTAGAATCTATACAATACGATACTGATTCTTACAGCCATAAACAGACCTATTGGGATTCTATAAGGCCTCAAAAATTAAGTCAGATAGATCTCTCGTTTATATCTAAACAAGACAGTATTTTTTCTGTAGTTAACTCAGATACTGCGATTCATCGAAGAGATAGTATCTATAATACAGTGTCATTTTGGGATTTTTATTACAGAGGCATGGGGTTTCGTAATACGTTCAAAAAAAGAGAATTTTATATAAATCCATTCCTAGATCAATTTGTTCCATTTGGTGTAGGAGGATTTAGATATAGACTTGGAGTTTCCTATGAAAAAGAATTTAATAATGGCAAAGAATTTTACATAAAACCACTGATCGATTATGGCTTCCTAAACAAAGACTTAAAAGGTGAATTAACCGTTAAATATTTTTATAACCCATTGAAAAATTCCTCTGTAAAAATCGATATTGGTGATGTATATGACTTTGTAAATAGTTATCAAAGTATTATAGGTACATGGGGACCATCGAATCGTGTGAGGAATCAAAAAATCGAAATCGCCCACAGACAAGAAATAAGTAATGGTTTATATTTTAACAAAGAATTTCTATTTTCTTACCGCTCTGCAATTACAAATGTCAAATATCCTGAATGGGTAAGTCTATTTGGGACTTTTGCAAATCCAGTTCCTTTTGAAAGCTATAAAGTCAGCCGATTAACCTTGGAATTAGAATATTACCACCAACAGAAATATTTGATTAAAGACAACAAAAAAATTGTACTAGGCTCCAAATGGCCTGTAATTGGAACAAAATTACAAATTGGAATCCCTAAATTATTCCATGGACAATCAAATTATGGATACCTAGAATTAAGAATTTCAGATGACCGAAAAATTCGAACATTTGGATTAATCAATTATCGCTTGATTTTTGGTCAATTTATTTACAAAAATGATTTACGTTTAATCGAACTCAAATATTTTAGATCTTCCGATAAATTTCTGTTTTCAATGCCCAACAATTCATTGCAATTACTTGATACTAATATGAATACGTCAAATGCTTTTGTTCAATGTAACGCCATTCATCATTTTAATGGTTTCTTCCTAAATAAACTATGGATGATTAATAAATTAAAGCTGGAAGAATCTATTGGAGGAAGCTTACTCTATCTCCCTAACTCAGGTTTCCTACAAATCGAATCCTATGTTGGGGTGGAACGAAAAGTTCGAATACGTAAAGAGATATTTAAATTTGGAATCTATTTTGTCAACGCTAATTCAACACACACACATCATACCACTGGAATCAAATTTGGTATTAATGGATATGATCGATTCAGTAATAAATGGTTATACTAAAAACTTAAGTCAACCACTAACTTACGCGTATGAATCTTCCAAGCTCCATCTTCTTTTACAAATGTATCGTGGTATACACCTGTCATGATTGTCTTGGTAGATTCTATTGCATCAACAACCAATAAATAACTCTGAGCATAAGCTCCACCTTCGTGTAGATCAACTAAGGTATTCGTTATAAAATGGCGTTTGCCTCGAGTAAACTCCAGAATTTTAGACAATAATGCTTCGATTTCTTCTTTCCCTTTTGCCTTTCCAATTCGTAACTCTAACTTTCCATCTTCCAAAAATAAATCACGACAAACATCGATACGTTCGATATCTAAATGAATGGTATACGAATGAATAACTTCTGTAATCTGAAATTTATCAAAAATGTCTTGCATTGTTAGTGTGATTTAATGGATATGTTAAATGTCGCCAAAGCGAAGTCGTAAGTCAGTCTGAGCGAAGTCGAAGACTACTTACTTATCAATTCGTACAATGGATTTAAATTCGGAGAAATAATGATATCAATTCTACGATTCTTCGCCTTATCTAATTCATCCACTGGGTGAAATTCTCCACGACCAGCAGCCATCAAAATTGAAGGACTTATTGCCGTATTTCCAGTCATAATTTCTACTACAGATGTTGCACGTAAAACAGACAACTCCCAGTTATTTTTTGGATGACCTGCACGTGTCAATTTATCCGAATCGGTATGACCTTCTACAATAATTTCCAATTCTTTTTCGTTTTCTAATACTTTCGCTAAATCAATTAATGCAGTTTTACCGTCTGGTTCTACTTCAGTACTTCCCGTTTTAAAAAGCAATTTCGCTTCCAAACTCACATAAATTTTACCATTTTTGTTCACAACAGTAAGACCACGATTTTTGTATGCTAACAGAGCATCAGCAACTCTTTTTTGAAGTAATTTGATCGCATCATCTTTACGTTGCATCATTTCCTCTAACTCATTTACACGTTTCTCACGATCTGCTAACAAACGTTGTTTTTCTTTTAATTCTTCTTCTAATTCTTTTAACACATCTTGTTTGCGGTGTAATTCAACGCTTTTCGCATCCATTTCCGCTTGCATACTTCCTGCACTTTTTGAAATTGCAGCACGGTCATGCTCAATACGCTTTTCATAAGCAGTATTTTGTTCTTCCAACTTACCATATTTCGTACGCAAATCTCTCAACAATTCCCCTAAATTAGTTGTATCTAGCTTTAATTGTGTCGCTTCTTTTTGCAAGGTATTTAATCGCGCATCTAATTCATTCGATTTTGTTTCAAAATTAATAGCCTTATCTTTCAAGGCATTCAATTCTTCTTCACACAAACGTGCTTTATCTTTTACATCATTGTATTTTTTCATTGGTACACAGCCTACTAATAGCAGACATGTAGTAAATAAGACGATAATGGTGTTTTTCATAATAGTTAGTTATGTTTATGTTGACTAACAAATATCGGAAATAGTCACCTGCTGAAATAAGCGAGTTTAATTAGTTTTAAACACTGATTTATTAGAAACTCTAGGTAATTAGAGCTTTAAAACAAAGGACAAGATAATTTATCAGTTGGCTTTATCTCACACGTTGAATATTGCAATGAAAATTCATGTGTCAACAAAGCGACTGTGTTGATTTTAGAACTGATAAAATCTACAGAATATCCAAAAGCAAATTGTTCCTTAAAACGCACTTGGAACATGCCTAAGAATGATTCATTATTTCGTAATCCAACCCCTATCTTAAACGCATCTTTATAATCTAAAAACGTATTCAAATCAATAGAAATGGGAGAGTTTGCTGTTTTTTTAACTAATAAATTAGGAACAATTGTATAATTCTCATTTACTAAATAACGAAACCCACTGGATAAATTATAATGCAGACGATAATAGGATTCAACTCCCATTCCACTCCATTTGGATGCTGTTAATTGGTCAAAACTCAAACCAATAAAATAATTTTTACCATCCCACCACGTACCAAAACTTGCAATCGGACTATAAAACGTACTACTTTTTTGTGTCGCTGGATCTGCTTGAATAGTTGTTATGTTTCGATTCGAAAAAGTCAATTGTTTAGCTCCTAAATTTACGCCAAAAGAAATTCGAGTTTCTTGTGTAAAATTGAAATGAATGGCATACATAAATGATAAACCATTACTTGTGAATGGCCCTATATTATCGCGTTCAAATTTTATACCAAATCCCTGTCTCGGACTAAACATTTGTGTACGTTTCGTTTTTATTGGTGCTGTAAACGTGATTAAATTACTTACTGGTGCTCCATCAAACCCAACCCATTGTATTCTACTCATGGATTTGACCTTTGAACAATTTTGAATTCCAGCTAAGGCCGGGTTATACGATAAATGATTCCACATCCACTGAGTATATTGAGCCTCTTGCTGTGCTTTAACAAACAAAATAGAAACAGAAAACAAGGATGTAAACAAAAACTTTTTCATCGTATAACAGTTATGGTTCCTTGAATTGGAGCATTATTAAACGAATCTCTTAGGTGGATAACATAAAAATACACTCCCTCATCGACAACTCCTCCATTATAGGTACCATCCCAAGACTTTTTATACGTATAACCAGTAGTTTCAAAAACAGGTTGTCCCCATCGTGTGTATATTTTCACCTCACAATTAGGATAATCTTCCAAGTATGGAATCACCCAGGTATCATTAATATTATCGCCATTTGGACTAAAACTTGTAACTACTTCAAATTTTCTTTTTAATACTTTTATAAAAACATCATCCGTTTTTTTACACCCTTGAAAGTTTGAAACTAAATAATAGGTTGTATTTGAATGAGGACTTACGATTGGTTTCAAGTGGGTTGAATCTAATAAATGAGACATCCAATAAAAAGAATCTCCATTCGTTGCCCCTTGTAATTGTATACTTTCTCCCTCATGAATTGTAATGTCTTTTCCAGCATTCACTAGAAAATTTAATACGGAAAACGTAGGTGTTTTAGCTTTTACTACCACCTTACATGCTGTAAAACAGGTGTTCGATACACTTACTACATCTCCCTCTTTTAATTTATTTGTTTCAAAAAAGGATGTATCGGTTATTGCAACTAATGTATCATTTATGTACCAAGAATAACTCACCGAATCTTTACAATTTTTCAATTGACTATTTATACGTATCGTTTCATTTGGACATAAATTTTGTTTCTGAGTGAAGATTGAAATTGAAGGTATTGGACGATCAATACCTACACCAGAAAGATGTACGCGCATTTGTGCCTCAGCAGGCACCGTGTTTATATTGGTTACTCCACCCGATATAACAATGTAATAGGTTGAATTAGGAGCTAAATTAGGTGCTGTTATAGATAATGAAGTAGATGCATTTGTTATACAATTTCCTACTAACTTATACGTAGTTGGATCACAAGGTAATGTTGCTTCAAGCATCGAAACGTTTATTAGTGAAGCTTGATTAACTTTCGTTTTATAGCTAATATTATCTGCAAAAAAAAAGACATTCCCCCCTTTATCATTGGTTGTAAATTTTAACCAAATCGTGTTTTTAGCAGCAAAACAAAGCACTTTTGAAAAATCATCCTCACAATTAATACATTTAGTACTTGAAGTGGTATAATTATTCACTACTAACGTATCATTTGGACAAAGCGTTAACGCTGACATACAATTATCATAACTCTCCTGTGAAAACAATACAGTAGAAATCAATGATATAAGTAAAATAATTCCGTTTTTAAAACGCATATACAGTTTTAGCTTTATACATATTACGTAAAAGTTCAAAATTTGTTTTATTTTTTGTGAAATATTATAATTCAAGTATTTATACTTATAAACGAATCCACTTATATTTCGTAATATTGTTGCTTAAAAATTTTATAATGAAAAAACTCTTTTTACCCCTATCCATGTTTTTAATGCTTGTATTTCAAGCACTAGGACAACAAAATGCTTCCTTCACTATTAAAACGTACAAGTTAGATAATGGTCTAACAGTAATCTTAAATCCTGACAAAAATTCTGTTGGAGCATATGGAATTGTTAGTGTTAAAGCCGGAAGTAAAAATGATCCATCAGATGCAACCGGAATGGCACATTATCTGGAACATCTTTTATTTAAAGGCACAAATGAACTTGGAACAACAGATTATGCGAAAGAAAAGCCATTTTTAGATTCAATTGTTTACTACTATGATTTAATAGGAAAAACAAAAGATGAAAAAGAAAGAAAAAGAATTTTATCACTTGTGAATAATCAAAGTGTTCAAGCAGCAAATTATGCAAATCCAACAGAGTTTGATAAACTCATAAAAAGCATCGGAGGAACTGATTTAAATGCGTTTACTTCCAACGATATGACCGTATATTTAAACGCTTTCCCAGGAGATCAATTAGAAAAATGGTTAGAATTATATGCACACCGTTTTCAAAATCCTGTTTTTCGTTCCTTTCAGTCTGAATTAGAAGTAGTTTACGAAGAAAAAAACAGAGGGATGGATAGTCCATTCAGTAAATTACAAGAAGATTTAATGGCTAATTTATTCAAAACGCATCCTTATGGAACACAATCTACAATCGGTACTGTCGAACATTTAAAAAACCCTTCTTTAACAAAAATGTACAAATATTTCAACGATTACTACGTGGCAAACAACATGGCCTTAGTGATTTCAGGAAATTTTGACTTGGAAAATGCAATGAAATGGATTAATGAAAAATTTGGAAAACTTCGTTCTGCACCAGTTCCAATTTTTCCTGAATATGCACAAAGTAAATTCGATAAAAAAGAGGTAATAGAAGTAAAATATACACCTATTAAAGTTGGGTATATTGGGTATAAAACCGTTAAAAATGGTCACAAAGATCAATTAGCATTAGAAATTTGTTCAAGTCTATTATCTAACCAATCTGAAACTGGTAGTTTAAATAAATTACAACTAGATGGTAAATTATTATTTGGAGCTGGATATAATATGAACTTTAACGACGATGGTGCAACAGTTGTTGTTTTTGGACCTAAAATTATTGGTCAATCGTTTAAAGAAGCGGAAACACTTATCTATGAAGCCGTTGAAAATATTAAAAAAGGTGTTTTTTCGGACACAATTTTGAATATCATCAAACAAGAAATCGAAATTCAACGCAAAAGAGAATTAGAAGATGAACAAAATAGAGCCTATAAATTGACATACCTATTTTTAGAAAATTCGAATTGGGACAATTATCTTAAACAACTAGATGAAATTAAAAACATTACTAAAGAAGATATTATTCGTGTTGCAAACCAATATTTTATTGATAATCATTTAGTAATTGAATCTTCCATGGGGTTCCCTGAGAAAACAACACTTGAAAAACCAGGATTTAAACCTGTTGTCGCTTCTCAAAAAATTGAATCTGAGTATTGTAAAAATTACTTAGCAACACTAAAAGAATCTGGGACTCCTAAGATTCTAGATTACAATAAAGATGCTGTAACTTCAAATTTACATGGTACAACACCTTTTTATATCACAGCAAATCCATACAATGATATTTTTACCTTAAAAATTCAACGTGCTGTTGGGACTGATTCAATTAAAAACTTAGATTTAGCAGCTAATTTATTCAATTATTTTTATACGAAAAACTTAACAAGAGACCAGTTAAAACAAGCTTTTGCAATACATGGTATCTCCTATTACGCGAGCGTAGATGATAACAGATTTACATTGACCTTTGAAGGATTAGAAGCAAATTTGAAAAACGCATTGCCAATCATTAAATCTTTAATTGAAGAACCTGTGGTTGACGAAAATTCAATCAAAACAGTTGTTGAAGGAGTTATTTCAGGTAGAAAATCGGAACTTAAATCCCCAGATGCAATGGGAAGATTATTATTATGGTATTCTGTTTTAGGAAAAAATAGTGAAAGTTTAATTCGTCCTTCTGAAAAACAATTAAAAGCATTAACCGCACAAGAAGTATTAGAGACCTACAAAAAAATAAATCAATACAAAGCAACATGGCATTATGTTGGTAATGCAAGCGATATAAAATCTCTTTTAGAAAATTCATTCAGTAAAGACACTGCATCAAAATTCATCCCTTTTACGGATAAAGAATTTCTTCCTAATCCAACAAACAAAGTTCTCATGATGAATGATAAAAAAGCAGTTCAAGGTCAAATCTATTTCCTAATAAAAACTCCTAATTTTTCTGGAAATACGAAAGATAAAGTTTATGCTGAAGCTTTTAACAACTACATGAATGATGGCTTCTCTGGTATACTCATGCAAGAAATCAGAGAATATAGATCTTTGGCTTACACAACTTCAGGTGCATTTATTGTTCCAACCACAAAAAACAAAGCTGGAGCATTTTATTCCTACGTTGGTTGTCAAATGGATAAAACCAATGAGTCAATTGTTGTAATGGATAGTATTCTTCGATTTTTACCTCAAAAACCAGATCGTATTAACATGATTAAATCAGGATTAATCAATTCTATATCTTCAAATTACCCAAGTTTTAGATACATCTCCACATCCATAGCAAAAGGAAGAGAAATGGGATATACGAATTCACCTTTACAGGAAGAATATCCGCTCTACAAATCCCTTACTTTCGATAACATCGTTGATTTTTATAATACCAATTTAATAAACCGACCACGTATCATTACGATTTACGGAAACCTTAAACTGGTAGACAAAAAGAAATTAGCACAATTCGGTGAAATCGAAGTGTTGAAAACAAAACAAATTAGAATCGATTAATTATTGTTCTTCCTCCCTTGGAGGATTGAGGTGGGTGACAACTTAATCACCTCCCTTAATCCCTCCTCAAGGAGGGAAATCTTTAAGTCTCATGTTCCTCCTCTTAAAACATCTTTACCTACAAAAAATCAGATCATTTTTCTGGAAAAAATCGATTGTATCTTCTATTTTTCTCGCATTAATTTCTGCTTATTTTCTGTTTGCTTTTGGTTTTTTTGGAATAATTGCAGATAAAATCGTTCGTGATATTTACCCCAACGATAATGTGTTGGAAATGTTTACACGATTTGTGTTTAGCTATTTTTTAGTAGATTTTGTGTTGCGTTTTAAGTTTCAATCCATTTCACTGCTCGACCTACAACATTATTTATCTCTACCGTTTTCGAAGAAAAAACTATTTAACTTCCCATTGATATCTAGCTTGTTTAGTTATTTCAATCTCTTGGCTTTTTTAGTATTACTTCCTTTTTTCTTTGTACATGTTGTCACAAACTACGCGATCATCGAAAGCATCGTCTGGTTTACCTATATCTATGGAGGAATTTTGACGGTGAATTTTTTGAGCTTGGGTGTGAAATTCATTTTTTCTAAAAAAGCACTATTGGGATATTTACTGTTTGCAGTAGTTTTAGTAGTGTTAACATTAGAAAATCGAGGAATCATATCGCTTTCGAAAGGATATGTTGTACTTGTACGTTATGCGATGGCTCAACCCTGGTTGATAATACTACCAATCTCACTTGTGTTTGCGTCTTACCGTTTTACCTATCAATTGATGGTGAAAAACCGCTACGACGAATCGTTTACTGCAAACAAGAAACGTTCAAGCAAACTAATCACGTTTCAATTCCTTGAAAAATATGGAGATTTAGGTCATTTGATTATGCTTGAACTAAAGTTTATCTTAAGAAATAAAAAAACGAGAACAATGCTGTTTACAGGAATATTTTTTCTGTTCTATGGCATAGGGTTTTATGGCAACGAAATAATAAATGTCAATTCTTTCAAAATAATATTTGTAGGGCTTTTTATGTGTAGTGGTTTTATCATGAACATAGGACAAATCACGCTTTCAGGCTACAGTTCCCATTTTGATGGACTCATGACCTTGGCATTGCCAATTAAAACCTTGTTTAGAGTAAAATACATCATTTTTACAAGCGCTATGGTTTTAGCATACATTCTCACAATTCCTTATTATTTGCTAGATGCACGAATTCCTCTTATCAATTTTGCGCTTCTTATTTATGCAGTAGGTACATTCCCATACCTTTTTTTTTACGTGGCAAATTTCAAATACCAACCCTTTGACATTACTCAAAATAAAAAATTCGACGTGCAAGGGTTCAATATCAGAAATTTCATCCCGTTAATTCCAATCTTACTTGTACCCTATTTAATTCATGGAATTTGCTTTTTATTCGGAAATGTTATCATTACGTATTACATTCTAGCTGGAATGGGTATTATTGGAATTGCTACAAATTCCTATTGGTTAGGAGTAATTACCCGTAAATTCCACGAACAAAAATACAAACTCGCTGAAGGATTTAGAAGTAGAGAATAAATGATAAATATTTTGTATATTTGAGTATGCCCACAATAGTTTATATTTTCGGTTGGAGATTGTTTTTTTATTCAAATGAAGGAAACGAACCTATTCATATTCACGCTGAAAAAGCAGATATGGAATGTAAATTTTGGATTCTTGAAGAAGAAGTAGAATTAAAAGAAGCGTACGCTTATAATTTGAATCAAAAAGATCGCAAAGAAATTAAAAAAATAATCTATCAACACTTTGATTTAATCGTAGATAGTTGGTATAAATATTTTGAAAAATGAATAATTCTGTAAAAGAGCATATCGTTTTAGACATCACTTTTAACAATCATTTTATGGTTATTAAAACGGATAATGAGATTGTAAATATTGATTTGAATCAAGTTTCAAAAAAATTATTAAATGCATCAGATATTGAACGTGCTTTATATAAAGTATCCCCGTCTGGTTATGGTATACATTGGCCACTAATTGATGAAGACATATCTTTACATGCACTTTTAAAGTAATTTCATGATCAACATTCAAAACATTCAAAAACAATACAACAAGATTACGGTACTTGATATTCCTTCGTTAACAATCAATCAAGGAGAAAGTATCGGATTGGTAGGTAATAATGGTGCCGGAAAATCTACCTTATTGAGTTTAATTTTAGACATCATTCAAGCAAATACAGGAACGGTATATTCCAAAAATGTACCTGTCAATGAATCAGAAGCATGGAAGTTTTACACTGGTTCGTTTTTAAATGAAAGTTTTTTAATTCCATACCTGACTCCCTACGAATACTTGTCGTTTGTGGCATCACTGCACAAAATTTCAAACGAACAACGCGATGCTTTTTTTGCTGAACATGCTGCATTTTTCACTGTTGAGCCAAAAGCAAAAACGTTAATCCGAGAATTATCTGCCGGAAATAGAAACAAAATTGGAATCTTAGGTGCGTTGTTGCCTAACCCTGAACTTCTCATCTTAGATGAACCATTTTCATTTTTAGATCCTACTTCCCAATCGTGGTTGAAAGAAACTCTCAAAAAATTGCACCAAAAAGGTATGACGATGCTGATTTCCAGTCACGATTTGGCGCACATCACTGAAATTAGTGATCGCATGATTTTGTTGGAAAAAGGAAAAGTGCTCGAAGACAAACCAAAAACAGAAGAAACCCTTTCGGAACTAGAAACCTATTTTTCAGTAGGGATTACTCGCGAGTAATCCCTACTGAAAAATCACGCCAATTCCTTCAAATACAACTGAATCGTATTCTCCAATCCGAAATACAAGGCATCTGAAATCAAGGCGTGTCCAATCGAAACCTCCGCTAAAAAGGGAATGTGTTTTTTGAAATACGCTAAATTTTCAAGGCTTAAATCATGACCTGCATTAACTTCCATCCCTAGTTCCCTAGCCAATTCAGCAGCTTTAACATAAGGAGCGATTGCTTCTTCTTTATTAATTGGAAAATGTTCTGCGTATGGACCTGTATATAATTCGATACGATCTACCCCTGTTTTTGCAGCGTATTCAATGTTTTTCAAATCCGTATCCACAAAAATCGAAGTTCGTACACCATGACTTTTGATTTCAGTAATAATGTTGCTTAACTCCTCCAAGTGTTTTTCGGTATCCCAACCTGCATTGGAAGTCAATACATGTGGAGGATCTGGAACCAACGTTGCTTGAGCAGGTTTGATTTCAGCTACCATCGCCATAAATCGTTGGTCAGGATAACCTTCAATGTTTAATTCAGTTTTTACAACTTTTGCCAAGTCATAGGTATCCTTTGTCGTGATATGACGCTCATCTGGACGCGGATGTATCGTAATTCCATGCGCACCAAAACGTTCACAGTCAATCGCCGATAATTCAACATTTGGAGTATTACCGCCACGAGCATTACGTATCGTAGCGATTTTATTGATGTTAACGCTTAGTTTAGTTTGCATGTCAAAATATTTTTACAAAGATAGAATTAAAACAAACTACAGATACGCTCCCCTTTCCCTAAATGATACGTTTGAATCCCTAGTTTCTGCGCCCCCAAAATATGTTGTTCAGTATCGTCAATAAACAAAGTCCTCGCTGGATCTAATCCTTGCTCATTCAGAACAAATTCGAAAATTTCAGCATCCGGTTTACGCATCCCAATATCGCTAGAAAAATATACCTTTTCAAAATACGGATGTAACGTTTTTTCATCTGACGCCTGTTGCAAATGGTGATGAACTTTCTGAATATGAATTTCATTCGTATTGCTCAACAAAAACGTACGTTTTTCACCTTGTAGTCGCTTCAATAACGCTAAATTCTCCAATGGAAAATCTAAAATCATCGCATTCCAAGCTTCAACTACTTGATTCGCCTGCGTTCCAGTTGGCAAATAATCCAATACCTTATTAATAAAATATTGCACCGAACACTCCCCTTTTTCAAACGCATCAAACAAACCACTTTGTGCAGCCTGCGAATATAAATCATTGAAATTAGTCAACCCCAAGGCCTCAAATGCCTGGGTAGTTTTCCCATAATCCAAGTTAATCACCACCCCTCCTAAATCAAAAATAATCGTGTCAAAATCTGCTAATTTCATTCTATTCTAATTAATATCAAACCCCATAAAGAATCAAAAAAAGAAAAACGTGAACTCAATGCTCTCCCATCCTTCCTTCTCCTAAAATGTCCTAAACTTCTCAATTTCTCAATGGTTAAAAACAATAATAGTTCACATTCCACACCAACTCAAATGAACAACGTGAACTCAATGCTCTCCCATCCTTCCTTCTCCTAAAACGTCCTAAATTTCTCAATGGTTAAAAACAATAATAGTTCACTTTCCAAACCAACTCAAATAAACAACGTGTACTCAATGCTCTTCCATCCATCCTTCTCCAAAAACATCCTAAACTTCTTAATTTCTCAATGGTTAAAAACAATAAATGTACTCATTCTTACCCTACTCACTACACACCCTACACCCAGAATTTCTCAATTATTTTTTGTTAATATTTGTTTAAGGCACTAACTTCGTTTTTTCTTAACTTAAATTTTCCTAACTTCGCGACAATGAGTGAATCTGCAGAAAAATACAGCCGCAAAGGACTACGTACCAGCTACGTTTCTACTGTTATTGGTATTTCCTTAGTGCTATTTATGATTGGGTTAGTGTTAGGAGGTATGATGGGATTAAAATCCATCCAAACACAAGCGAAAGAAAACCTACAAGGGGATTTGTTTTTCAAACCGGAACAAACAAATGCCGACATCAAACAAATTGAATTGGAAATCGCAAATTGGCCAGAATTTAAAGAAGTGTCTTTCATTTCTCCAGACCGCGCCATGGATGAATTTAGTGGTTCTACAAGCAACACCAAGGAAATTCTTTCCATTTTTGAAAAATCAAATCCTCTACCGCCTACGATTAGCTACCGACCAAAAGAGCAATATGCGAACAAGCAAGGGATGTTGTTTATCAAACATAAATTATTAAAAGCATATAAAGATCAAATCGACGAAGTAAATTACGATGAGGCGAGCGTAGAACAAGTGAACCTTGGTTTCAAACAATTCGTGTTCCTTTTCTTAATTGTTGCTGCCTTATTGATTGTTGTTGCTGTCGCAATGATTAACAATACCATTCGTTTGGCCTTGTATTCAAAACGTTTTACCATCAAAACCATGCAATTGGTAGGTGCAACTTCTGGATTTATTCGCAAACCTTTCTTAACGCAAGCTATTCTACAAGGTGTTGTTTCAGCATTGATTGGAATGGCGCTATTGGTTTCCTTGTTTTACACGATCAACAACTTAGTGGATTCAGTAGAAATCGCATTTCACCTACAAACCTTATTGATTTTATTTACTTCCCTAGTACTTATTGGGATTATCATCACCTTGCTTTCTACTTGGTTCGCGTTGAACAAGTATTTACGCATGAAATTAGACGACTTATATTAATTAAATTAGATAACCATGGACAAAGCAAATCACAGATTCGCATTTCAAGATTTAAACTATAAATTATTAATCATCGGATTGGTAATCAACATCATTGGATTCATCTTAATGATCGGTGGTGGTTCTGCTGACCCAACAAAATTCGATGCAGCAGCCTTGTTTTCTCCTGTGCGTTTGACTGTTTCTCCGATCTTAATCATTGCGGGGTACATTATCATGATTTACGCAATCATGAAAAAACCGAAGAAAACAGAAAACAACGAAACTCCTGCTAAGTAAGATGAATTTTATTCAAGCAATCTTCCTTGCAATCATCGAGGGACTAACCGAATTCCTTCCTGTTTCTTCAACGGCACACATGATTTTCACAAGTACCGTCTTTGGTATTGAAAAAGATGTGTTTGTGAAAATGTTTCAAGTTTCCATTCAGTTTGGAGCAATACTTGCAGTAGTAGTTCTTTATTGGAAAAAATTCTTTGATTTTACCAACTTCAAGTTCTACGTGAAAATTGGATTAGCAGTAATCCCAGCCTTAGTACTTGGTAAATTGTTCGACGACAAAATCGAAGCAGTATTAGAAAAACCTCTTCCTATTGCAATTACGCTGATAGTTGGTGGTATTATCTTGTTATTCATTCACCGTTTGTTTAAAAATACACGCATCGACGAAGAACAAAATGTAAGCAATAAAAGTGCAATCACCATTGGTTTCTGGCAATGTTTAGCTATGATGCCTGGTACAAGTCGCTCGGCTGCTTCTATCATCGGCGGTATGCAACAAGGATTGACCATGCGTATGGCTGCTGAATTCAGCTTCTTTTTAGCGGTTCCAACGATGCTAGCTGTAACTAGTTATTCAATTTTCCTAAAAGATTGGGATGTGCCAGTTATGGTTAATGCTGTAGAAACAATCAAGGAAATGAAAGGCTACGAAATGTTGATGGAGAAAAATTACTTGATTTTATTCATTATCGGAAACATCGTAGCATTTGCTGTAGCTGTTCTAGCGATCAAATTCTTCATCGGAATCTTAAAAAAATACGGATTCAAAATGTGGGGATGGTACCGAATCGTACTTGGAATCGCATTTATTATTTTTGAATTAGTGTTCAATAAATAACACCTGCATTTTCAAATTCACTCATTTTCAAATTTTCAAATTAATGCAATACGATTTCCAAGCAGGCGAAAACCTATTAGTCGATAAACCACTAAACTGGACTTCCTTTGATGTGGTGAATAAATTGCGTTGGAACCTCAAGCAAAAACTTGGAATCAAAAAATTTAAGGTAGGTCATGCTGGAACTTTAGATCCGTTAGCAACCGGACTTTTAATTATTTGTACAGGAAAAAACACCAAAAAGATTGATCAATTTGTGATGGAAGATAAAACCTATACGGGTACCATTTTAGTTGGTAAAACTACTCCATCGTACGATTTAGAAACGGAATACAACCAAGAATTTCCAATCGATCATATTACACCCGAATTAATCGAAGAAGTTCGTCTTTCTTTTTTAGGAGAACAAGACCAAGTTCCTCCGATATTTTCTGCCAAACAAGTAGATGGTAAACGTGCTTACGACCTCGCAAGAGCAGGGAAAGAAGTAATTCTTAAAGCAAATAAAATTAACATTACTGCATTTGAAATCGATGCTACACGTTTTCCGGAAATTGATTTCAAAATTACCTGTAGTAAGGGAACCTATATTCGTTCGATTGCGAATGACTTTGGTGAAAAACTGAAATCAGGAGCAGCATTAATCGCATTACGAAGAACGGCTTCCGGAAGTTTTTTAATCGAAAACTCCAAATCGGTAGACGACTGGATTTCAACCATTCATAATTCATAAATTATAATTCATAACTTGAAAAAGATTTGTTTAATAGAGGATGAAGAAAGTCTTTCGGATTTAATCAAAATGAATCTGGAATTGGAAGGGTATTCTATTGAAACGGTTTGCCACGGAACCGAAGCCTTTTTGCGTGCTTTTGAAATGGACAACTTCGACTTGGTGATTTTAGATGTCATGCTACCAGAAGTCAGCGGTCTCACCATCTGTAAAGAAATTCGCAAATACAGTCGTGTTCCAATATTGTTTTTATCGGCCAAAGGAACCACCCAAGACCGTATTGCAGGATTGAAATTGGGCGCTAACGATTACCTCCCAAAACCTTTTGACTTAGAAGAATTATTACTTCGCGTTCAAATTCTCGTAGAAGGCATCGAAGAAGCTACAACGGTTGTAGATAAAATCACCATAGGAGACTTCTCTGTGGATTTTACCAGTTATTTGGTAAGTAATACCCAAACAAGCGAAAAGCACGATTTAAGCAAACGAGAAATCGATTTATTGAAATTGTTTAATTCAAAACAAGGACTAGTCATTTCCAGAGATGAAATCCTAGACACACTTTGGGGAAATGATCAATTTCCAACGTCTAGAACCATCGATAACTATATTCTCAATTTTCGTAAAATCTTTGAAACAGATCCTAAAACACCAAAATACTTTCACAGTATTCGAGGGGTTGGTTATAAGTTTGTGAAGGAATAAGGGAGAAATTCAAATGGATCTAAGGTAAAGGTCTCAAAATAGAGTATTTATACGCAATCTTTCATAAATATTAGAATATTAGTTTCCAATTCTCTAATTTTGTTAAACTGAAAAACAAAAGAAATGGAATACTTTCAAGAAAAATACATTAATCCTTTTACAGATTACGGGTTCAAAAAACTTTTTGGCGAAGAACTTAATAAAGATTTGTTGTTAGATTTTTTGAATGAATTATTGAAAGAAGAGCAAGGCCATATTGTTAGTATTAATTACATTAAATCTGAACAACTAGGCGACACATCCATTGATAGAAAAGCCATTTTTGATTTGTACTGTCAAAATGAAAGAGGAGAAAAATTCATCGTTGAACTTCAAAAGACAAAACAAAAATTCTTCAAAGATCGTACAGTCTATTATTCAACATTTCCAATACGTGAGCAAGCACAATTAGCTAATTGGGATTTTGAACTAAAAGCTGTTTATACCATTGCTATTTTAGATTTCGTCTTTGATGAAGATAAAAAAGACGTTGATAAATTCAGGTATGATGTCAAACTTCAAGATATTGATACGAATAAAATCTTTTATAATAAATTGACATTTATCTATCTTGAGATGCCAAAGTTCAATAAAAAAATAGATGAACTTGAAACGCGTTTCGATAAATGGTTGTATATCATTAAGAATTTAAGCAAGTTAGACCGTATTCCCGACTCCATGCGTGAAGCAATCTTTGAAAAATTATTTAGAACCGCTGAAATTGCAAAGTTTACTCCAAAACAAGTTAGATCCTACGAAAACAGTTTGAAATATTTTAGAGACCTTAAAAACTCTTTTGACACTGCCGAAGAAGATGGGTTTAATAAAGGGGTTGAAAAAGGGTTGAAGGTTGGAATTGAAAAGGGAATTGAAAAGGGCATAAAAAAAGGTATAAAAGAGGGTAAGAAGGAGGGTATAAAGGAAGGTATAAAGGAGGGAATAAAGGAGGGAATAAAGGAGGGAATAAAGGAGGGAATTGAGAAAGGAATAAAAGAAGGCGAACAGAAAAAAACAAATGAAATTGTAAAAAATGCGTTAAAAAATGGAATTAGTATAACTGAAATTTCAAAATTTACTGGTCTTACAGAAGAAGAGATAAATCAACTGAAATAGAGTTAGACTAATAGCTCGTTTAACTGATCACTCCGCCTTCACAATGTTCCACTCCCCAACAAAACCTTCAGTTGAACGTATTCGAAGGATATACGAACCTACAGGCAACTGAGATACATCTACACCTGTTTCATTTTCAGCATACCTTTGCTCCAGTAATTTTTTTCCTTGTAAGTCTATGACCTCTAAACTAGCTGTTCCTTTCTCAAAAAACGCACGATCTACCTGTATTTTCAATAGCCCATACGTAGGATTTGGAAAAACATTAAACGTAAATGCTCCTTGTTGGTCTGTAAGTAAGGGTTTCGTTGGTTTTTCTGGTGCCTTTGAAAATTCATAAAGAGCGATAATTTTACGCAACACACGATTTCCAGCTGCATCATAGTAGTAATTGATACCACTTTGGGAAAAAAGGAGGTTGGAGATAAATAAAAAGGATAAAACGAATATGATCTTCATGATTTAATTATTTTATGTAATTATTTGTACTATCTGGTTTTTGGTCTAAATGAACAAAATGATAGATTGAGTTTGAAACTCCTGTTTTAACATCCTTATTAAATCTTGTAGTATATTTTGTGATACTAAATGTAGTATCATTTAAAATTATACCTTCTAAAAGTATTATAGAATTACCACAAAATGATTCACTGGATTGTTCAATTTTAACTGTAGAACCATCAATATTAATTTTACCCCAAAGATTTGGTGTTTCTTTATGTAATATATTTGGAGACAATACAAAATTCTTCATAATATTTGCTGTCAAATTATTTATAGAATCTTCACTACCAGTAGACATCACTATACCGTTATTATATAA
>CANGOA010000006.1 GCA_947455255.1 Flavobacteriia bacterium | reverse complement strand
TATAACGGACCCGATTGACTGGACAGGTTTTTACCAAAGTTAAGATGTTTTCATGACACCGATACATTGGAATAATAAAAATTATTTGGCGCGATTTGATTCAATGAATCATGCCTTCTCTCATTGTTGTAAAAATCAATATACTTTCTAATTCCTCTTAATAATTCGATTCCTCCATTAGCCGGATACAATTAGATATGTTCATATTTGATTGTTCTCCAAAAGCGTTCGATGTAGATATTATCTAATGCTCTACCTTTTCCATCCATCGATATTTTAATATCATGTTTTTTGAGCTCATTTATGAAAATAGGTGATGTAAACTGAGACCCTTGATCTGTATTGAAAATTTCCGGTTTTCCATATGTATCAATTGCTTGGCTAGTAACTGATTTGCACCATTCCACAGACATTGTGTTTGAAACATCCCAACCTACAATTTTTCTACTATATACGTCAATGATTGCATACATGTACATAAATCCTCTAAACATGGGAATATAGGTTATATCTGAAGCCCATACCTGGTTGGATCGATTGATTTCTAAGTCTTTTAATAGGTAAGGATATTTGTATTCCGCCAAATTTGGTTTACTCAAATTCTTTTTAGGGTAGATAGTAGTAAGACCCATCAATCGATATAAGCGTTTAATTCTTTTTCTATCAACCCTATAGCCTAAATCCATATTGAGATAAGTGGTCATTCTTCGTGTGCCATAAAATGGACATTCAAGATACTTTTTATCTATAGCCTTCATTAATAATTGATTCAAACTAGACTCACCTTTAGGTTTACAATAATAACTGCTTTTTTGTAGACCTAATGATTTACATTGCTTGACAATACTCATTTTTGAATAAGAAGGGGACCACGAAGTAGAAGCGAAGCTAAATAAGTTCCCGCTTTTGTGGTGTACTCATTTCCCCAAGACTTTTTTTAGGAAATCAATCTCAATTTGGAGTTCACCTATTTTGGAGTACAAGATTTTATCTTTGGAATCATCTTTGATTTCTTGTCGTTTTGAATCAAAAACCAAACTAGCATTCTCTAAAAACTCCTTTTTCCAAGTAGTTATTTGTGATGGATGAACTTGATGTTTAACTGCAAGTTCTTGGATCGTCATATCCTCTTTGATTGCTTCAATTGCTACCTTAGCCTTGAATGCTGACGTGAATTTTCTTCTCTCTTTTTTCATATTCAACTGTTAAAATTACACTTTAATCAGCTGTCCAGAAAATGGGGACTATTATATTGTTTCAGACAGAATATTTCAATAAAATAATTTAATTCTACACTTCAAATCTTTTTGTCGATCAAAAAATAAGAAATATGATTAACAAAGTGTTTTGATGTTAAAATATGCAACTCAAACTCATTTGTCAATCAAAAAACAATAAAAATGATTAACAAACTATTTTGATATTAAAATATGCAACTCAAACTAATTTGTTAATCAAAAAAAAACAAATGTGATTGACAAAGTGTTTTGATGTTAAAATATGCAACACAAACTCATTTGTCAATCAAAAAACAATAAAAATGATTGACAAACCATATAATAAAACTAATTTTACAAAAAAGAAAACAATAAAATTAGCCTTATGTCAATTAATTTAGAAAATGCAGTTAATTATCATTACGATCAATTTCCGCCTCAAAACCTTGATATCGGTAAATTTATAAACGAACTTTTACAAGCAACTAGTGCATTAGCTAAATATGACCAAATGTTAAAGGGTATGCATAATAGCGAAATATTGTTAGCACCACTTAGAAATCAGGAGGCAGTTATTTCATCCCGTATGGAAGGAAATATTAGTACAATGGATGAAATATTAAAATATTCAGCAGACGAAAATGGTGATGAAACCAATATTAAAAATTATAGGTCAGATGTAATTGAAACTATACTATATCAACGAGCATTATTGAATGCTCAACATGCAATGATCGATGGTTATACAATTTCTTCAAGCATGATAAAAACAATCCACCAACAATTGTTGTCTTTTGGAAGAGGTACTCAAAAATCCCCTGGAAAATTTAAAATTGAGCAAAATTATTTAGCTGACAGAGTAAAAAATGAAATTTTATTCATCCCTATAAGCCCTGAAAAATTGGCTGAAGGATTAGATTTATTGTTCGACTACCTTGAAAATCATTCTGACCCAATTTTAATCAAATCAGCAGTAATGCATCTTGAATTTGAAGCATTACATCCTTTTGAAGATGGAAATGGTAGAATAGGAAGAATGTTAATTACATTAATGCTTTGGTCTAAAGGACTGATTTCACAACCACATTTTTATATTAGTGGATATCTTGAAGAAAATAAAAATGTTTACATTGATATAATGCGAAACGTTTCTAAAACAGGCAATTGGAATGAATGGTGTTCATTTTTTTTAAAAGCTGTAGCAAGTCAGGCAAATAGAAACTTAGAAGTTGCAGAGAAAATTCAACAACTTTACGAAGAAATGAAACAGGTTTTCACAGATAAATTATCTTCAAAATGGTGTATACATGCGTTAGATTATATATTTACCAATCCTATATTCAGAAATAATAACTTTACTTCAAAAAGTACTATACCTGCAGCAACAGCTCAACGATTTTCTAGAATTTTAATCGAAGAGAATTTAATTATAACACTAGAAGAAGCATCTGGTAGACGTTCTGCCTTATATTCTTTTGAACCTCTAATGAAGTTAGTAAGAGTTTAGTGATAACAGTTTTCCGACCTAACCTAATCCTTAAGTTTTTGACTTTAATTTATTTTTTTTATTGCTCCGTTTCAAAAAAACAAATTAAAATGATGGATAAATCAATTTACTAGTAGAATCAATAAACAGTAGTAAAAATTTATAAAAAACAGCGCACCCCCATCGGCTAATTAAATAAATGCAATGAAATCATAATCAATAATTTAAATTACAATTTCAGTAGTTTTTTGTCGCAAATATGGTATATATTTGCGACAAAATATAAATTTAACCAGTTATTATTTCCTCATCAACGTTTCATACACTTCCTTCATCCCCTCTACTGCTGTTTTTTGTATGTAATGTCCTTTGATTGCATGATCCGTATGCACATATATTTCTGCTGGATCGATGACAATTAACTTTGCATGTGCTGACAAGTAATGCGGGATACTATTTGCGGGATATACTTGCATCGAACTTCCGATTACCACACAAACATCACATTCTACTGCTAATTTCTTCGCTTCGTACATTTTGGTTTCGTCTAACATCTCCCCAAACCAAACGATATGTGGTCGAAGTTTACTTCCCTTTTCACAGGTATCACCAAGTTTAATATCTGTTTGGCAATCGTAAATCAGTGTAGGATCTATCGTTGAACGAGATTTTAATAATTCACCATGTAAATGAACTACTTTCTGCGCACCTGCCCGTTCATGAAGATTATCTACGTTTTGGGTAACTACGGATACATCAAAGTCTGTTTGTAGTTTAGCAATCAACTCATGCGCTAGATTGGGTGATACTTCCAAACATTGTTTACGACGTTGGTTGTAGAAATCCAAGACTAATTGCGGGTCGTGTTCCCAACCCTCGAAGGTGCACACATCTTCAATTCGGTAATTGTTCCATAATCCGTCCGGACTGTTTCGAAAGGTCTGAACACCGCTTTCAGCAGAGACGCCAGCTCCTGTGAAGAATAGAATTTTATGTTTTTTCATTGGTGAGGTTTTCTAGCTATACGAGAAAGAAGAGGAAATATAACAATTGTTTAGGAAACCATATAAGGCATATAAGAGATTTTTAATGGGTTGGTTGGGGATTTAACCATTAAGGCATTGAGAAATTGAGGCGGAGAATGAATTGGTAGGATTGAAGATGTATTAAGAATGGCTTTGCCATTTTTTGAACTATATAAGGCATATAAGTTGTTTTTGAAGGATTAAGAGGAGGATTATAAAATCAGGCATAGATAAATTGAGCCTGTAGTATGTGGATAGTTTAGATTAAGCATTACTCATACTTAGTTGATATAAAAATGATAAAAAAAACTTTAATTTTGTCACAAATATTTACTAAATTAGTGACAGAAATAAGATAGATATATCCATGCAAAGTATTGAAAAACAAATTGAAAAATCAATAAAAAGCAAATCGAAAGGCTCTTTAGTTTTACCGGATGATTATTTATCTTTTGGTTCGTCAGATGCTATTAGAAAAGCTTTAGACCGATTGCAAGACAAACAAATCATTGTACGTGTTGCTCATGGTATTTACGTGCGCCCAAAAATTAGTA
This sequence comes from Flavobacteriia bacterium, assembly GCA_947455255.1. Classification (GTDB taxonomy): domain Bacteria; phylum Bacteroidota; class Bacteroidia; order Flavobacteriales_D; family Crocinitomicaceae; genus CANHVK01. The sequence continues at coordinate 46,382 of CANGOA010000006.1, read as the reverse complement.
AGCTCATTGGACCTTTAACTCCTTCTGCTGAAGATGTAGCAGAAGCGATTGCAAAAAGAGATAGGATTCGTACTTTACCCACTGGAAGTTATGCATTAAATGCTTTAGGGTTAAGTTCTCAAGTCCCTATGAATATCGTTTTATTAACGGATGGTTCACCTAGAAAAATAAAAATAGGAAAACGTACCATTCAATTTAAAAAAACTACTCCCAAAAATTTATCGGCGAAAGGTAAAATAAGTCGTTTGGTAATACAAGCACTAAAGGAAATAGGAAATGGTAAAGTCACGGAAGAAGAAGAGTCTAAAATTATCGAATTACTAAAAAAAGAAGTAGAAAAGGACTTAAAGCATGATGTTTTATTAGCACCAGTTTGGATACAAAAAATATTAAAAAAAGCATTGATTGATGAGTGAAATTGATTTTTATAGAATTGAGAATAAAGAAAAAGTAGCCATCTTTTCGGAGATTGCCAATCAAAAAGGAATGAAAGCATTTGCTGTAGAAAAGGATTGGTGGGTAAGTCGTACTTTAGAAATTATCTTTGAAATGCCAATTGCAGAGAACTTGGTTTTCAAGGGAGGTACATCACTTAGTAAGGCATGGAAATTAATAAATCGATTTTCGGAAGATATCGATTTAGCAATAGATAAAGAATACTTTGGTTTCAAAGGGGATTTAGGCAAAAATCAACGAGATAAACTTAGAAAAATAGCGGGTAATTACACTACTAACACGTTTTTTCAAGACTTAAAAAATGCATTTATAACTAAAGGATACACAAATCTTGATTTTGTAATCATTGAAGCAAAATAAAGCGATCAAGATCCAAGAGTATTAGAAATATATTATCCTAATCTAATTAATTCTAATTCAGACTATATATTACCTAGAATCCAAATAGAAGTAAGTTGTAGATCATTAAAAGAACCTTATTCAATTCAAACTTTTGGTGCATTAGTGGATGAATTTTATACCGATAAAGTTTTTTCAAAACCTTTATTTAAAGTTCCTACGGTAAATGCTGAACGAACACTTTTAGAGAAATTATTTTTGCTACATGAAGAATTTCATCGTTCAAATGAAAAAATGCGAGTAGATAGACTAAGTCGTCATCTATATGATATTTACCACCTATCAAAAGCAGGGATAGCAAATAAAGCAATATCTGACAATGAATTATACGAAACTATAGTAGCTCATAGATATACATTTACAAGAATTAGCGAGGTTGATTACAACCTTCATAATCCCAATACATTAAATCCAATACCACCTCAATACGTCATTAAAGCATGGGAAAATGATTATTTAAAAATGAAAGAAGATATGATTTACGAGGAAAATAAACCAACATTTGAAGAATTAATCAGTAATTTGAAAGATTTAAGAAAACAACTTCAAAATGTAGAATGGAAGTTTACACTCGTTTTCAAATAATATAACCTACATTTTTTTTTGAAATCTTCATTTATTCAATGGGGAATCGGAATTATAAGGCACTTTACCAGAAGGAACAACTTTAGATGCAGATTCTAAATGGTGGTCTTGGTCGTCGAAGAAGATGTGAGCGCCAAAAGCTGCTAATACATTATCCTTGGATAAACCACCTAGAAAATAGGTTTCATTGACATATACTCCCCAATTTCGCAAGGTTTTAATTACACGTAAATGTGCAGGTGCACTACGAGCAGTTACAATTGCTAATCGTAAAGGTGAATCTTCGATGCCGATAGGTAATTGATGTTGTAAACGCGACAGTTTCTTTAATAAGTTGGCAAACGGTCCTTCGGTTAGTGGAACATCCACATTATCGCTTTCGTGTTTTTGGAATGCATCTAAGCCTTCTCTCTTGTAACGTTGTTCAGATTCATCGGAAAACAATACTGCATCGGCATCAAATGCAATTTTCACCTTTGTATCGTCTAACTGCACATCAGTTGGTGGTGCATAAATCAACGCTGCGGCACATTTACCACTATCAATCACTTGTTGTACATCCTCACTGTCTTTGGATAGAAAAAGATCGACTGAATAAGCATGAATATATGGAGATAATGGTTCACCTCCAGAGAATGCTAATCGTGTAATCGCTAAGCCATGTGTTTGTAAGGAGTGTAACACGCGTACTCCCGTTTCCGGACTATTGCGCGACATCACTACAATCTCTACGACTTGTTGTTTTGCTAAATGATTTAGCTGGAGTAAATTTTTTACCAAATGAAAGGCAGTTCCAGGTTCTAATGGTTCATTTTCGTGTTCTAATTGGTAATTTCGAAATGCATCTACTCCCTCTTTTTCGTAGATTTCATTTTCTTTTTCTAGGTTGAAAAGGGAACGCGTGGATACTCCGATTACTAGGATTTGAGATAAGTCGACTGCCATACTATTTATTACTTATTATAAATATAACTAAAAAATCGGAATTCATTTTAAGTAAGCGATTAACCAAATAAGGCTTATAAGAAATTATTGAATGTGTAGCGGGCAGTAAACATTAAGGCATTCAGAAGTTGAGGTGGAGAAAGATTTGGTAGGATTGAAGGGGCATTGAGAATGGCTTTGCCATTTTTTGAATTATCTAAGGCATAAAAGAAATTGTTGAGTTTGTAGCGGGGAGTAACCATTAAGGCATTGAGAAGTTGAGGTGGATAGTAGATTGGTAGGATTGAGGTAGATTAAGAATGGCTTTTGCCATTTTGTAACCAAATAAGGCATATAAGAATTATTCTTGGGGGTTAACTATTAAAATATTTAGAAGTTTAGTTTGAGTTTTGAAGAGGAAGTTATTGTGCATGGAAATTATTTCAATTGTTATATACTTCTCCCCATTTCGTATTAAACTAAAAAAGAAATATGAAAAAAATGATTAAACTATTGTTGCTATTACCTATAATATCTAGCTGTTTTAAAGAAAAGAAAGTTACATATCCCGCACAGGTTCAAACGAGTACCTATACTTCATTGGCATCTACTATTGGTAAAGAATATGTGTTAGACAGTGCGGTCATCTATTTTGAAAACCAAAGTAATGGAGCTAAAATTTACTATAATCATTTTGATACTTTTCAGAAAAAGAGTGTTTTAGATCCCTTCTATGGTGCAGTTATTCCTTTTGATTCGTTATTACAAGGTATGACTAAGTGGAAGTTTTTACCGAATTATAAATTTCAATTAAATGATTCATTGGTTTATAACTTCGAACAAATAAACAAAGTTTTCCGTGTATATGGCTTAGAAAACGGTTCTGCACGACCAATAGAATTCCTTCATGCACTCGAAAATACATTAGTCGTAAAAGTTTTTGAAAGTTATGTAACGATCAAAAATGTAGATTATCGTTTTTATAGCGTGTTGCATTTTAAGGAAAAAGGGAATCCTTTAAAAAGTCAAGTGTATGCAAATGAATTTGGTACAATTTATAATGGGACTCTACTGCTACCCACCACAATTCAATCGAATGATTTGACAGGTACTCGCTGGGTTATTTACAAATACGTTAAAAACTTAAGTACAATCACGTGTAGCGACACGTTGAATTTTAAAACCAAAACGTATTATACCTACAACAATAATGCGGTAAGAAATTACAATCTTCAATACATCAGTGGAACAGGTATGTTCAGTTTGAACCTTTACGATTGCTATACCTTGGGAGGAAGTTATAGCGGTCAACTACTTTCTACTTTCATTAAAGACGGACAGATTAATGCGTTGACAATGAAAAATTTATACAATTCAGATAAAGTAATTGTTTGGCTTAAAAAAATATAACTTATGCACCGAATTAAAATCATATTCAGCGTACTGGGTATCCTATTCCTGTATACTGGTTGCGCGAAAAAATTAAAAGACCATACGATCACCTATAAATATAAGTTACTCGACTTATCGAAGTTTGGAGCGTATACTGGGTTGTATTTGGGTGTTTCACCAAGTTACCGTGACGTGGAGAATATGCCAAAATTAGGAGGAAGTTCCGTTGAAACTTGGGAGTATACGTATATCGGTTTACAGGATGGTGATTATGTTATTTACGAAATACAAATTCCTTTATCCATCTATTTTGAAATGTCGATATTCATTGACGGAAAGGAAGTCTTGTACCGAAGAATCAAAGCAAGTGATTCACATTATTATAGTGGTATAGTTGTTGAAAGTAGAGGGATCGATACACTTTCGGGTATGACCTATTTGCCTGGTGATGTAAGGTTTGTTTATCATGAAGGTAATTAACCATGTAAGGCATATAAGAGATTTTTGAAGGATTGGTAGGGATTTAACCATTAAGGCATTAAGAAGTTTAGGTTGATAATAGATTGTAGGATTGGTGGAACATTGAGAATGGCTTTGCCATATAAGACTAATTAAAATTGAATTCTTTTTTTATTATTTGTTATAAGTCATAAACATTCTCGTATAGTAATTACACACCTAAATTATTCCTTATGAAAAAGAAAAGCATAAAAAAAGAAGCGATTTTTGCTGCGATTAACACTGTTTATTTACAGTCGGAAGGTAAAATTCCAAATCAGGAATTGTATACTTCTTTTAAAAAGGAATTGGCTGTATTATCGAGTTATACGCAACTTCCAACGGAAGAATCTTACATTTTTGCAGTTATTTTTTATGTGAATTTGATGGGGGAAAGTGCAAATCTCAATGATCTATGCAAGTATTTTAAAACGAATACGTTTTCTATATTGAGCGTAGTAGATGCTATTCAAACGTTGTGTGATAAAGGTATTGTGAAAGCTAAAAAACTTCGTCCGAGACAAGATAATCTACTTTTTAATTTTTCGTACACGATTACTAAAAATATCAGTTACAACCTACTGAAAGGTAAGGAATTCCCAGTGATTGAAGAAAAGAAAATTCTGACTGAAATTGAATTAATTGAGGCTTTTAATACCGTTGGTCAACAATGTATTGATGGCGAAATTCAAACATTAGAATTGGAAGACTTTGTGATCGATTTACTTCAGAACTACACACATTTTGAAGCAGCGAAATTGGTTACGGAATACAAATTAACCATTGAAGAAATATTGGTGTTTTTCTATGTAATTTGGAATACGCTTTGCGGACAAAATGGAATTGATGTGGACAATCTCTGCAGTTCGATCTTTAAATCTCGCAGTCAACAAGTATTGTTTACGCAGTCCATGGTTCAGGGTAGTAATCCGTTGGTGAAACATGAATTATTGGAATATGTAAGCACTGGATTCATGAATAATTTTGAAGCAAATCCTTCGCGTAAAGCTGCAGATCAATTGGCTACATTTGATGTGATTATAAAAATGCCAACCTCACGAAGAGCAAGTATAATACTACCAACAACAATCACCGAAAAAAACTTGTTTTACAGCGAAAAGGAAAAACAACAAATGGAGGCGGTACGTTCGATTCTTCAAGAAGAAAATTACACCCAATTGGTGGATCGCATGACTTCGAAAGGGATGCCTAAAGGGGTAAATGTACTTTTGTTTGGAGCGCCAGGAACGGGAAAAACGGAAAGTGTCCTTCAATTAGCAAAACAATCTGGAAGAGAAATTGTGAAAGTAGATATTAGTAACACGAAATCGATGTGGTTTGGGGAAAGTGAAAAAATCATCAAACGCATTTTTAATGACTACCGGGAATATGCTAAACGCTGTAGCATCGCCCCTATTCTCTTCTTCAACGAAGCGGATGCCGTCTTATCAAAGCGTAGTAGTAATGGCTCAAATAACACGCAACAAACTGAAAATGCAATACAAAACATTTTATTAGATGAACTCGAAAACTTTGAAGGCATATTCATGGCTACTACTAACCTAATGAACAACCTGGACAAAGCGTTTGAACGTCGTTTTTTATACAAAGTAGAATTTATGGTCCCTACCCCCTACCAACGTGCTTCCATTTGGCAAAATAAATTTACAACGCTTCCGTTCGATACTTGTGAAAGTTTGGCATACAATTATGAACTTTCGGGTGGTCAGATTGATAATATCTACCGTAAAAGCGAAATCAATTTTATTTTAAATAATGAAGAGGTAACTCATTCGATGTTGACGCAGTTTTGTGAGGAAGAAGTGAATCATACGAGGAGTTATACGCAGATCGGATTTAGATGAGTGACGAGTGACGGTAAAATGGATTATGATTGATGAATACTTTGTTATATCTCCTTCCCTCATTCGTATATCTGTTAGAAACGATATTATTTAACCTTTAATTCAAACAACTATGCAACTTTTAGACTTAGAACTTGACCACTTTAACTTGTATTGTCCTGCAACAGGCGAAGTGATTTTAGAAGATTGTGAACCGATCAATGAAGATGCTTTGGCACTGAAAGGATATTGGATTGATGAAGTAATCTCTGAACCTTTTATCAAGGATGCTGATTTGCTACTAGCTTGGGATAACTTTATTGAAACCTATGAAGCAGAACACGATGATTTCCCAGGTTACGAGGAGATCGAAGCGTTTTTAGTGAGTTACCCTGAACCAAATTGGGTGATTTACAAAATTACGACACATGGTATGGCCTGTGGTCCCGTTTGGAGTAGTGTTTGGCATGTGGTGGATATGAACGTTGTTTCAAATGTTTAATTAAAATAATATATATATACTATGCAATTACTTGATTTAAAATTAAAACACTCCAACTTATATAGCCTTGCTACAGGTGAACCTATACAAATGGAAAATGAAGGACTTTTTGATACTGATCCATCCTTTAAAGGATTTTGGCATCATGAGAATTTACTTGACCCAATCTTGAATGATGCTGATTTAGAAACAGCGTGGGAAGATTTTTTAAACGAATACGAAACGCAATACCAAGATACTCCTAATGATGAAAGTATTGAAAAGTTTTTAATGGCTTACCCTGAACCAAACTGGGTAATTTATAAAAACACATCGAGAGTGGATGAAAGTAGACTAGTTACAAGTGTGATTTGGACTGTGGTGGATTTGAATGTGGTGAAGGAGGATTGATACGCTTAACCAAAATCCAAACCACAATCCGAAGAATAACTTAACTTTAGCTCATATAAAAACTAACAAACTATGAATTATACAATATTAAGACCTCTATCTCCAGCATTAGAAACCATTATTTCTACAGAAGAATTAAGAAAAAAGATTGGTATGCTTGGATTATCAGACATTCCTACTTTTAAAAATTACTTAAGCGCAAGTAATCGTACTAATTTATTGAATGATTTGATACAAAAAAGTAATTCTTTTTTCGTGATTAACGATGATGAATTTCTAAATGACCACCTATTAGTTGGGTTACATTCTCCAATCATTGAAAACGAAAATAACATACTGTTTTTTCTTTTACCTTCTGTTTTGGAATACGAAGCGGAAACAATTGAAAGCATCGAAGAAATGAAGGTGTTTTTGCAACTTCAAACGGATAAAGATGCCTTTTTTGAAAGCTTTCAAAATTGCTTGATTAAATGTAAAATCATTATGTTGACGCATGAAAAATCGATGAATGACCAAAATTTAAATTAGTAAGAATGCAACTTCTTGAATTAGAATTAGATCATTTTAATTTGTTTTGTCCTGCTACTGGTATACAAATATTATCGGAAGATGATTGTAATGAAGATGCACCGTCTACAATGGGGTATTGGTTAGATGAGTTTTTAACTGAGCCAACCATAAGTAATGAAAAATTAAAAGAGGCTTGGGCTATTTTTTATAGTAATTATAAAAAACAGCATCAAAAACAACCAAATTTAGAAGCTATTGAATCATTATTAGTTATTTATCCTGAACCGAATTGGGTTATTTTTAAAATTAAAAATCAATCAATATCAGGTGGGTCAATATTTGATACAGTGTATCATGTTTTAGATATGAATACTAAGATAAAAATTTGAAATTTAACATTTTAAAGTTAACAATGACTGTTATTTTTTTTGATTTAATTATTTTTATTATAGTTAATTCTCTGAAATATATTTTATAAATTGTTGTTTATTTTCCTTTGGATGTTCTTTGAATTTTGAGAGATATTCATGTATGATTTGGTAAAAACCTTGTGATAAATTACTTCTTTCTAGTTCGTCTAAAGAAGCGTGGTATTTTTTGCATTTTTGGACAACTTCATCAGAAGCAGTAAAAAATTCCGATACCGTACCAAATTGAACCAACTCAAACATCGGAAGATCAAAAGTTTTAACAAATTTTTGACATTCTTCTTCTGTCCAATTTGTATTTTTTAATGAAATAAGTTGCTGATAAAGTTCACTTTGATCTGTTTCATCGTCGAAATCATACCAATCACTCTCTTCTCGATTGATATAATCGAACATTACATGGGAATAAGCGTAATCATAAAACTCCTTCAAATTATTAAAAAACCAAGTTTTGGACTCCCAAAAATTAAAGGTTTCATATAATTCATACAGATAATAACCTTCTTCAGTTGGTTTTATACTTTGTGAACGATCATAAGCATTTAATGGTTCACCTAATTCGTCTATAATATCTTCGATTGTCATTTTATTTTTTTAATCAAATTTAATAGAATTAGTTATATTTAAAAACATTACTAATGAAATATGGAACTACCTGACTTACAAGAACTGAATCAAGTATTTTATAATACTCAAATAAACGAACCCATAATTACTGGTTATGCATGTTTTACATGTGATTCCTTTCGTGGTGGCGGAGGATTTTGTTTTTGTGATGATCTTGAAGCATGGAAAGACCTCTACCCTGTCATACTCTTTATTGAGGCACTCATCGATCAAACCTATGACATCTACGAGCCTGAAGATTTAACTAAATTAAAATCTATCTATATCAAGTATATCGATTCAACATGGAGTGAAACGGATTTTGATTCTTTTTGGAACGATTTTTCAAGTTGTGTCCTAACCTACGATATTGAATTTTTAGGTAAAATTTACCAACTTTTGGAAATAGATACAGAAGACTCTTTTATAGAACGACTACAAAATTCTTTTCAAGGTAATCCAAAAGAGAACGAAGAAGAATTTTTGGAGTTTTTGGGTGGGTATTCGACTTAAATTAAATAAAAAAAATTAAACAATATTAAAAGAATTCTTCTAAAATTATTCACAAAATATTTTTACAAGTAAACAAGAATTTATATGAATATACATCGATTATATAACGCACAATATGAATCTTCTGACGAAGTTAATGCAGCTTCAAAACTTGCTAATTTAATTGAATATTCAATTCCAAAACATCTTAGAGGAAATATTTACATCATCCCTTCAATGATTTGTCCACAAGCAAAAAATAAAGATTTAGATTTAGTTGTATGGATTGATATGATTGATGAGATTGAGTTAGAAGTAAGAACTGGTGTACAAGGTAGTACACTACCTTTAAATAGAAAAGTAAAAATTAAAGATGCGTTATTAATTTTTGAAATCAAAAAACATAATGAGTATACTTCTATTAAGATAGAAAATCAAAAGATTTATTGTTTATATCCTGATGGATTTCATGACGTAACTTTTCAAAGTAATGGACAAAAAACAGCTATAATTAATTTTTTAAAAGATAGAATAAACTATAGTCCTTTTGTTGTAAATCTTATTTGGCTTTTTAGAGCCGATACTTTAAATCATTTTGACTCTCATCAAGTTTATAATATAATTTGGGGGCAAACAACTTTAAATAATATTTTTGAAGTAGTTTTTAAAAACAATTTACCAAAACAAATTGATAACATTACGTATTATCGAAGTAGTGCAAATGATACAATTGCTAAAAGCACATCAGATTTTTTCGAAGTAATGAGTAAAAATTCAGCTATTGGAATAGGTAAAATATCAAGAAAAAAAGTTCATGAATTAATTCAAAAAGAAATCAATGAATTTGAAAGAAACTATTTTAATGAAATTGGCAAAAAGATAACTACAATACATGGAAATCCAGGAACAGGTAAAACAATCCACTTAATACATCTAGCTAAAAATCTATATCAAAAAAGAGATTTAAAATCAATTATTTTAACATTTAACAAAGCTTTACAGCAAGATATAAAAAGGTTATTGTATTACTCTGGTTTAGCTGATGTAAATCAAATTGAAATTAAAACATTTGATGCTTTTGTTTTTGAATGTTTGAATGAATATGAAAAAATAAATCAAAACAATATAAATTTTGATGAACTAACTAACAAGCTAAATACACTTCTAAATGATGTAGAAGATCCAAGAGAATTATTTAGTCTACCACAACAATATGATTGTGTTTTAATTGATGAAGGACAAGATTGGGATGACAATAAAAAAAATATTATATTCAAGTTATTTGGATTTCAATATACAGTAGTAGCTATAGGTGAGAATCAATTTATAGAGAATCTTGAAACGAATAATATTACTCAAGATTGGGTAAATGGATTTAGCCGAGATAAAAGACAGAAATTTACCCTTGAAGTATCTCACAGAAACAAAGTTAATATTGTTGATTTTTTACGTATAATAGGAGAAAAATATAACTGGGAGTTAATTAATAATAAAAAACTAAATGGTGGTAAAGTTATTATAACGAATCAATATAGTTATGATATTCATTCTAATCTAATTAAAGATTTGCAAGAAAATGAAAATTCATTCTATGATATGATGTTTTTATGTGGCAGAATAGAAAAAATGGATGAAATTGAAAACATAATTAACAGTTATGGTCACAAAACATTCATAGCTAACAAACAAGAAAATAGAACAAAAAAGTTTCCAATAGATCAATTCAGAACAATAAGTTACCAAGCTTGTAGAGGATTAGAAGCCTGGACTGTTGTTTGCTATGAATGGGATGAATTTATTCTACAATTGATGGAACTTCAACAACTAGATAATATACAAAAAGCTATTGAGAGTTTTAATTTAATAGTAATGACAAGAGCAATAGATACCCTTGTCATTACATTGAAAAATCCTAACTCAGAAGTATCCCGAAAAATTATTTCAATTGCCCAAAATAACCCTGGAATATGCCAACTTATGGTATAGCTATATTATCATTATTTGGGATAGCTTCAACAACTGCACTATAACATGCTCCAGGTCTTCTTATAAGATTAAATGAATCTATAAATATTGGATTATTACAATTTAATTTATTGATAGTATTATAAAGAGAACCACTTTGTGCTTCTACATCCCAAAGAGGATGTATACCAATAATGTAATGTCCATTTCTTAAACATATAGGTATATTATCTATGCAATGATAATCACCTAATTGTGTAGTGTTTACCCATTCAGAAAATAAATTCTGGAAACCTTCACTCCAATTATTTGAAGAATTATAGTTTTTAAACTCATGTAAACTTGTATTAGCATTTAGAACACTCTCATTATCCATATTCATTAATAACCTAAGGTATGATAAACCTAATCTCCAATCTAAAATTGGATGAAATTTCTGATTTCGGAAATTCATCAAATTTTGATAACTTGCAGTATCACATTGTAAGTTTTCTTCAGATAAAATTCTTGACGCAAAAGGATTCGATTTATCAAAACACAAATTAAAATAATGTGAAATATTGTCGTATAATTCTTTGCAAAAACCAGAACCATTAACCAATTTATCCGCAAGAAGAATATTAAGTTTTTGCACATCATTATGTTGTCTTAATTTCAATATTCTAATCTCTTCACCATCAATATCTTTATCTGTTGTATAAACATTACGTAAAATAAATGCTGCTGAATAAGCTGCTGCTTGTATTGCAGTATTTCGAAATAATGATAATTTGTTTGCTTCACTATCTTGATACAAACCTAATCTTAAACCTGAAGGTAATTCTTTTGGACCAATTTCTAAAAGCGTGGTAAAAGTTTTATTAGCTAATGAAAACGTCCCCATATTTTCGTTGTTGACTGAATTAATAGACCATTGATATAAATTGACATTACTTTGTGGTCTTGAATAATTATTTTCATAAAACTCAAAATCTTGTCCTTTATTATCATTGAAAACAAAATAACTTCCTTTAAAACAAGTGACTTCAATATTATGTATAGTTATTTTATTGACATCATCTATCCCTGTATCTATTTTTGGTAAGCTCAATTGATGTCTTTGTTTATTATTGTCTGTTTCATAAATTTCTTTGAAAGAATAATAAGCTTTTGGCATTATCGCTTTACGATAAGTAACATTTCCTTCAGGTAAATCATTTTGAACATATATACTTTTATCATCTTGTTCTATGTAATAAAAAGTATTAAATTCATCTGAGACAACATCATTCATTAAATTACCTCCTATTCTGTATCGAGTGGACGTAATTCCTTCCATAGGATAATATTTTTTATCTTTTAGTAGTTCTGAACTAGGTGCAAATTCCGTGAGTGCCAATTCTGCCTCTCTATCCACTTCTCCACCACCATTTAAATATGCAACTCTTACATTAGTAGGCATTCCAAACATTGGTAATATTCCATTTTCAGCTAATGCAGAAGCCAAACCAGATGGTATTGGGGATCTTTTTGTTGCAATATTAAGTTTTTCTTCTATATCCTTTATGCTCTTATTAATGTTTATATAATTTGCCCACGTTGTAAAAACGGGGTCTATTATGGTACGCTGAATTGAATCAAGTAAATTATCTTTGAATTTATCTTTATTTTCTTTAAAATCAGATGTTTTACCTAATCTTCCATGAGTATCTTTTTCATTTAACTGACCTTCCAACTCTGGATTCCCTTTCATTGAGACTTGACGTAATAATTCTTTAAAATAAAAACGTTCTTTAATATCATTCAAACTAATTGGAATTAGTGGGATAGGAGGCTTAGCATTAAGCATTGCATCTGGATTGAAATAGTAGAAAGCATCATGAGAACTACTTCTACATACTGTTAAGGCTACGCTAAAAGCTTGACCGCCTCGACCTGCCCTACCAACCCTCTGCTGATAATTAAAACGTTCTGGAGCCATATTCCCCATTAAGGTTGCACTCAAAGAACCTATGTCAATACCAACTTCCATTGTTGTAGTTGCTGAAATCACATCAATTTGCTCAGCTTGTTGTACTTCACCTTCCAAAAAGAGATTTTTAAATAATCTTTGTCTTTTTTCAAAATCATCTGTTTGACCTGTTAATTCTTCACAATGTAGTCTTATAATGTCTTCTTCAGGGTTTTGAGTATAATAATTTTCTTTCCATAAATCTCCAGCGATTATTTCAGTTAAATTATTCGGAATTGTTAAATCTGTAAAACAATGTGCACAAACTCCTCCTGATTTATGTAAATGTGGGGTTTGACAGTTATTACATATATAGACTATTGAATTTTCTTTAGCCAAGATCAAATCAAAATCTTTAGGATCGATTACTCCACCAATGTAAAGATTGTTAACTGTTGCACCAAAACCATTAAGTAAACATAGAATTTGATTGTGAATATTTAGTTGATTAGGATAACATTTGTTTAAATATTGTCTTACGGGATGTGTAGAACTGAAATCAACAATATTATTTTTACTATCATTTGGTTGAATAATATCGGAATGTGCAATTGATCTATATTTATATCCTAAGATTCTGATAAAACTATTAGAAACTTCTTCTATTTTTTGTTTTTCATTTGGATCTGTTATATTTAGTTGTGTTAATAAATTTTGAATTTGTTCTACCTTAAAAGCAACATATCCTTTAGCCATCATCTCAATTGAAAAACGATTTTTCCCAAATAATCCTCTGGTAAATTCTTTTTTTAGTTCATCGTTGATGTGTTTTCGTTGATCTAGATTTCCATTTATTTCAAAGTTATACGATCCATTTTTTAGATTATATAAATTATACCATTTTAAATTATCAAAATCTCTAATTGGTACGTAAGTATTTTGACCATTATTTGAAATTCTAACTTTAAAAGTATTACCCATTGGAGGTATACCTTTCTCTAATAGTCTTTTTAGAACTAGATTTGTAGCATTTGCATTTGAAAGAATGTTTTCAGCAATTGAAATTCTTAAATTATTTCCTACATTCGTTTCTTCAATTTTAGCTAAAAATTCTTTAATTATATCTTCAGCGTAGTGCACCCTATCTGACCTTCTTTCAGCAGTTTGAATTAAATCTCCATCTACGAGTCCTTTTCCTTTTATATACTCCTTAATGTCGTCGTCTATTTCACTCCAAGATACATTTTGGATTTGTTCAATTCTTTGAGTCATTTGTTGATCTTGCTCCGAATACCTTGCTATATATGCAATAATTTTTCGCATACTATCCCAATAATTATCTAATTCTAATCGTGCAGATAGATTTGCTGCAGCATTTCGAGAGTCAGAAAACACTATTAGTTTCCTATTATCAACTTCATTACTAATTTCTTTTAGTAATTGAGTTGTTAATACTTGTGTTGTTTTATTATGAGGTGTACTAAAATGATTAAAGGGCGTAGTTCTTTGCGCGTTAAAATGATTTTTTTGAGCACAACATGGACATTGTGATGGTAATGCCTTCATTTCTTCATCTCGGACAAGTTGTTTGAATAGATAACCTAAAACCCAATTACTATCATTATAAGCACCTTCTTTAATTCTACCATTCCTTGGATTCAAACTTGCGGAAACCCATTGTCCGCCATTCGCTATATTTCTACCTCCGAATTTTGCGGTATCAAAGGGCTGTTCTGCATCAGTGTTAATTTGTTTATTATTCAATTCATTAGGCCAAAACAATACAAATTCATTATAACTCATAAAATCTGGAATTGTTTGTGTATACGAATCTGGTGATGCGTCTAAATTTTGAGGTACTGGTAACATTTCAAACTCAAGCCCATTTTCTGTATTTATATTATGTCTATAACCGCCGTACATTAGGGTTCCACATTCATAACATACAAGAAGTTGAGCAAATCGTTTGTTATCATCCATCATCTTAAATGGATCATTTGTTAAACCAGATAAACTATCCATTTTAGAAAACAATCCTGGTAAATTATTATAGAGTAAATGTATCCTTAATCTAGGTAAATCTCTACCGTCAGATCGTTCATCAAATAAACTTCTTATATACAAGAACGCTTCTAAGCATTTTTCTTGATTAAAATTATCTTGATTTGGAAAACAAGCTTGGGCTAATTCTGATTTACTGATAGTTTTTCTACTGTAATCTGGATAACAACATTCTATTTTTGAAGAAATTTCTAATTTAACATTATCTAAAAATATATTCAGATCGTTTTTATTAAAAATCTCTTGTACCATTTTTTCAGGATTACCTCTTTCGTAATTTTTATCAGGTAGATAATCATAAACTTTAATTAATTTTTCATCTGACAATACGTCTAAATCTGGTTTATCAACATCTGAATATTCATCTGAAATTATTGAAAAATGTTGATTACAAGTATTTCTATCATAACCAAAGAAATCCTCCAAGAATTCATTCGCTTTATCTCCTTCTAAAGATGCACTAGATGCTAAAATTCTTAGTTGAGAATGACCTGGATGTAATCCAATACGATTTAAATACAATCGTAATAACCAAGACACCTCTGCACCTGCCGTACCTCTGTTTAAATGGAGTTCATCAATTATTAAGTGAAAAATATTATTTATTGGATCAGATTCAAGCCAATCCTTTGTTTTAGTAAAAAAATTATTTTCTTCATTCCTCATCATCATCACATTAAGCATAGAATAATTTGTGATAAATAAATCGGGTGGTGTTTGTTGCATATCCCAACGGTTGAGAAGTTCTGAACCAAAAGGATTAGGTGTCGAAGAATAAAGCTCCTTTATACTTTTATCTTCTGGTTTTTCATCAATTTTTTGTTTTATTTTTTTAAAAGCCTCATAATGTTTTTCCATTTCATTGGCAATTTCTCTCTTATTTTTAAGTGTTCCATTACCATTATATCTTGCAACCTTCAATGTGGAATTATATTTTCCAAAATACAATTTACCTTTTCCTGCTTGTTCAAAAACATCTAACGCTTCTGATGATGCTAACGCCGCTCGTAATCTATTCATTTGATCTGCAACTAAAGCATTCATAGGATAAAAAATGATTGCTTTTACACAAGCATTCTCACAGTCGGATTGACGATGTGGGATTTCAGTATATTGCCTATTATTTCCGTTAATTTGATAATTTAAATACCATAAGTTTTCTTCACTAGAATTATTTATTTGAATATTACTTTTTTGAAGGTAATACTTACTTAAATAAGAAAACAAAGGTAAAAGAAAAGATTCCGTTTTACCTGAACCTGTTCCTGTTGTAATCACCAAGTTTTTACCTTTCCAATATTCTTGAATCATCATCAATTGATGCTTATACAGAGTTATATTTCCATCAATTAATCCCGATTTAACAAGATTTTTAAAGAAAATAAGTTCATCAGAATTAAGATGTTGATTGAAATCACTTAAATCTAGCTGATCTATCTTTTTACCAGAAGATTTGTAAGGTCTTACAATTTCAAACCATGGTTCTTGAAAAACTGCTTTTTTATTAGCGTCATTTAATAATTCTCGTCTAGCTTTTTGGAAATCAGGATCTAACGCCCAAAAGTCTGTTTCAATATAAGTTTGAAATTTTTGTTGCAGATTTTTTGCAAGTTTGATAGGTCTTTTCATTTTATTTCTATTTTAATTTCTAAATAATTTTTTCCTTGAAGATGCATCTGTCCTCCAATTAAATTATTTGAAATTTTACTAACTATTTCTTCAGGTATATTTTGATATGCTTTAAATTCAATTTCTTTCCCCTCAGTATTAGCACTGTTTTTTGTTAATAATTGATTTAAATTGCTGATTGGTAGAATTGCATTATGTTTGAAATAAATTGGCAATAATCCATTTAATCCATTAAGATATTTCTCTATATTTTCAGGTAATACAACTGATGCATTAATGGCAAAAATCTGATTCTCTTTATCGTATAAGAAATAGGATTGAATAATTTTTCTAAAAACTAAATCGATTTTAAAAGCATTTTGAAAATTAATTATTGTTTTAAATTCAGATATGTTGTCTGGATTATCATTTATAACACTAAATATTTTTTTGTGTTCTCTATCAGTAATTACATTATCTATAAGTTGATTTGAAATGAATTCAAAATCTAGACTAACTGAATTATTCGTTTCACTAATGATTAAGTGTGAAAGATCAAAATACTTTACTTTTTTTAAGTATAATCTAAGCGCTATATGTCTTTGTTCATAAGGAAAATAAGCATATCTAATTCCATTTTCACCTATTGAAAAAAGAAAGTAATATTTAACAACTCGATTATTATATTTCTTTTTACTTTCAATTTCAAATAGTTTATACCCCCAATACGTGAGCATTTCCTTGAATTGGTCTTGAATTATCGCTTCGTATTTTAAAGTAAACCAATTCAAAACTTTTATATTGTTAATTGGTATTAATATGTTTTCGTCAATTAATTTTAAGGTGTCGCTATCAATTATAAATTCTAATTCTTCTGGTTCTTGAAATACAAAATCAAACTCCTCTAAATCTTGAAAATATTTAAATTTGTCTGTTTTAGGAAGTTTGTTTTCATCACATTTTTCAACATAGAATTGACGTGGTAATTCAAAAACGACTTGATATTTATTTATTGATCTATTAATAGATTGGTTGTTTGACTTTATAGAAGTGACCTTGTTAAGTTCTTTTATATCATCTAACGATAAAGCGCCAACTATGTTATATCTTCTATCCACACTAGAGGAAATCCAATATGGTTTGTTAATAGTCTTTATATAATTAAACTCTCGTTCTATGATATTAAGACTATCTAATATATATATAATTCTTTTGCCTATTTCTAAAGGTTCTAATTTGATAGTATTTAATTGATCAAAATCATTATATTTATTAAGAAGTGTTTTTAATATGTATTTGAAATCATCATCGTAAACACTTATAATCTTTTTTCCTTTTATTAAAATATCTATTAATTCCTCAATTAGTTCTTTTGTTATTTTTAAAGAATATTCTTCAATTGTTTTTTCATCAATCTTGAAAGTGGTGAGTTTATTAAAATCACAGATATTGTACTTTAAATATTTTTCAGAACGTTGTTCAGAAAAATCTCCAATCGTGATTGAGAACTCTTTTGTTTTGATAACAGTATTATTTAGATTATACACTTCGATTTTGTAATCCCCTTCTTTAAGATTATTAATATGAGTAGAATAGAAAGTATCTAAATTTTGATCGTTTTGCTTGAAATCAGAAATTTCAATTAATGTATTATTTGGTTCGTAAATTTTTATTCTAGTTATTGAAGTAGGATTAAAACCAATAGTAACTGGGATTTTATTTAAGTATGACGTACTACCTCTTTTTCCGTCAGGTGCCCCTTGTAAAATAATTTCAAATTCCTTATCAGTAATTTCAATAGCCTTTCCAGCTAATTCAAATTTTGTTTCAATTTTTTCCAGAGAAAGTGTAAATATTTGAAATATATCAGAATTATTTTGAACATTAATTTTAAAATTAACCCCCAAATTTATTATTCCATATTTGTCAATTTCTTCCTTTTCAAATTCAAAATCAGATGATGTAATTATTTTATAAGGATTATTAATATCAAATTCAATCTTTTTATTTAACTGAATAATTTTTAAATCTCGATTCAATCTTGAGTAATCTTTATACCAAATAGGTTGTTTGAAGTCAGGGAAAGTAGGAACTTCAAATTCAAGATGTGTCTCAATATTGTTATTAAAGATTTTATATTTACCTGATTCAAATATTTCATCAAAAAAATAGGCTTTATAAAAATTACCTTCGTCATCATTTACATTTCGATAGAATCTAGTATCATGATTGTACACGTTTTTCTTACACTTTAAAAATAAATTACCTTCTTTTATAGAATTACTAAGTTTTGTATTTATTAATAACACACCTTTAATTTTATGATCTTCGATACATAAAAAATATTCTGGCTTGATATTTTGTTTAACAATTTTCCTTAATTCGAGAGCCTTTTTGATTTCGATCTCATTGGAATTTTCACAAAATGTGATGTATTTATCAAAATTTTGAAATACATAATCAAAAACAACAGATCTTAATTCACTAGAATAATCATTTATTTCTTTTGTTGTTGGGTTATTAAGAAAGCTTTTTTGGTTTTCAATAAATTCTTCAATTATTTCAAAAGTAGGCTTGTTTTTTAAAATCAAATATTCTTCAGGATCTTCTACTTTCGCATAATACAATGATGTGATAATTTGTTTTTCCTCTTCAAGAGTTAGCGGTAGTTGACTATAAATTGTGCCAACATTTTTTTTTGTAGTATATATGTTTTTGAAAAAAAAGTTATATCCTTTCTTTTTTGCCCATATTTTTAAATAATCAAAGAAAGATGGAGTAAGATTCTGAGATACAGATCTTGTTTGTATGTTAAGTTTAGAATTTACATTTGACCAATATTGACTTTCATCTGTAATCATTAGAACCAAATAGGCTAGATAACCAGTCAACAAGCATTCTTCTTTTGAATCAGACCATCTTGGAATTTTAGTGCCAAACTTTGAAAAAATAGAATTTTCTTTTAAATAAAAATTTGATTTATTCAAAATGTCTAAATCTTTCTTTTTGGTACTAAATTTCTGAATACCGTCGACAATTTCACTAGGCCCTTCATTAATAGCATTAATAAAGTCTTCTAAAGGATTCTCTATATTAAATTTAGAGCCAATTTCGAGAATAACATTTTCATTAACAGCAAGAACAATTTTGTAATTTGTGTTTTTTAAATCTTCTCTAAAAAAGTAATCCCACAAATTCTTATTCCAAAATAAATAATCCATAATACTTTTTTTTGCTATTTAGTTAGTTCAATTTTATCCGAAAGGAATATTATTTACATGCTATATCAACAAATCTGATTGTTTCACCTTTTACCCAATCCATAATATTCACATAGATACCATTGTGTTTTGTAGCTATTTTTTTATCACAACCAGGACAGGGAAGTTCAACTATTTGGTCATCCTCTTTGTCAAATAATGTTTGTTTACCCTCAATTACTTTATTTTCACTCTTACAACTCATTGGAATCACGTATTTCAAACCATCCATTTGAAATATATTCCAAGCAATAATCTCTGCTATCTCTTTTTGATGCTCAATACTTGGTGTGGTATTGAATTTTGCAGAATAATAATCTATAAACGTATAAAGTAAATTCTCTCTTGCAATCAATAAACTATCTCCCTGCCATTCAAAACCATATGTACTTTGAAAAGCTTTAACCGCCCATTCAACCCATTCTTCGTGATTGTCACAGTATTTTGATATCGTTTTTAATTTATAATCTAAAAATCCAACACGTTTTGATAATGGTAATAATTGCTGACTTTCAGAAACAGGATCATAACGAGAAACGATAAATGGAGCTTCACCACAAGTAATTTCTAATTTGAGTAAATAAACATATTCTTGCCAATTGTGTTTAGTTACCCTTTTAGTATCACAAGCCTCGTTCATTTGTTTAACGATTGAAAGTGGAGTAAATACCTCCGCTTTATCTCGTGTTCTTAACAATTGATCTTCCTTACTTTTTACAGCTCTAGGCTGAATTAAGTCCCCATTATTTCCTGTAACTAAATCTGAAGTTATAGATGCGATAGGAGAAAAATTTTCACCTTTTGGTTCATACGAATCTGTAGCCCAAATAATATTATTTGCAGAAGTTTTATCCTGCAAAAGAATATCTAAACAATTATTATTTTTTTCTAAATAATCTTCTTTTATGTCGATCAAAATAGAATTCAACTTACTCATAATAATTTTTAAATCTGAAATTATTCATGATTATTAATTTTATAAATCTCATCTTGACTTAATTCATATTTAGAATATAACTGAAAATCTATTTCAGAAATTGATTTATTCCAATCAATATCTGAATTTTCACTAAAATCTTGATCTAAAATTATACTTCCAATTGTTGATCTTTGATTTGGTTCTTGTAAAAGAAGAAATGCGAAAAAACGAGTTTGTGAATATTTAATGAAATTATCGCATTCATTCTTATTTTCAGACATAAACAAAGCAAGTCTGCTTGCCCCAAACGCTGAACCTTTTGGAAGAATTTCAATTAATTCTTTCGATCTTTGTTGAACATTTTTTATTGTCGGCTTACCCGAAGAAAACTTTTGTTTCGGGTAAGCCGAAGTTGTAATTACCTTGTAAAGGTCAATATATTCTATCCCTTTTTTAATTATTTCTTTGTCAGCCCAAAACAAAGTTGCTCTTCCAGCAGAGCCTGATTTATCATTTGTTAATATTTGAATTGGATTATCCCAATCTTCTTTATTGAAAGAAACTTTCTGAGGATTTTTTTGAACAAAACTTGATTCTATACTAAAAATACCTTTTTTAATTCTAGATTTAATTTTTTTATTTCCAAGTAGTTTTGTCCATTCCATAAAATCAGGGTTTGGAGCTAAATTCTCCCAGTCATCAAATTTTACTTTAACTTTTTTATCTGAATAAACTCGGTTTGAATAGTAAAAATCCTTCCCCTTATTTTTTAAATTTCTAAATACAATAGCAATACCTGCTGATAAATTTGCATCATTACCAAATAAAGGATCTGGATCCTTATCTAATCGATACCAAGCACGTTTATCTGTTGTCCCTTCGTAAGCATTAATTGAAATTGTATGCTTATCTGAAAGAAGTTTTTCTCCAAACTTATCGAAACTAAACGGTGAATCAAACCACCCTCCAAATGGATATATTAAACATGTTTTATTCGAAATAAGATCTGCTATATTTTGAAAGTGATAATAAATATATTTAGTGTTACCTTTATCTTGATCGTCAGTTTTCCCTGTAGATTCTTGATAAGGTGGATTTCCTACTACAGCATCAAATTTCATATTTTCATTTAGGTTAAAAAGTTCTTTTAATTTATGTTGTGCTAATACTATTTGGGCATCATAAGATAAATCATGATATCTAAAATTCTTTCGTAAAATGTTTTGTTCAGTATCAAAGCCAAAAATATAGGCTTGGGTAATACCTTGCAAAATTGGTGTTGGAGAAAGTCCATACACTTGGTTTTCCAGAATGTGTTTTAAACATTCGTTATCACTCTTATAATGTTCTCGAGTATTATTGAATAGTTTTTTTACTATCTCAGTAATATACATACCCGACTTCATATACAAATCTATAAAAGTACTATCGGTTCTAGTAAATAAAGATGGATCATGTTCTTCCAACTGATTAACCATCATTTGTACCACCTTTTTCGGTGTGAAAATTTGATTTGTTTTTTGATTGGGTATTAGCTCAAAAATATCATCTTTGGAAATAAAATAATTGGATAATTGGTCTTTTTTTAGCCTAAATTCAGCAATAGATGCGTTGAATCTATATTTATTAAATACACCTTGAAATGATTTTCTAACGCCATTTTCTTCATAATCAAAGCCATCACGCAATTTGTGAAATTCTTCTTTGGTTATGCTTGTAAGATCAATAAAATCTTCATCGGTAATTTCTAAATCAAAATTGTCAATTGTAATTTCATCTCTTGATGAATTTGCCATAATAAACATTGGAATTGTTCGAGTAAAGGAACGCAACCTATCTCTTATTTCATCTTCTTTGGTTTTTTGAACTTTTTCAATAACTTCTTGTTCCTTTTGTTCTACTTTATTTTGAACAAAATCAACTTCTAATATTTCAATTAACTTTTTCTTTAAATCATTAGAGTCTTTATTTTCTGAATTATTAAACTCCTCAGCAACTACTTTAACTTTTTCTTGAATTTGTTTTGTTGCCTCATTAGTTTCTGCTTGGGTAGTTTTATATACTTCCTTGTACTTTGCAATAAGTGGTTCTGCAACTTGAGTAAAGTTTTCTATTAATTCATTGGAAGATATTTTTTCACTTTTATTAAGTAAATTATCTACGACGCGTTCAGTATTTGATTTGAATATTTTTTCTCCTAGAATAATTTCTGTGTTTTCACTTATTTTGGTCGTTTTTGATTCATTGATTTTTTTTGCATCTTCTAGATTAAGTGTAGTTTTAGATTTCTGTACACTTTTATTTTTTTCGATTGGCATTTTATCAAAAATATCTTCAACTTCTTTGGGGAAATTGAATACTCCCTTTAAGCTATCGTTGAATAAAAGATTAGTCATAAAACGTGCATTCACAATCTCTGTTGCTGCCAAAGCATTTGGAAATGTAAGAACTTTATTTGCATCTAGTTCTATCATTTCTCCATTAACATCTTCAGATATAACAGGGAAAAAGTTAAGAAGCTCTTGAATGTTCTCTTCTCTGTCTTTTTCTGTTATTTCACCTTGTGCTGCTTTTGGATTTAAACCATTAGCAAACTGATCGTAGATTTCAAGTACTCGCGTCGGTGCGAAATCAAAAAGGTATGCAGATTTTTTAACATACAACTCACTATTCCTAATTTCTTTATAAGGATTTTGAGCCCTAAACGCTGCCTGCATATATAAAGAAGGAGTTTTAATATCTGTCAACATTAAAACTGCAGACCATTCTTTAATTGTAACTCCTGTCGTTAACTGACCACATGAAAGGGTAATTGTTTTTTCATTTTCTGAAATTGCTTTTTTTACTCTTTCAAAAGATTTTTCATTGCCTCTAATATCATTTTCTTCTTCTTCGAAACTTCTACCATCTCCAGCAGCAACAATTATTGCATATTCTTTGAAAACTGGATCTTTTTTTAAAAGTTGCTCAAGAGCTTTTACAGATTCAACCCTATTACCAACATACCAAAATGTATGTTTTAGCTCCTCTCTTAATTCGGGTGTAGAAAAAGGGTATTTTTTATTTTCTGTCAGATTATTTAAAAATTCTATAACCTCATTTTCTCTTATGAATTTTTTGTCTTTTGCTCTAAAAAACTCATTTAAATCAAAAGCATAATCAACGTTTTCATTATCGATTTCTATTCCTTCATTTACTTCATTCGTTATCATTTGGGAAATACGATAAGTAAACAGCTTTAAATCAGGTAAATCTGTATGGTCACCGAATTCACCTTCTTCTAATTCTTGATACTTTATCTTTTGCTCATCCAAATATGTCCAGTTATAAATAGCTTCCTTTGGAAATTTTTCATTTGCTAAAGCTTTAAAAGGAGTTCCTGAAAGATGAAGCGTATGTTTACGTTTAATAATATCAAAAGCAGCATCTGTCCTACCTGTATCGATACCTTCATGTGCCTCATCGATAATTAATAAATCCCATTCTAAATCAGCTATCCAACGTAATTTTTCAAAATTCCCACCAAAGTATTTAGAGCCTTTTAAATCTTGTAAAGAAAGAAATGTAAATTGTGGTTTTATTGGTTTAATTGAAACATACTGCTCTCTAGTGAGTGTTGGTCTATTATTTAAAGAAGATGTTTCTGAAATAAAAGCATATCCATCAATAAATGTATGATAATCATCAAACCAGGAATTTGCAATTGCCGGTCTATTGGTTACAATAAGTACTTTTGTTGCTTCTAATTGTTTTGCTAAATCATAGCTAGCTAATGTTTTCCCAAAACGCGGTTTAGCATTCCAAAGAAATTCTCCTTTCGCATTATCTTTAAAATACTCAAGCGCTTTTTTTACAGCCTCTTTTTGCTCCGAACGCAATGTATAATCTAACTTTTTGTTATCATTTTGAAGAGCTGCAAACCCTTCTTTTCGAAATAAATCGAGCAAAGTCTTTGATTTTAAAGGCTCTCCATTAAAATAAAACCATTCATCCCCTAAATTATCTTTTTTTTCTATTCCTTTTTTAATAAGAAATTTATGAAATGTTTTATCAATAAAACTTTCTTCTTCTCCTTCAAAAAAAGCTGGAGCACTCCAAAGTTTGGTGTAATCTTCTGTAAAAGCTGCTGTTTTTACTTGTTGAAGTATTCTTTCATCAACATTTTTTTTCTCTGTATATCCAATTTTTTGTGATCCGTTATTCTGATCTCGTTTAGGTAATATGTATGAATATATTTGGGGATAAATTATCTTGAACGATTTTATGTTTTGTGTTTTATTGCTCATAAACTAAAATTAATATTTAACACTGATCTAAATAATACACTAAATCTAATGATTTTTGTTTAGAAAATATTGAAATTAAATCTGATGTATAAAAACTACATTTTTAACGCGAAAAAAACTCCACCCAACTAGCAATTTTTCGAACAAACAAATCATCCTCCGAATCCGGTTGGTAAGGATAGGTCATTTTGAAAATGTATTCTTGAACATTTGTATTTGGTGTCAATAAGTATAAATTAATCAAAGGAGTGTTGCCGAATCTGTCATCCAAGAAATTCAATACAACACGTTGTTTTGGAGTTAATTCCTTCCAAATTTTAGCCAATTGAATTCCTGCTTTTTCTTCATCCAATTTACCATCTGTTACTAAATCTTCTTCCTTAAAGAAAGTGGTGTAGGCTGTGTTTAACATGTCAAAGAAACACCCATCGTTAGAACAGTTACATTCCGTTTTACCAACTACGATCTCCAAGCCCATCATTAATTCACTCGCTAAATACTTATTCATTTTAACAGTATCCTGAAGTTCCATTTTTAATAAGTCATAAAAATAGGAAGTTCGCTGCCATGTCTTTTTTGTTTTTGAGCTTTTCAATTCGAAAGCAGCAGCACGCAAAGTAGTATCAGAAAGTGTGTAGTTTTTATTTACATCATATTCGTCTACAACAGCTGAAATTATTTTCTTTTTAAATGCTTTTTTGATGCTTTCACTTTCAATCTTATCTAGAATTGAAACATCAGATAATAACTGTTTACCGAAATCAGTTTCCACTAAATTTACTTCAAATGCTATTTCATCATATTGTATCGAAAGAATCTTATCTTCTCCATTTGTTTGAAAAGACAAAGAAACCAATCCTGAAGCTAAATTTAGATCGTTTTCAACCTTTTTATTAATCACTTTGTTGAGCCAATCAGCCAACTCAAATCGGTGAATATAAAATTGTTTTACCTCATTGTAATACCCTTTTTTCTGAAAAAAAACAAAATAAAAAAAGACATTTTTCTTGTCCGCTAAAAAATAATTTTCTTCCTTTTGCGCAACGACTGTTAGTTCAAAATCTGATGCTATAATTTCTACCATGTTGTTTTATTTTTCTTTATTTTTTCGAGCCAAAAACTTCTCTCTTCGTTCCATGGCTTTTTGCTGACGCTCTTCTAAAGCTTTTTGTTTTTCCTCATCTAAAGTAAGAGTTCGCTTGCTTTTCATCTCTGCCATTTTAGCATCCCACCCTTCTTTATACTCTTTTTTATACTTAGCTACTTCACTTGCTTTTTCTGCAAATTCTTTTGCTCTTTTGTCATTATAGTCGCTTGAACTTGTCCCCATAATTTAAAAATTATTGTTGTCTAATATTTACCTCTACTCTTTACTTTCTTCCTTTCCAAAAATCACCATAGATTGTCTTTATCTGTTGTAGGTCCAACTACTTCCCTATCTTCAGGATTAACTCGCCAAAATACCCCACACAATTCATAGATTTCGTGTCCACCAATAAAATCAAGATAGATAGCATATTCAGTATATAAATCATTCAACCAAATTTCAAATTCATCAATTATCTCATCCGTAATTAATGGGTTTTCCTGATTTAAGTTTTGAATCCACTCTTCCCCACTCCAGTTATGCATTTCACTGGTGGTCGGAATATCTAATTGATGTAATACATCTTTTGATTTATCTTCAAAAAAAGCAATTAGTTTTTCTTTATGAACTGATTCTGAAGCTCTTTTTGCTGCTTCAATTATTGCAATACAAGTCATAGTATTCGTTTTTATTTATAATCTATTGATCATCATTTCATATTCGTTTTGAGCATTAAACCCTTCTCAGTTAGTAAATACTTTTGTTTTGGATAATTTGGACTATCTGGGTATTTGATTTGGATTAGGCCAGCTGCTATCGCTGGTTCTAAATAATTTTCACGGAAGTGCTTAGCATCTTTTAATCCAATTGCATTCTGAATTTCTAATCTAGACATCTCACCCTCGATGATTGTTATTAAGCCAATTACTTCAATTGAAGTTGTAGGGTACTTGAGGGGTACTTGAGGGGTACTTGAGGGGTACTTGAGGGGTACTTGGGGGGTAGCTCTTGTTTGTTCATTATTGTTTTACTTTACAGAATTACATAAAGTTATAAATAAAAAACTATTTTACATCCCACACCAATAGTACGCTTCATCCGCATCCTCGGTAAACTCTCTATCTTCGTTGATCCACCCCCAAGTCTCCCCTATTCTGACTTTAACCGCTTGTTCCAAATCAAGTTCCACTTCATCAAAGATGGCTTCGGTGTGTTCACCGTCTTCACGCATCACTCCCCACTTCCCATTAATTTCAAACGTTCCGATTCCGTTGGAAAAGATAAAACCATTTTCCAAGGAGATATGATTACAGATCATCGGGATGATAAATTCATTGGTCGTTGTGTTTAAGACACCCCATTTTTGGTCTTTGTAACAGGCTGCAATGGTATTTGGATAACTTATGTATTCGTAAATAGGCTCTATCATCCACTCCCCTAATTCACCATCTACCTTAACGATTCCCCACAAGCCATTTTGTTGTGCTACTACTTTGTTTCCTGGTACTAATGGTTTGCTTGATAATAACCTAAAATCATCAAACAACGGCAGTATTAAGATTTCTCCGATGCAATTTATCAAACCGTATTTACCATTTTCTTCGTAGACTTGATTTTCCAAATCGTAGGTATTATAAAAATCATCTGCTTGATCTTCTGATAAAACATCATTGATAAATTTGTAAAATTGTTCTCTGCTTGGTTTTAATTTAGTTTCCATAGTTGTTGTTTATTAGGTTGTGAAGGATATACGAGATGAAGTATGAAATATAACTTTGGGGATTATAAATTATGGATGATGAATGTTTAATGGTTCATGACTTCAGTAAGGCCTAGTTTGAAATTTTCTAAAATACTTACTGCATAAGTAATCGTCCAATCATTATCACGAGCCCAACGTTCTGCGATGGGTGAATTTTCTAGTTTAGCATTGTTATTCATTAATACTTCGAGCACTCTATTTTTTACTTTCTCTGAAGCTTGAATAATTTCAGCTGCTTTTCGACCTAAAACCCTAGCTGAAACAATGATTTTATCAAATTCCTCAGGGAAAGTATCGAAATAGCAATCAAATATTTCATTACTATTAAAATCGAAATATTCCTTTATAATTAATAATATGTCTTTCAAATCATTATCACGTTCTTCTGGTCGATCATTCCAAGCAATCAACTTGAGTATCACCATACCATGTAAGGGTGGTATTTGTGCAAATTTTTCTTCAATTGCTACAGGAATAGCATGTTGCATCACTTCTTTAAAACCTAAAACATGAAGATCTGTATATCTTTCGTTGAAGTTTGCTGTGTCATTTTCTTCAATTTGTCCGAACGGTAATAAATCAATTGCAATGTTATACGTTGGATGAAAGAATGTCCACGGTGCTTTTACTTTGTTGAATCCCTCGTTTTCAAGCTCAACCACTACTTTTTCGAACTCAGCTAAAGAACCTATCATAATTGCAAAATCAATATCTTTAGTACCACGAGAAGGTTTGATTCCTTCTTTAAGTAATTCCAAAGCAACCGCACTTACGCCGACCAAATAGTAAGGTATGTTTAATTTTAATAATGTACTATCAATGATATTGAAAACTTCATTAAAATACGGTATCGCAAGTTCCTTATACGTTTTGTTCAATGTGTTGCTCATAAATCATTTTTGCTGTTTCACGATTTCTTTTATCGTCTGAGGTTATTAAATCTGCATATACTACCATTGGCGGAGCAGTATTTTTATCGTTATTTATGTTACTATCCTCGTTCCAAAACTTTTTATAGATCTCAATATTTCCATTGCTGTCAGGTACAAGGCGGTAATTTTTCATTAGATCATTTCTGTTCTCCGAAGTGTATAGTGTTAATTTTTCTGGTCTTAAGTGATTTGTTAAGATATCAGCTGCAGGTTCTCCTCCCCAAACTGTTAGTTCGTTTACAAATTGAATGTTTTTCCAATTGTAAAAATTATTTTCATCTATAAATTTAAAAGTCCCAATTTTTAGTGTTGGTTTTAGATTGTATTCAAATGCGTTTGTCCATTTTTCAAGTAACTCTTGTTTGTTTTTAAAAATAATTTCATTTTTATTCAACTGTAAAACAAAACCTTCTTCTTTAAGTCCTTTAAGTATATTCGTAACATTCCCTATTGCTGTTTTTGTTACTTCTGCAATTTGTCTATACGGTTGATGAATCAGTTTATTATTGTTTAAAAATTCGAAGACAACCTTTAATCCTGTTTTTGTGTATATCCTGCTTCGAAATTTTTCTTCCAATTGAATAGTTTTGTTTGTATCTATCCAAAGCATACAATCATCCATAGTTAAGTAAACATTTCCATTCGCTTCTAAATAAGCTATTTGATGTTTTTGTAATTGCGTTTTAACACTTGAGGAAATTCTGGTCGATAAGACGATAAATGGTTTGAATTGCTCATTGTAACTGATTAATGATTCTATTTTTTGATTTCTCAGTTCTTTATTCACTTTCGCATTTAAGAAATACACTTTATTATTTATGGTTATTTTCAAACAACCATCTATTTTCTTTTGTTCAATTATATCAAATTCCGCTCTTAGATTTGCTATTTTTTCTAAGTTTGATAGCGCTTGGGTTATAATTTCTTCCGTTGTCATGTTCATAAATTTTAAATGTACACGTTTACGTGAACATTTCGTTTTCGTGAACAAATATACACATATATTTTAGGAAAAAGAATTTACTCCCTCATTTACAGCCTTATTAGCTTTACCTCGTTTGATAAAGTCAATATTATCTTGTGATTTTTGTAAATTCTGAAACTCTACCGAAATTGGCGGGTACTTTTTGGGTATAATATTCATACTTTGAGCACTAATTTAAGTCGTTTCAATTCTTCCTTTGTCACCTTTTGTGTATAAACCCCAGTGTGTTCCCCTTCCCTATTTCCACGTAAAAACAAATAGATAACACCACCAAATTGTTGCTCAAAATCAAAACCAGGTAGTTTTGATGTGAGGTATTTATCGAGTGCTAAAGCATAGATCAAATATTGTAAATGATAGTTACTTTCATTCATAGCGTTAGCAACTCCAGTTTGGTTGTAATCTTCGATACTATCTCCTAAGAAGTTAGACTTCCAGTCGAGAATGTAGAATTTTCCATCGTGTTCAAAGAATAAATCGATGAAACCAGTCATCATTCCTTGGACTTCGTTATAATTAGTTTTAATCGTCCTAACTTCATCGTTAAGAATGGTTTCTAATTCCGAAACATCAAATTTATTTGGTATAGCGAAATTAAATTCGAATTCATTTTTACGTTTTTCTCTTATAAGTGTTGCAAGTTGAAATGATTTATCCTCAAATTGGATTTTTGCTTGAAGTGTATGATCAATCAATTTCAGTAGAGACTCTGAAAATGCTGGATTATCTTTTTGGGTAGGTAAATAACGAATAATAACATTCTGAATAATATGTATCCATTTAGAAGTATCTGAATAATCGATGTATTCAAAAATATCGTGAAGTAAATTACCTATATGTGCCCCTTTAGGTAAATCTTTGAAGACAAACTGATCGTAGGTTCCAAACTCGTATTCAACGATTTGCTCTTTAAATCCTTTGGTAGGATGAGCGGCTAAAAATGAGTAACTCATTTTTTTATATTTACTATCTGTCAAAGTGATCGATGGTAATGGATTTTTCGTCACTTGAACATCTTCCAATCCGGTCACTAATTTACCTTTAGCAACACGTTCTAAATCTTCGCGATTAATTACTTCGATGGTATTTGTATTCCCTGGTAATGCTTTAATAAATCCAGTCAAAGAATGAGTTATTTCATAAATCGTTTTACCCTTACTATGTGTCTTATTAATAATAATTAAATTGTATTTCGCACGCGT
The DNA here is from genome assembly GCA_947455255.1 of Flavobacteriia bacterium. GTDB lineage: Bacteria > Bacteroidota > Bacteroidia > Flavobacteriales_D > Crocinitomicaceae > CANHVK01. The sequence continues at coordinate 15,359 of CANGOA010000006.1, read as the reverse complement.
TAAAGCAACGTAAATCAATCTTCTATTTTCCTGTTTTTGTTGAATTGTATAATATTGCTTTAGGTTTTGATCAGTAATTGGATTGGTTACATATACATAGTTATTTCCATGTTCATCGCGAGGAATACGAATACTACTAACTTCAAATTTTTCATTATCCTCTAAATCTAAAAAAGGAGCAATTACAATGTCATATTCCATCCCTTTACTCTTATGAATCGTAACGATCTTAACTGTATCTTCATCATTTTCTAGTCGTTGTGCATATTCAGACACTTCTTGATCGCTCGATGCATTGATTTGATTTTGAAGAAAAGTATAGGTTTCACTTGGGGTAAATGCATTTCTTAATTCTTTTTCTTGTAACAACTCTATCAATTGTTTCAAATTCGAAATCACGCGTTGACCTTCAATTTGCTTATCCTGTAATTTTTGAATCATATTAAAATCAGCAATAAAACTGTTCAGTGCTACATAGACACCATCTTTTGCCCAAATTTTACTATAAGTAGTACACCGTTCTACGTAGTAATCGAAATCTAATTCTTTAATTTCTTCAACTTTGTAATTCAATAAATAGGACAAAAACGCCTTTTGAATGGTAGATTTTTGCGGTGCTAAAATTGCTTCTAAAACATAGAGCAATTCTTTTGCTTCCGTGCTATCGATTATTTTAGCATCATCGGAAATGACTGATGGAATCGATAATTTATTTAATATGTCCTTGACTGCTTTTGATTGCTTATTTGTTCTGGTTAAAACACAAACGTTGGAAGGTTTCACCTGTTGATCATTCAATGTAAAACCTCCAAAAAATATGTTTTTCAATGTCAATTCTATAGATTCATAGATTTCATCATTATTACAATGTTGATTCACTACTCGAATTGGTGGAAACTCTACCTTATTCATAACCAAACCTATACTTTTGGTGTTTGCAGAAGAAACTGGAATATAATTAATTCGATTTTGTTCCGAAGCCTCTACTCCATTTTCAAACGTATCGAAGTCTCCAGTTGGATCAAAAAAATGATTTAATGCAGCAATTAATTGGGCACTTGATCTGAAATTCACTTTCATATCAAATCGTTTGGATTCCAAAATTGAATTTCTTGCTTGGTAATAGGTGTTTAAGTCTGCTTTTCTCCAGGAGTAAATGGATTGTTTTGGGTCGCCAATGTAAAATAATATTTTAGTCGAATCTTCTTGAAATAGGTTGTAAAAGATATCGAATTGTTTCTGGTCTGTATCTTGAAACTCATCTAAAAAAATCGCATCGTATTTAGCTCGTAAAATTTGTTTTAAGTTTTCATTCATTCGAACTTCGAAGAGTTGATTGATTAAATCATCGTAGGTAAAAAGGTTTTTCTTTTTTAAAGTCACTTCGATTTTAGAAGAAATCCAATTGATAAAGTTTACGATCAACCAATCTTGTAATTGATTTTTTAGTGCTTTTATTTTTTCAAATCTAGGTAGTACTTGTTCGGATAATTCTGGAAATAAATTATTAAATGTTTTTGGATCATTTTTTTCTAAAGCAGTAATCGCATTTTCAATAGAGGAGACTTTATCTATATATGTTTGTCGTGATTTTACAACATAGCGATTATTTGAATTTTTAATCACCTCCCTCATCTCATTCAGTTGAGTCTCATCAATCAAGTTTAATTTAAACTCTTCATATTCATTCAATTCACTCAAGCAAATAGCAATATCAATCTCATCCGTTGTAGATTTAATATATCTTTTCCCGGCAAGTTGATTATCAATAATTTTTCCAGCGAGTGAATGAAAAATTGGTAATACAACTTCCAAAATCAGAACGGGTAAACTACTTAATTCTTCTCGAATAAATTCTTGTATATATTTCGCATTGATAGCACTAACATCGGTAATTAATTCTTTCCCATATGCCTGGTTTGTTTCAAACGCAAATTCATTCAATGTTCGTTGGCAAAAACTATGAATAGTACACATCATTGCTTGATCGATTTCCAGCAATGCGCTATAAAGATTCTCTTTCGCCTCGTATCTATCCTTATCAAAATCTTTGACAATTTCCTCAATCATTGAATTTCCAGATGAACCTTCATTTTCAAATTCTTCAATGGCTTCACGAATAAATTTAATGGAACGTTCTTTTAGTTCTGCTGCTGCTGCTTCAGTAAACGTTACTAATAACATCTTTGAAACGGGTATTGATTTTTCAATAATTAAACGAACAACTAAAACTGCTATCGAAAAAGTTTTTCCTGTTCCTGCACTTGCTTCAATCAAGTTAGCACCCGATAACTCTACGGTTTTAACATCAAATGGATTCATAGTTAGCTTAATGTAGAAGTTAATAATTCATTGGTCGTCGTGAAATACGCTTTAAATGTATCCATTGCCATTTGATTCGTCATAGATCCATTGTTTAATTCTCTCATAAAATATTCAGAAGGATTTACGGTTGACATATAGCCATTTACTAACCCAGCTAAAGTATCAACGAATTGCTCAGGCGTTTTTTTATGTTCGAACATTTTATTATCATTTAATTTATCACCAAAATCGATGGAAAAATGATTCAAATTTGTACTTCCAGCTTCATACATGGTACACAACTGCACTAAATAATTCATTGCATTTTCAGAAGTACAATCCAGATTCATTGTTTTATCTTTCGAGACATAGTATCCTTTTGATATACGTTCATCACTTGAAATTATAACAGCTAAAAACTGAATTGCTGCACGAAGTTGGTATTTCCATTTATTACTAGAGACAGTCGCAAACAAGAATGTATTCTTAAAAATGGAATCCATGTTTCCTTCTATCACATATTTATTCTCCAACTCAATGTATATGGGCAACGATTCCTGGAGTTCTAAATTTATTTTAGTCTGGATACTTTCTACGACTTTTTGTGCTTCCGTGGAGATTGATTTTTTTACACGCTCACCTAAATTCTTCAAAGGAAAATGTCCGTTCATTTTTAAGCGTTGATACATTTTCTCTTCGTCAAAACCTTGTATTATTTCACCTTGAAGTATCGTATTCTTAACGTTCCATTTCTCTAAATGGTCTAATTCAAACAGCTCACTTTCAGACAAATCAATCGATTTATCCGAATAATAAATCCCTAATACTTTTGTATAGAAATGCTTAACAGGATCCTCTACAAATCGAATGAGTTCGTGTAAAGGAATTATAATTCGACCTTTTGTATCTCGTTTTAACATTTCTTTTTTTGTTGCAGTCGAATCAATATGTAATTCTGACAGCGTATCAGCATCACTATCGTAACGATTCAAACCTGGAAAATTTGGATTATTGTATTTTGTACTAAAGGAGTGTAATGGATGTTTATGAATGAGTTCCTTTTCCGTAATCTTCCATTTTTTACACACAGCTAATAAATCTTCCACCAACGTTGATGCAGGGATTACGCTGTTGTCTTTCACGTTTTGACCAATATAACTCAAATATAACTTCTCTTTCGTTCCTTGAATCAAGGATAAAAACAAATGTTTGTCTAATTCATTACTAGTGGTAATTAGTTCTTTACTTCTTAAATCGAAACTTATTTTTTTAAACGAACGCGGGAAATCACTTCCGTTCAAACCCAAAAAGCAGTTGATTTTAAACGAAGTTACCATACGTGGATTCGGAGATACAAAACGGATTCCACCAAAACCAACCCGTTCTGAAACATCTTGATTTTCGAATAATTTGGTTAGATAATATTGAATTACATTGAACTGAATTAATTCGGATGAAATAAGCACACTTGATTTTGCAAGTTGCTCCAACTTTTTATCAAAATATGCTGGTTCGTATTCTGTAATATTAATAAATTCTTCAATGGAGTTCTTGATAAATATTTGCCAATCGGCTAACGTTCTTTCTTGATTTTTCTCCTTCGAAAAATGTTTCAACGTATCTACAAAGTGATTTAATCTCATTAACTCATAAATCGCTTGATCTTCAAACTCTGAAATTGGATAAAATGCATCCCCAAAACCAAGAATTTGTTCATCTGTTTTTTCTACACAAGCACCAATAACTAAGCGTTTCAATCCATTTTTCCAAGAAACAAAATGTGTTTCAAATGTATCTTGTCCTTCATATCCGTGAAAGATTGAAGCATCGTTAATTGCTTTTTTAATAATTGATAGATCTTCATTAAACCCAAATTTATCTCGTATGTATTTAAATTCTAACAAACTAAAAACTTGTTTGGAAGTAAATTCTTCTGCATCAAACCCATATAATGCAATTAACGCTTTATAAGGTGAATCTTGTATCTTCGAATTACTATCATAAAATGTATAATCCAACGAAACTTTGTCATTATTAAAAACAGCTTTGATGGCGGGTGCATATTTTTCAATAGCAGGAACAATGACGCATACATCCCTCAAAGCCAACGTTTCATTATTTTTAAATTGATGGATGAGAAAATTCCACAACGCCTCTACTTCTCTGTATTCAGTAAAACAATTAGAAATAGTGATTGAATCATCCTTCCTTTTAAAATTATACTCTCTTTGTTGTTCCCCATTTTCAATTTCGGATTGAATATTACTAAGTAAAGTGTCGTTAAATTTAACAGGACTTTCTGTTAGGAGTTCTTCTTCTATTCCTTTAAATAAAAGCTTGTTTTTTTCACTAAAAGCGTTGTTATTTTTAACAAAGCGCGAAGTATTCTGCTCATTTGAAAAGCTTACACTGTATATTGTAACATTTGTATGTGTTGCAATGGTTTTAAGAAACTGAATAAATTCTGGTGTATAATCCAAATCTCCATATAGATGGATGTTTGGGATTTTAGAGTGTAAATATTCCTGTCTTTCTTTAGAAAGTAAACTTTCGTTGATTTCACGATAAATAATAGGTAAGGAAGCAAATTTATTTTCAGTTAATCGTTGTAACTCCTTCCAAATATATTGTTGCCATTTAAAATGTAACGATTCACTTGAGTCGTTATTTAAAGCGTTGATCACATCCATTGCTGAAGCTTGGTAAACCTCTAATAATTCAGTTACTTTTTCAGCTAAGGTGAATTGCATCAATGCATCATCACCATAGTAGGATGAAATATCTGGAAAAGCAGTTCGAAAACCGTCAGATCTCAAAATACTAAAAATAAACCATTGTAAATGATCTGATTGATACAATTCCTTTTTGGAGTTAGTTTCAATTAGTGTCGCATGAATCATTTGAATTAATTCCTGCTGTTTTTGGAAAACACAATTTCCTACAATATCCATTTTTTGAACCAATTCTTCTACTAACCAATCTTTTGTAGAAGAATGACCAATACAAATAAACGTTGGAGCGAAAAGTGATTTTTCATACGATAGAACACTTGCAAGCTTGTTTACTAATGTAGTATTATTTGACCCGATATAATGTTTAACTGCCATCCTATTTTAAATTTAGAATTCTATCTTTCAATCCAGAAACGCGATCTACTTGTTGAGCGACAGCGGTATACAAAACTTCTTCTGAGGTTTGAATGAAAGCACAATCCTTTGCCCTAGTAATTCCTGTATATACTAACTCCCTTGTTAATAAACGATTTTCTTTCTTTTTGGGAAGAATCACCATCACTTCATTAAATTCTGAACCTTGACTTTTATGTATGGTCATAGCAAATACTGTTTCCCAAGATGCGATAAAACCTGGGTTAACCTCAACATAGTCTTTTCCCCCATCTAATTCAATATTTTCTTGTTTTGAGAAAAAAGCTTTTAGTTTACCCCCCGAATAACGAATCAATCCAACATCTCCATTAAAAAGATTCATTTCTGGTTGATTTTTAGTCACCATAATCAATTGATTGTTGAAAATTTCAGTGGAAGGATTAAATTTATCTTTTTGATTTTTGTATTCTTTTTTAAGTAGATCCTTTACCTTTTCGTTCAGTGCATAAACACCTTCTTCGGAAGCTTTCACTGCACAAAGAATTCTACAATTGTTCATCTTATTTAATGCTTCTGAAATAATATCTTCATCAATAAAAGCCTTGTATTTTAAAATGAAATCATTGATAAAAGTCGAACTATAGGTTATATCCAGTTTCAAATCATCCGTTGACTTATTTTTTAGAATATTTTTTAATTCATCGGTATTCCCTTCTATTACAAATGAATTAAATCTACCCAAGGTTGAATTTGAATTATATCGATACGTTTTTTTTAATCGCACAAAACTATCATTTAAAAAACCACTTTTTTCAATGATTGCAACCTCCTCGAATCTGTAGGATTTAATTAACGGTTTTAATAAATCCACCTCTTCTGCTGTGAATTTATTTTCGATGTCTTTTTGCGACATACAAATGTCCCCAAATAAACTTCCCGCATCTACCGAAGCTAGTTGTTCGGAATCACCCAGTAATATTAATCTTGATGTATCTGGTATGGCATCCACTAATTTTGCAAATAAAGACATCCCTATCATGGAGGATTCATCAACGATTATTACATCATAGGGGAGTTTGTTCTCCTTGTTGTGTTTAAAAAAAGGGGTATTTAGATTCGTTCCCAACAAGCGGTGAATGGTAAACGTTTCAAGTTTATTGACAATCGAATCAATACCTAAATCCGAATATTTTTTTACAGAATTCAATAACGACTCCTTCATACGCATAGCTGCTTTTCCGGTAGGAGCTGCTAATGCAATCGATAAATTTTCTCCTTCTACGCGTTTTAACAGTGCTAATATCTTTGCGACGGTAGTTGTTTTCCCTGTTCCTGGTCCACCGGTAATAATTGTTAGATTATTCAGTACTCCTTTAATTGCAGCAATTGCTTGCCAATCGATTTTTTCGATATCAGAATACATATGAACATCCTCCTCTCTAGAAATTGATTCTAGTATAAAATCTTTGTGATTGGATAGTTTGCTTCTGCGCTCATTGAATAACAGATTATTTTCGAATGCCTTCAATTTTTCTAATATCGTATTTTCATAGACAAAATAACGCTGCAAATACAGTTTACCCTTGTAAAAAACGAAAGGTTTTAAATCTGTTTGCTTGGATTCATCATAGGACTTAGCAAAAGTGACTAGAGCACTTTCTACGATATTTTGTTTAATGATCTCATACCCTCCTTCTAAAAGTTCATCATTGATCGAATCATCGATTGGAATACATATGTGACCATTTGCCATCTGTTTTGACAAAACATACAAATATGGTTCTAATTTTTCATCCTTAAAATACTGTGCAAAATGGTGGTGCACGGTTAAATCTTCCGTTTTAATTTTGGGTAACATAACTTCCTGTTTGGTCATTTTTTAATATGGTAATGGATTGCGGAATACGTTCTTGTAATTCAGCTAAATGTGAAATGAAACCAACGATGCGATTTTCTTTCAATAAGGATTGTAAGGTTTGATATACTAATTCAACACTTTCTGCATCTTGCGTTCCAAATCCTTCGTCAATAAAGAAGAAATTTTTATCGCTTGAATTTTGCGTTTGGATGCTCTCAGCTAATGCTAGTGCTAAACACAAAGAAGCTTGAAAGGATTGTCCACCAGATAAGGTTTTTACACTTCTTGTCGCGCCATTATTTAAGTAATCGATTACTTCAAATTCATTTTTATCATTGATGATTAAGCTCAATTGATTTTTAGTGATTCGGTGAAAACGAGCGTTAGCATTATCCGCGAGGTTTCGTAGGTAAATCCCTGACACATAATTCACAAAACCATTTCCTTTAAACATATTTGTTAAGGTAACTAAATTCGCTACGCGTTGGTTTATTTTTTCAAATTCGATCAATAAATCTGCTTTTTTCAAGTATTCAACTTCCAATCGTTGAACCTCTCCTTCTTTTTTGGCCATCTCCGATTTAAGCAGCTCGACAGCTTCATTCAAAATACTCAATTTATGTGCAATCGCCGTATATTCTTCTATCGATAACTCACGACCTTGCACTTTTGCTTCTAACTCTTGAATCAATTTTTGAGAAGATTCAACAGCGATGTGAAATTGATTGATTTTCTCAGTTTCACGAACAACATCGATCGCTTGGTTTAATATCTCTATTACTTCATCTGTGCTATTAAAACCATGGTCATTTTGCAACTGATTGATTTGAGTCGAAAGTTGTTCTAGGTTTGTATTCAAAACACCTATTTGTTCCGCTAATACATTTGCCACCGCTTTTTGCTCTCCAAATCGTTTTTCCTTTTCGTTGTGCAGTTTAGTTGTAGTATTAATTTCTTCCTCAATTCGTGCATTTTCTTCCGATAAACGTAGTTTTTGAACGCTTATTAGACTTAACTCTACCGTAGTAAAATCTTCCCAACGAAGCACTTGTAACCTGGATTTAATTCCTTTACGTTCTTCCTCTAAACGAACTTGCTGTAAGCCTATTTCCCGACTTTCAACTTCGATACCCTTGATTTTTTCGGTAATTCCGTTTAACTTCTCTTGTGTTTTTGTAAGCTCATTTTCCAACGAAGTGATTTTATCATTTACCGCTTTCAGTTCGTTCTTTTTTTGATCGTACAACTCCGTGGTATCCATTGGAAAATCATTCCATCTAAAGGAATTTTTCAATTGAATAAGTTCATCGTTCGTCTTTGCTAATAGATCTTTCTCTTCAAAAAATAATTTGTTGGATTGTTCCAATTGTTGCTCACAAGTTTGAAGCGTAGCAAAGTGTTGACCTATTGTTTGTAATACTTGATTTTTGATTTGTATTTCTTTTTCCAGTTCGCTCAATAATTCACCAACATCCTCAACTTTCATAATGGAAGGGTGTTCTAGGGATCCACACAATGGACAATTTTCTCCTTCGTGTAATTGCGACGAAAAATGAGCTAATTCTTTTCTTACTAATGCTTTTGTATTTTGACTGAGTAACTCATCCCTCTCCGCTTCTACTTTTATCTTTTGTGTATCAAAGAATGTTCTCCAGGAAGTTTGGTCTACCTGTAAATCCGTAAAAACCTTTTGATGTTGATTGATCTCAACTTCTAGTTGTTCGATCTTTGTTTCGTGTTCTTTAACTTTTATTTTTTTGGCATTGTAGTTATTATACCACGCCCCAAGATCAAACAAAAGGGATGGATCGATACGTTTCTTTTTACAAGCATCTAATTCCGTTTGGACACGTTTCAATGTGTCTTTAACAGTAGATTCCTCTTCTATCAGACTTACTTTTACACTTTCAAATTCCGTAATTTTTTTCTGAATTTCTTCATGCGCTTTCTCGGATTGTTTTAATTGAAGGATTCCATCATATTCCTCTACTTTCTTTTTGTTGAGTACTAACTGATCTTTGTTTTCATCAAATACACTCAACTTATTTTTTAACGCCATTAATTCCGTTTCAAGTGAATTAATTTCTAGTTCAATGGCTTCTTTTTGTTGTTGTTTTTGAAGAAATTCTTGCTTTTTAGTATTCGAATCTTGGAGGATCGCTTTAAAAATACGTTCAACTAATGTATATCGATTTAGCTGCTGTTCCCTCAAACGAATCGCTTCCTTTTGTTCGTTTAAGGTAGCAAGTGCTTCTTTTTTATCTTTTAATGTTTGTAAATCATTTTTCAACGTTTCCATTACATTAAATGCCTGGGTTAGTTGTTTAGACTCCTCCTTCTTCGTGTTTAATCCAACTTGTTCCTGAACTAATTCTTGCTTCTTCGCTTCAATAATCTCTGCCGTTACCTCTTCAAACCCTTCTAACTTCCCTCTAAATTCACTTTGAATAGTTTCTGCATTCTTTTTTAGTGAACCAACTTTTGGCGCTAAATCAAATCGTTGTAAATGAAAAATTTCCTTCATCATTTCTGAACGATTGGAACCTGTTAAATCTAAAAATTCTTTAAATTTTCCTTGTGGAATAATAATGGTTCGTTTGAAATTATCATAGGATAAACCTACTATTTCAGCAGCATTCGAAGTTGGTAAAGGCTTCCAAACACCACCTTCCCAAACATAAGCAGAACGTTCAAAAGAACTTATTTTTTCAAACTTTTTCTCTCGTTTCCAAGATACTACAAAACGGTATTTTTTGTTTTCAAAATTTAAAAAATCAAATTCGATCGAAGCTTTATTTGACTTTAAATTCAACATATTGTATGAAATCTTGTCTTTCGAATTCATCCGTTCTGTATCACCATACAAAACAAATCCAATCGATTCTAAAATCGTTGATTTTCCAGATCCAACTTTCCCGAAAATACCAAACAAGCCAGCATTCGTTAATTGTTCGAAATCAATTGTTTGTTTTCCTTGGTAGGAATAAACACCTTCAATGGATAAAATTAATGGTAACATAGGTAATTAATTTTCAGATTGCGTACTCAACACTTCGTAAAACAAAGCCATTAATTCTTCATTTGGTTCTTGTCCTTTCTCTTTCGATTTAAAATAATCGATAAACAAACCTTCCATATTTTGATCGAGATTTACCTGGTTTTCAATTTGCTTACCAGTGTCTTCTTGACGAATTACAGGAATGATATGGATGATCCCGTCGTGGCTCTCATGAATCTTTTTCAATTCATCGTTGGTCAGAAATTGATCACTTACTAAGGTTAACTCAACCAAAGTATAGGGATTATCTTGCAACCAAGTAACTGCATCCTCGATAAAATCAAACTTTTTGCGGTGTAATTCGCGCCCTTTCTTCAATCCAATTGGAGACACTATCACCTCTTTGTCAGGTTCAGCTTCGATAATTACCACTTTTTTCTCCCTACCTACTTCCGCAAAACTATAGGCCAATGGACTACTCGAATAAATAACGGGATTCGAATGACCTCCAACTGCTTGGTAACTGTGTAAATGACCCAATGCAGTATATTGAATTTGTGATGGAATACATTCTGTATATATCACTTCCGCATTCCCTACTTTTAATGGTTTTTCGCCTTCTGGTTCTTCTAAGATTTCGCCGCCTTTTTTTAACATATATAGATGGGAAGTTAATAGATTAACCCCCTTTGCATCGCAATAGTTATCCGCGTAATCTTGCCATTTATTCTTCAAAAGTGCATTTAGTGCATCGTCTTTTTCCTCTGCTCCTAAATACGTTTTCAACCTAACTTCATTCGCATATGGTGTTGCAATGATACGAATTGGAAAAGGATGATTCGGATGCTTGATCTCAAAGAAATTCCCATCTACTTTTGTGATTTCAAATCCGTCCTCCAGTTTAAAAGGAGTTAAAACAGAATCGGGGTTACCAATAAAGATAATCCCACATTCTTTTGCTAACGGGTTCGGAGCATCAATTCTATCCGGACTATCATGATTCCCTGCAATAGCGATGACCGGACGTTTTCCATTTGCAGAAAGTCTTTTTAAGGTTTTATAAAACAATTCAATTGCTTCCACAGGTGGGTTGAACGTATCAAACAAGTCACCAGCAACAATTACCATGTCCACTTTTTGATCATCCGCAATCGAACAAATTTCGTCCATTACTTCCACTTGTTCTTCCATACGAGAGAACGAGTCTAATTTTTTTCCAAGGTGCCAATCAGCAGTATGTAGAATTTTAATAGCCATCTGTTTATTGATTAATTTATCACTCCAAAAAGAAAACAATTGTACTTACCACGCGACATTTCTGTAAATATGGTTCTTCTGGTTTGGAATTTCCTTCAGCGCCTTCTTCACCATAGTAATACTCGCCAGCGATAGTAATTTGTCCTTGTGATGCCGTTTTAATTTTACCCAAAGAAGCATCTGAATCTTTCGCAAATTGTTCCCCAGCAACACGTGCATTCTTTGTGCTTTCAGCGATCAATTTTGGCTTAATCGTATTTAATTCAGGGAAATAGTAGTCAGTCGTTAATTTAGAAGTTAAATCAGCACTCACTAGATCAAGATTGATATTCGCAGAGATATCTTCTGTTTCTTTCACATTTTTGGAATATACTGACAGTCTTTGAGAAATTGTATACCGGTCAATTTTCACTTGTACTTCATGCCCATTTTCCCATTCTGTTTCGTAATATTTTTCTTTGTCTGAAATGTCAATGTTACCAACACCAATTTCATCCATACTGTATCCTTTCTTTTTCAAATAGGCAATAATTGCTTTCTTTTTACTTTCCGTTTGTTGAATTAAGTCTTTTAGTTCATCTCCAGAGAAGGAAAACTCCATGGTAATAGACGCCTGGTTCGCTTTTAAATTCATTTCTGCTAACCCTTTAACGGTCACCACACGATCTTTATCACTAAATGTTTTCAGTCCTTTATAAATAAAGTATCCTAATAAAAAAAGTCCGATAAGTACACATGTACCTAGAAATAGCGGTTTAGAGGTTGTATTGTTGTTGTTTTCCATGGGTAAAGATTTAAGGATAAAATTAAAAATTAAGTATCTATCTAAAATTCTGTTAACTAACTGATAATCGAATAAAAATAGTTATAATCATGTATTAAGTATCGAAAAATTTAGCGGTTTGAGGTTAATTTATAAACAAGATATTCATAAACGATACCTATACTAATTTTTCTAAATCTTGGAAGACATAGTAATCGTGAAGCACGCCTAAATTCACTCCACCACCTTCGCCTTCTCCAGCTTCAAAAGCAATCTCATAATCTGCCAATAAATCAATCCCTAGCGATGTTGCATCAGGAATATCGTACCCCATATCATTTAAAACCACTTTTTTATTTTTCCATAAATATGCTAAGTAACACATTTTGATTTCACGATCTCCGAGTTGTTCACAATCGTAAATCTTATTCATGTGCGCTAAGAAATCTGTTAATTGTTTTTCAGTTAATTGGTTTTTAAATTGTTCCAAGGTTAAAATCATAATTTCAGTATTAAATAAAGTTGTTGGTGTTTTTTTTATTCCGTGGTATACTTCCCAGTTTTTAATTGATTTCATCGTTATATATATTATTAAGCACAAGGCAACAAATAATGGTATTCCATACTGTCTGCATATAAGTTGTTTAGGTACAAAGTTGTTTCTACTGCATTTTCTACAGAAGCTACTAGTTTCATGTCTGTTGTTTTAATTTCTAAGTCTTTCATCATTTATTGTTGTTTTGTAGGTGATCTCTGAAAATTGTTTTTTCTTCGTTCAACTTCAAAATTAAATTCCTCATTTACTTGAGTAAACTGCGTATTTAATTTTTTGTTTGCCTCAAAAAACCTAATTTTCAAAACTCACCTTAAAATATTCTATTTCTTATACGATGTGTTTAATACAATATAACATGTATCAATATTTTTATGCTGCCATACTTCCACTCCATTCTAGTTGCTGCAGGCGCTTTCTAGCGCGCTGCATACAAACTGGCACTTGATTTTCAGGTATGTTAGTAATTACCGAGATTTCACGACTAGACTTCCCTTCGTAATATTTCAACGTCAAGAGTTGAGTATCTTGTTCGCTCAAGCGCAACATCGCATTCTCCATCGCGTCAAACATTTCTTCGCGTGACCAGTAATCACTATCGTCTGCACTTTCAAAGGTTCCACCAAGCACTTCCATGCGCACGGTATTGCGTACAACACTTCGCTTCGCAAAATCAATGCATTCGTTGATTGCAATACGATTTACCCAAGTCTTAAAACTTGCACGATCTATGTCATATTTATCCAAGTTGTGATACACTTTGATCACCACATCTTGCACTATGTCTTCCAACCAAAACAAATGTTCATCACGTAATTTGTTTTTAGCAGCATAATATGCAACACTTCTAATTTCGTTCAACATTTTTACTTCATTTACACAGTTAAACAACCCATTACCAATAGTTTCCATACAATTTAAATTTTAAAAATTAGAGAATAAAAATCCACTCCGGCCGCAACCAGATTAACTAGATATAGACAACGTGTCTACACCGAATCAGAAAATTAGAAGACCCTTGTATTAAAAGAATACTTACCAATCAGTTGGTTATTCATAGAAGCGAAAAAAGAGATGTTTAGATTTTTCATAACTGATGGTTTTTAAGTGTTTTACAAAGGTATAACTTGAAGTACGTAAGTTTTTTACGTTTTGCTTGTTAGATTTTAGTTTTGTGCAATTATTTTTTTTTAAAAAAAAGGCAATAAAATAGCCATGCACTTACGTGGTTAACTTTTCATTTTGATTTATGATTTTGGATTAAGGAACTCCCAATCCGGGGTTAGACATAGTATTACTTATGATCAAATAACAAAGGAAATTTTAGGTATTCCTTGTGTAATTCGGTTTGCAAATATAGAAATAAAAAAGGGATTTTCCTAATTGAAAACCCCAATACCAACTCAAAAAATTAAAGTTTTACTTTATTCTATTGAATATATACCATTGAAAAACATACACTTAAAATTATTTAAAAATATTTTAAAAAAACATTCGTTAATTAAAAAATAATGTTTTATTTAGGCCGTATCACCCGATTCTTTATAACCAGTTGGTCAAATTCAAATTGATATTTGTTATATTCCTTATCACATATCCCTCTCACTTGACCTAAAAAAGCAATATTACCTCTAAGTCGATGGATGAAAAAAGATTCTTGGTTTGCTTTTTTAAAATGATTGAAGGAAGCCTTTCTTACTCCATTGATTTTTAAATCGTGTAACATAGCACGTAATTGTTTGATCCATTTGCGATCAATGTTCACTTTTTCATTGACCAATATTCCAGTAACCTTTTGTTGCTGCGATTGTTTTTTGATTCGTGTCTTTTTAGTGTTTAAGGTGAAAGGTTGGATACACTTTTCAATTTGTTCTAGAAATTCCACCGGAAATGGTTCGTTACTTGAAAAGGTTAAATCATCCGCATAACGTGAATAGGTAAACCCAATTTTATTGGCTAAGTCTTCCAATTTTTGATCAATATCACGAAAAATCAGATTTGAAAGCATCGGCGAAGTTGGAGCTCCCGTTGGCAAATATCCTTTGTAAGTCGTCAATCGTGTAAGTATCAATGCTATCTTTTCAGGGAAATAAAACGGTTCATTGGTAAATAGTTGAAATACATCTTGTGTTTTAATCGATTCAAAGAAATGATGTATATCCACAGTCAATACATAGTGCTTATTTATATGATTTGCTGCATTTGCAACAATTGGACAAGCATATTCTTCCGATTCATCCATTGCAACAAATCCATACACAGAACTTGGTTTGTGATAAAGTTCCTCTACTTGTTTCAAGATCGTTTGTTGCACCTTTTTTAATGCTTCCTCTGGTGCAGTGATGGTTCGTACTCCACCACTTTTCTTAGGGATTTCAAACGTATAGTATGGCGGATTGATTAATAGTTGATCTAATTCTTTTACTCGTACAGATAGAAACTGAACCACATCTAACACCGTAGACATGGCTTTAAATTTTTCTAACTTTTCTGGATATGCGTATATCATATGAAAAAAT